>NZ_JASCAR010000032.1:0-194518 GCF_029967715.1 Klebsiella sp. V115_8
GTCGCCTTAGCCGGGCTACCGACTGTCGCCTTAGCCGGGCTACCGACTGTCGCCTTAGCCGGGCTACCGACTGTCGCTTTAGCCGGGCTACCGTTCGGGATTATCGTGGTAGCCCGGGGAAGGCGCATCGCGCCGCCCCCGGGACACGGCTAAATCGCCAGCGCCAGCTTCGTGCCCTGGGCAATCGCCCGGCGCGCATCCAGCTCCGCCGCCACGTCGCAGCCGCCGATCAAATGCACCGTTTTCCCCGCCGCGCGCAGCGGATCCGCCAGCTCGCGGCGCGGCTCCTGACCGGCGCAGATCACGACATGATCCACCGCCAGCAGCTGGCGCTCGCCGCCGATCGTCACGTGTAATCCCTCATCATCGATCTTCTCATAGCTGACCGCCGGGATCATTTTCACGCCGCGCGCCAGCAGCGTGGCGCGGTGGATCCAGCCGGTGGTTTTGCCGAGCCCGTCGCCCGGTTTGCTCGCCTTGCGCTGCAGCATCACAATCTGTCGCGGGCTTTGACTCAGCTGCGGGCCTTCAGGACGCAGCCCGCCCGCCGTCCGCAGGCTGGTATCGATACCCCATTCGCGACAGAACTCGCCGATATCCTGGCTGGTGGCCCCCCCCGACTGGCTTAAATACATCGCGGTGTCGAAGCCGATGCCGCCGCAGCCGATTATCGCCACCTTCGCGCCAACCGGCGCTTTATCGCGTAAGACATCCAGGTAGCTGAGCACCTTGGGATGATCGATCCCGACGATCGCCGGCAGGCGCGGGGCAATGCCGGTGGCGAGGATCGTCTCATCGAACGCCAGCAGATCGTCTGCCGTGACGCGGGTGTTCAGACGTAGATCGACGCCGTTAAGATCGAGCATTCTACGGTAGTAGCGCAGGGTTTCATGAAACTCCTCTTTGCCGGGGATCTGTTTGGCGATATTAAACTGGCCGCCGATCTCCGGGAGGGCATCGAACAACGTGACGTGATGACCGCGGGCGGCGGCGTTAACCGCGAAGGCCAGACCGGCAGGCCCGGCGCCGACCACCGCCAGCCGCTTAGGGGCGTTGGCAGGCAGGACCGGCATCAAGGTTTCATGGCAGGCGCGCGGGTTGACCAGACAGGAGGTGACTTTGCCGACGAAGATCCGATCGAGACACGCCTGGTTGCAGCCGATGCAGGTGTTGATCTCATCGGCGCGATCGCTCTGCGCTTTCGACATAAATTCGGCATCGGCAAGGAACGGGCGGGCCATTGAGACCATGTCGGCATCGCCGCGGGCGAGGATCGCCTCCGCGACCTGCGGATCGTTGATGCGGTTGGTGGTGATCAGCGGGATCGACACCGCGCCCTTCAGTTTGCGGGTGACCCAGCTAAAGGCGCCGCGCGGTACCGGAGTGGCGATGGTCGGAATGCGCGCTTCGTGCCAGCCGATGCCGGTGTTGATGATCGTCGCCCCCGCCGCCTCGATGGCTTTGGCCAGCGCGGTGACTTCCGCCAGCGTGCTGCCGTCGTTAACCAGATCGAGCATCGACAGACGGTAGATGATAATGAAATCGTGACCGGCGCGCTGGCGCACGGCCTTGACCACTTCAACGGCGAAACGCATCCGGCGCGCGTAATCGCCGCCCCATTGATCGTTGCGCTGGTTAGTGCGCGCGGCGAGGAATTCGTTAATCAGATAGCCCTCAGAGCCCATCACCTCCACGCCGTCATAGCCTGCTTCCCGCGCCAGCTGGGCGCAGTGGGCAAAATCATCGATCAGCGAGAGGATCTCGTCGTGGCTCAGCTCATGAGGGGTGAACCGGTTAATCGGCGCCTGCAGAGAAGAGGGGGCGACCAGCGCGGGCTGGTAGCTGTAGCGCCCGGTGTGCAGGATCTGCAGGGCGATTTTACCGCCTTCCTGATGTACCGCGTCGGTGATCTGGCGATGATGCGCCAGATGGCTGGCATCGTTGAGTACCGCGCCGCCGGCCATGGTCACCCCGGACGGGGCGGGCGCGATGCCGCCGGTGACGATCAGCGCCACGCCGTGCCGCGCGCGCTCGGCGTAAAAGGCCGCTAACCGTTGCGCGCCGTCGGGCAGTTCTTCCAGACCGGTATGCATGGAGCCCATCAACACGCGGTTTTTGAGGGTAGTGAAGCCCAGCTCAAGCGGGGCGAAAAGCGACGGATAGCGGCTCATAATGGCTTCCAATGTAAAATTATTGTTATGTGGTCGGATGAGTTACTAATTTAGCCGTCGTGAAGAAAAAGGGAAAAGGGGAGTGCGGTGATTGTGATGGGATTCAAAGAACGGCGAAGCGTTGCCTCTCTCCCAAAGGGAGAGGGACAAGCGGGCACTGAAAATCAGGCTTCGCGCCGAACGGTTCCCTCTCCCGCCGGGAGAGGATTAGGGTGAGGGGGAAGACACAGCGCGCTGGCGGCGTTCGAGGCCCGGCGCCTGCCACATCGACGTTGTCAGCCCGCTATCGACAAGACCAAGCTGATCGGCATAGACCGACTGCCATTTGCTCATCATCTCCTGATACAGCTCGCGATGCTGCGGATTAGGGGTGAACTCGCGGTGCCAGCTCACTAACTTTTCTCCGGCGCTGGCCATGTCGCCGTACAGCCCGGCGCCAGCGCCGGCGGCGATGGCGCAGCCGAGGGCGGTGGCTTCGCGGACCACCGGCACCCGCACCGGCAGGCCGGTGACGTCGCTGAGGATCTGGCTCCACAGCGCTCCCTTCGAGCCGCCGCCGGCAAACACCAGGCTATCGAAAGTCACCCCGGAAAACTGCGATATCTGCGCCAGGTTGCAGGCGGAGACAATCGCCGCGTTCTCCTCCAGGGCGCGGAACAGAGTGGCTTTATTGCACTTCTCCGGATCGATGGAGAGGTTAATAAACGACGGCGCGGCGTGGTACCACTGCTTAAAGTGCATGGCGTCGGAAAAAATAGGCATCACGCCGTGGGAACCGGCGGGTACGCGGCTGGCCATCTCCTCCAGCAGCGAATAGGCATCGACGCCGAGGCGCTCGGCAATCAGCTTTTCTTCAGCGCAGAAGGCGTCGCGGAACCAGCGCATGGTCAGGCCGGTAAAAAAGCTGATGGACTCCGCCTGCGCCATGCCGGGAATGACGTGAGGGTTAACGCGAATATTCATCTGCGGGTCGGTGCGCACCTGCGGCAGATTCACCACCTGCTGCCAGAAGGTGCCGCCGAGCACTGCGCTTTGTCCGGCGCGCACCACCCCGAGCCCCAGGCAGCCGAGCTGCACGTCGCCGCCGCCCATCACCACCGGCGTCCCGGCGCGCAGGCCGCTCTGCTGGGCTGCCGCTTCGGTGACGGCGCCCAGCAGCGTGCCGGTCTCTTTCACCGGCGACAGCATATCGGCGCGCAGCCCGGCCATATCCAGCAGCGCCGGACGCCAGTCGCGGCTGAACAGATCGAGCATGCCGGTGGTGCCCGCGTTTGACGGGTCGACCGCCAGCTCGCCGGAAAGCTTCGCCGCCAGCCAGTCGCTGATCATGGTGATGGTCGCCGCCTTGCGGT
Organism: Klebsiella sp. V115_8; assembly: GCF_029967715.1. Taxonomy (NCBI): domain Bacteria; kingdom Pseudomonadati; phylum Pseudomonadota; class Gammaproteobacteria; order Enterobacterales; family Enterobacteriaceae; genus Klebsiella; species Klebsiella sp. V115_8. The sequence goes on from NZ_JASCAR010000032.1 coordinate 3,524, forward strand.
AGATATCGGGCCGATGGTGCGCCAGCCACAGCAGGCGCGGCATCGCGCTGAGCGCCAGCGTTTGCCCGGAGACCTCGTACACCTCGGATTCAAAATGATAGTCGTGGATCTCTTTAAGCTCCGCGACTTCGCGGCTGGCGCGGGCATCAACGTTGGCGCAGGCCCAGATGGCCTCGCCGTTGCGGTCATAGAGGACGATCCCTTCGCGCATCGAACAGCAGGCGACGGACTGAATATCGGCGGGAGAGAGCCGGGCGGCGTCGAGCGCCTGGCGAATGCACTGGCAGGCCAGCTGCCAGTTGGTGGTAAGGTCGAACTCCATCGAGCCGGGGACGTTATCGACGCTCAGGTGTTTCCATTCGGCCTGGCCCACCGCCAGCTGGCGGCCATTGAGATCGAAAATGACCGCCCGAATGCTGCCGGTCCCGGCATCTAACGCTAACAGGTAACTCATGACATGCGCCTCGCTGTTGTCGCGCGGCGCCGGGCCTTCAGGAGGCCAGCGCGAGCACCGCGCGTGCTGTTGTCTCTTCCGTTACCAGGCCATTAATCCGCTTGCCAGTCAGAGCGGCATGAATCGCCTGCGCTTTTTGTTCTCCCCCGGCGACGCCGACGATGGTCGGCAGCTGCGCCAGCTCATCCAGGGTCACGCCGAGCAGTTCCCGATGGATCTCCAGCCCCTCTACCGGCCGGCCGTCGGCCTGCAGGAAATAACCTAAAATGTCGCCGACCGCCCCTTTGCGGGCGTACATCAGCTGTTCGCCCTCGCTGATATAGCCGGAGCGCAGAATGGTCGCGTCGCGCCGCTGATCGATAGCGCCAATGCCAACCACCGCCGCGTCCGCCGCCGTCGCCGCCAGCATCACATCGCGCACGCTGGATTCGCGGCGCAGGATTTCGGCGACCTCCGCCGACGAGACCCGCAGCGGCGCCGGAATAATGCTCACGCTGCAGGCGGCATCCAGCTGACCGATGCCGGTCATATAGGGGCCGACGCCGCCGGAGAGGGTCACCAGCCGCACCTGCTGCGAGCCGATAAAGCCGCTGAGATGCTGCAGGCAGCTCATGGTGGCTTCGCCGAAGCCGACCGCCAGCAGCTGTCCCGGTTGCAGAATCCCCATCAGCGACTGCGCCGCGCCGATCCCCAGCCGGGTATTCATCGGCGGGGTGTTGAGCGCCGGCAGCACGCGAGCAATCTTGAGGCCAAAGCGCTGCTGGAGTTCGCTTTCCAGCGCCAGACAGCCTTCATAGCGCGAGTTGATCTGCACGCGGATCACCCCGGACTGGCGACCCTTCTCCAGCAGGCGGGAAATCTTCAGCCGCGGCAGCCCCAAACGCTCGCCGATGTCGTTTTGCGTCAGGCCGTCGTGGTAGTAACACCACGCCACCCGCGCCACCAGCTCTTCCTCGGCTAACGCCAGCCCGGCGTAGCGATGGTCTTCCGTAATGCGTTTTTCGCTCATAAATTGAACTCTTATAAAAATTTAGATCATATGTTCGCTATTGCGCGGCCGGAAAGTGTGAGCCGACTGGCAAAACGGATCTTTCCTCTCTGGCCCCTTTTTTCCGGACGATCTAAAGCGCCAAACTGTGATCTTCGCACGGTTGTAAATATAGTTCACCGTCTACGCTTTTGAACATTATTAAATTTAAAAATCATTTGTTCAAACGAGGCGCGACGATGAAGCCACTGCTTGAAGCTCGCCAGATCCGCAAACAGTTCTCCGGCGTTGCCGTGCTGAAGGGCATCGACTTTACGCTATGCGCGGGCCAGGTGCATGCGCTGATGGGGGGCAACGGCGCGGGTAAATCGACGCTGATGAAGATCATCGCCGGCGTCGAAACCCCGGATAGCGGTGAACTGACGATCGGCGAACGCGCGTTTGCGCGCCTTAACCCGGCGCTGGCCCACCAGCTGGGCATCTATCTGGTGCCGCAGGAGCCGATGCTGTTTCCCAACCTCAGCGTGCGCGAGAACATTCTTTTTCGTCTGCCGAAGCGGGCGGATACCGCCGCGCGGCTGCAGGAAAAACTGCAGCAGCTGAACTGCCAGATCAACCTGGACGCCAGCGCCAGCACGCTTGAGGTAGCCGATCAACAGATGGTCGAGATCCTGCGCGGCCTGATGCGCGAGGCGCGGATCCTGATCCTTGATGAACCCACCGCCTCTTTAACGCCGGGCGAAACGGAAAGGTTGTTTCAGCAGATCCGGGCGTTGCAGGGGCTCGGCGTGGGGATCGTCTTTATCTCGCACAAACTGCCGGAAATCCGCCAGCTTGCCAGCCATGTGTCGGTGATGCGCGATGGGGCGGTAGTGCTCAGCGGCGAAACGGCGGGCTACGGCGACCAACAGCTTATCAGCGCCATGACGCCGGCCAGCCGCGACCATGCGCTGAGCGACACGCAAAAGCTGTGGCTGGCGCTGCCGGGCAACCGCCGCACCCAGGCGCAGGATTTTCCCGTTTTGCGGGTGGAGGATCTCACCGGCGAAGGTTTTATCGATCTCAGTCTGGAGATCCGCGCCGGGGAGATCGTCGGCCTCGCCGGGCTGGTGGGATCCGGGCGCACCGAATTTGCCGAAACCTTATACGGCCTGCGTCCGCCGCGCGCCGGGCGGATCTGGCTGGAGAACCGCGAGATTAGTCAGGAGAGCACCCACGCCAGGCTGGCCAGCGGGCTGGTCTATCTGCCCGAAGACCGCCAGGTCTCCGGGCTGTTTCTCGATGCGCCGGTGCGCTGGAACACGGTGATGTTCAATCAGCCGTCGTGGTGGCAGCAGGGGAAACGGGAGGCGGCGGTGGTCGAACGCTATCACCGGGCGCTGGGGATCAAGCTGGCCGATGGCGATCAGCCGGTGCGTACCCTCTCCGGCGGCAACCAGCAGAAGGTGCTGCTGGCGCGCTGTCTGGAGGCTAACCCGCTGCTGTTGATTGTTGATGAACCGACGCGCGGCGTGGATGTCTCCGCCCGCGCCGATATCTATCAGTTGCTGAAAAGCGTTGCCGCGCAAAATGTGGCGGTGCTGATGATCTCCAGCGATCTGGATGAGTTCGTTGGCCTGGCCGACCGGGTGTTGGTGATGCATCAGGGCCGCTACAGCGGCGAACTGGCGCGGCAGGCGGTGACCGTCGATCGCATGATGACCCTGGCCTTTGGAGGGCAGGCATGAAAACGTTACTCAAGAATCGCGAACTGAGCGCCTTCTTCGCCATCGTGGCGCTGTTTGCCGTGCTGGTGGCGCTCAATCCGGCCTATTTCAGCCTGCAGACGCTGGCGATGATTTTCGCCAGCTCGCAAATCCTGTGCCTGCTGGCGCTGGGGGCAACGCTGGTGATGCTGACCCGCAATATCGACGTGTCGGTGGGCTCCACCGTTGGCCTGAGCGCCATCGCCGTTGGGGTGGCGCTGAACAACGGCTACGGGCTGGCGACGGCGATCGCCTTCGCGCTGGCGATTGGCGCGCTGGCCGGGGCTTTTAACGGCCTGCTGGTGGTGGGGCTGCGCATTCCGGCGATCGTCGCCACCCTCGGCACGCTGGGGTTGTATCGCGGGGTGATGTTGCTGTGGACCGGCGGGAAATGGATCGAAGGCTTGCCCGATAGCCTGAAATCGCTCTCGGAGCCGCTGTTTATCGGCGTCTCGCCGCTGGGCTGGCTGGTGCTGGCGCTGCTGCTGGCGGGAGCATGGCTGCTGTCGCGCACCGCCTCTGGGCGTGATTTCTATGCCGTTGGCGATAACCTCGCCGCTGCCCGCCAGCTGGGCGTGGCGGTCAACCGCACGCGGATGCTGGCCTTTACCCTCAACGGTATGCTGGCGGCCTGCGCCGGGATCGTCTTCGCCGCGCAGATTGGCTTTGTGCCCAATCAGACCGGCAGCGGCCTGGAGATGAAAGCCATCGCCGCCTGCGTGCTGGGCGGAATTTCGCTGCTCGGCGGTACCGGCACCCTGCTCGGCGCGTTTCTCGGCGCCTTCTTCCTCACCCAAATCGACACCGTGCTGGTGCTGTTCCGCCTTCCCGCCTGGTGGAATGACTTTATCGCCGGCCTGGTACTGCTCGGGGTGCTGGTCCTTGATGGCCGCTTGCGCCAGGCGCTGACCCGCCATCAGCGGGCGCTGAAGTACAGCCGTTTCCAGCCCGGCAACAAAGGGGGCAAACAGGTTGCCCGCTTTTCCGAACGCAAAAGCAAAGAGGTGGCGTAAATGAAGCTGAAGCTTAACTGGGAAAGCGCGCTGCTGGCGTTGTTAGTCGTGGAAATCCTGCTGTTCGGCGCGCTGAATCCGCGCATGCTGGATCTCAATATGCTGCTCTTTAGCACCAGCGACTTTATCTGCATCGGCATCGTCGCGCTGCCGCTGACGCTGGTGATCATCAGCGGCGGGATCGATATTTCGCTGGGCTCGACCATCGGCCTGTGCGCCATCGCCCTCGGGGTGATGACCCAGGCGGGCTGGCCGCTGTGGCTGGCGGTGTCGCTGACGTTGCTGCTGGGGCTGCTGTGCGGGTTAATCAACGCCGCGCTGATCCACTACACCGGCATCAGCCCGCTGGTGATCACCCTCGGGACGCTGTATCTGTACGGCGGCGGCGCGCTGCTGCTTTCCGGCATGGCCGGCGCCACCGGCTATGAAGGGATCGGCGGCTTTCCCGACAGCTTCACCGCCTTCGCCAATTTAACCCTGGGCGGGCTGCCGCTGCCGCTGGTGCTGTTCGCGGTCATCACCTTTCTCTTCTGGCTGCTGGCCCATCGCGGGCGCTTTGGCCGCCATCTTTTTTTACTCGGGCAAAACCCGCGCGCCGCCCGCTATGCCGCGCTGTCGGTCAACGGCATCCCGTATGTGCTGTATGGCCTGGTGGGCGTGGCGTCGGCAGTGGCGGCGCTGGTGATGGTCTCCTATTTTGGCTCGGCGCGTTCGGATTTAGGCCGTGACCTGCTGATGCCGGCGCTGACCGCGGCGGTGCTCGGCGGGGCCAATATTTACGGCGGCTCGGGATCGATACTGGGTACCGCGCTGGCGGCATTGCTGGTGGGGTATCTGCAACAGGGTTTACAGATGGTCGGCATCCCCAACCAGGTGTCGAGCGCGCTGTCAGGGGCGCTGTTGGTGGTGGTGGTGATGGGGCGTTCGCTGAGCCTGCACCGTGAATGGGTGCGCGCGACCTGGCGGTGTCTTTTCTCGCGTAAAACAATCGGAGCATAAACATACGATGAAAACCAAACGAATCCTCCAGACGAGCGTCCTGGCGCTGGCGTTAAGCGTGGCAACCGCCCAGGCGGCGGACCGCATCGCCTTTATACCTAAGCTGGTCGGCGTGGGCTTCTTTACCAGCGGCGGCAACGGCGCGAAAGAGGCGGGGAAAGCGCTGGGCGTGGATGTCACCTATGACGGCCCCACCGAGCCCAGCGTTTCCGGCCAGGTGCAGCTGATCAACAACTTCGTCAACCAGGGCTACAACGCGATTATCGTCTCCGCCGTCTCGCCGGACGGCCTGTGTCCGGCGCTGAAGCGGGCGATGCAGCGCGGGGTGAAGGTCCTGACCTGGGATTCCGATACCAAACCGGAGTGCCGCAGCATCTATATCAATCAGGGCACCCCGCAGCAGCTCGGCGGCCTGCTGGTGGAGATGGCGGAAAAGCAGGTGACCAGGCCCGCTGCCAAAGTGGCGTTTTTCTACTCCAGCCCGACGGTGACCGACCAGAACCAGTGGGTGAAGGAAGCCAAAGCCAAAATCGAAAAAGAACATCCGCAGTGGCAAATCGTCACCACCCAGTTCGGCTATAACGATGCCACCAAATCGTTGCAAACCGCCGAGGGGATCTTAAAAGCGTATCCGGATCTTGACGCCATTATCGCGCCGGATGCCAATGCCCTGCCGGCGGCGGCGCAGGCGGCGGAAAACCTCAAGCGCCAGGGCGTGGCGATCGTCGGCTTTAGTACCCCCAACGTGATGCGCCCGTACGTGGAGCGCGGCACGGTGAAAGCCTTTGGCCTGTGGGATGTGGTTCAGCAGGGCAAAATTGCGGTTAACGTCGCCGATCGTCTGCTGAAAAAGGGCGATCTTAACGTCGGCGACAGCGTTGAGGTGAAAGATATCGGCTCGCTGAAGGTCGAACCGAACAGCGTGCAGGGCTACCAGTATGAGGCGAAGGGCAACGGTATCGTGCTGCTGCCGGAGCGCGTGGTGTTCAGCAAAGAGAACATCAATAACTACGACTTCTGACGGAGGATGAGATGGCTGATTTAGACGATATCAAAGAGGGCAAGGACTTCGGCCTCGACCGCCCGCAGCAGAACACGCTGTATACCCTGAAAGGCTGCGGCTCGCTGGACTGGGGCATGCAGTCGCGGCTGGCGCGCATTTTTAATCCGCACAGCAACCGCACGGTCATGCTGGCCTTCGATCACGGTTACTTCCAGGGACCCACCACCGGGCTGGAGCGCATCGATCTGTCGATTGCGCCGCTGTTCGAGGAAACCGACGTGCTGATGTGCACCCGCGGCGTACTGCGCAGTCAGGTGCCGGCCGCGACCAACAAACCGGTGGTGCTGCGCGCCTCCGGCGGCAACTCGATCCTCAGCGAACTTTCCAACGAGTGCGTGGCGGTGGCGATGGAAGATGCGCTGCGCCTGAACGTTTGCGCAGTGGCGGCGCAGGTCTATATCGGCAGCCAATACGAACATCAGTCGATCAACAACATCATCAAACTGGTGGACGCCGGCAACCGCTACGGTATGCCGGTACTGGCGGTGACCGGCGTCGGCAAAGAGATGACCCGCGATGCGCGCTACTTCTCGCTGGCCAGCCGGATTGCCGCCGAAATGGGGGCGCAGTTTGTGAAGACCTATTTCGTTGAGGAAGGCTTTGAAAAAGTGACCGCCAGCTGCCCGGTGCCGATCGTCATCGCCGGGGGGAAAAAGCTGCCGGAGCATGAGGCGCTGGAGATGTGCTGGCGGGCGATCGACCAGGGGGCGTCCGGGGTGGATATGGGGCGCAATATCTTCCAGTCCAGCGCCCCGCGCGCAATGCTGAAGGCGGTGAAAAAGGTGGTGCATGAGAATCTGAACGCGCGCGAAGCGTACCAGTTCTGGCAGGAAGAGAAACAGGGAGAGCGGAAATGAATGTGACGCTGGTGGAGATCAATATCAAACCCGAGCGGGTGGATGAGTTTCTCGAGGTGTTCCGCGCCAACCACGAAGGGGCGCTGCGGGAGCCGGGCAACCTGCGCTTTGATGTCCTGCAGGATCCGGAGGTGAAGACCCGCTTTTTTATCTACGAAGCCTATAAAGACGATGAAGCGGTGCTGGCGCACAAGAAGACCCCGCACTATTTAGCCTGCGTCGAAAAGCTGGAAGAGATGATGTCGCAGCCGCGGCAGAAGCGCAGCTTTATCGGCCTGCTACCGCAGGTGTGAGGGAAATCCAGAGCAGAAGATAATCCCGGTCCTCTTCCATTGGGAGAGGACCGGGGGGAGGGGCAGTTTATTACGCCTCTTCAACCGAGACGCGCAGGGCCGCCAGCGCCTTACGCGCCGCCTTCAGCACCTGCTCGCACTGCTCAAGGGTGAGCGTCAGCGGCGGTTCAACGCGGATCGTCTTGGCGTTATTTAACGTCCCGGCGACCAGCACCCGCTGTCTGAACATCTCGCTGGCAAAGTCGTAGCCAATCTCGTTATCGACAAACTCGATGGCCATCAGCATGCCTTTCCCGCGCACTTCATTCACCAGGTCCGGATACTCCTGCGCCAGCAGGCGGAAACCGTCCAGCAGCATATCGCCTTTCTGCGCCGCCTGCGCCGGCAGGTTTTGCGTCAACAGCACGTTGATGGTCGCCAGCGCCGCCGCACAGGCCAGCGGGTTGCCGCCGAAGGTCGTGGTGTGCAGGAACGGGTTGTCGAACAGCACCGAGAAGACCTCTTCCGTCGCCACCGTCGCGCCGATCGGCATCACGCCGCCGCCGAGCGCTTTCGCCAGACACAGAATGTCGGGCTGAACGTTCTCATGCTCGCAGGCGAACATCTTGCCAGTGCGGCCCATGCCGGTCTGCACTTCGTCGAGGATCAGCAGGGCGCCAAACTCGTCGCACAGCTTACGCACCGCCGGCAAATACCCCGTCGGCGGCAGGATCACGCCCCCTTCGCCCTGAATCGGCTCAAGGATCACCGCCGCGACGTCGTCGCCGGTTTTCTTGCACTCGCTCAGCATGGTGCGCATGGCGTTGATATCGCCGAACGGCACATGGCGGAAGCCCGGCAGCAGCGGCATAAACGGTTTGCGGAAAGTCGACTTGGCGGTGGCCGACAGCGCGCCCAGCGATTTGCCGTGGAAGGCGCCGCTGGTGGCGATGAAGGTGAATTTACCGCGCGGCGACTGATAGGCTTTCGCCAGCTTGATGGCCGCCTCTACCGATTCGGTACCGCTGTTGCAGAAGAAGCTGTACTTCAGTTTGCCGGGCGTTAAGGCCGCCAGGGTTTTCGCCAGCATCGCGCGTAGCGGATCCAGCAGTTCCTGACTGTGAAGCGGTTGTTTCGCGAGTTGATTCTCGACGGCGGATACCACAACTGGATTACGGTGCCCTACATTGAAGATGCCAAACCCGCCAAGGCAGTCGATAAACTCCTGTCCCTGGGTGTCGACAAGCGTATTTAACCCTCCCGCTTGCCACTCTACGGCTCCGTAATCCCCGCCGGCTGTGACCGATTTTCGATACTCTAAAAACCCCGGATTCACATGCTCTTTAAAGTATTCTCTGACCTCCTGGTTAAGTGCTTTCATTTCCTCATGGTCAAGCGTGCGCTTTTCAATGAGATTCAGTGCGTGTGCGCTGCAGGCCAGAGCCGATGCGCTGGAAGGTAACCTGTTCAAAATGTGCTCCTGGGGCGGACGTATCACACGATACTGGATTAAGTATTGCAGGGATTACGCCAGTTCGGCAGAAGCGGTGAAAATCGGGATAAATGCAAAGTAAAAGACGAAATGTGTAAAATTTAATCTCATGGCGCCATTATTGGCACGTTTTATTCCTGAGCTGACGAGATTTTCTGCCTTGCGGCGTTGAGCGGCACGATCCGTCGTGGTGCGGGCTGCCCCAGCGCGGGGCAGCCGATGGTGAGAAAGGAGGCTTAGTCGAGCTGGGAGATCGCCATCGCCGCCCGGTCGATAATGCCGATGATCTGCTTGAGCTGGGCGGCGCTGCTGGCCTGCTGGTTCACTTTCAGGTCGAGGACCGCTTTGAAATTCTCCAGCGCGCGCTTCATCTGCGGATCTCGGCGCAGCTCGCAGCCGACCATCCGCGCCTGCAGACGCTCCTGGATATGGGCCAGATGCTCCTGGTTCTCCGCGTGCAGCTGTTTTCCCTCTTCGCTGATGACGATTTTTTTGCGTCCGTTGTCGTCTTCCACGCTGATGAGACCCTGGTCCTGGAGCAGATCCAGCGTCGGGTAGATCACCCCCGGGCTGGGACTGTAGTTCCCCTGGGTGAGGGTTTCGATCTCTTTGATCAGCTCATAGCCGTGGCTGGCGCTGCGGCTGAGGATGTCCAGAATAATCAGCCGCAGTTCGCCGTGGCCAAAGAAACGCTGGCGACGTCCGCCGCCGCGACGGCCATGGTCGCCGTGTTCGCTGGGGTCACCGTGGCGCCCGCGCGGCCCACGCCCGTCTTCATGATGATGTCGCATGGTTACCTCCTGCTATGTTTTGATATATCTAATTTATATCTAAAAAATGAATTCTCGCAATGCTGGTCGTGATTTATTTTTTAATTTGTTGATATTTATCTGTTTATTTCTGATGCTGGTATTTTAATGCGGTTTGTTTTGACTATATCAAAAAAAGACTTGCATTCTTTTTAGATGGCAATCATTATCATTTGCATCGAGTTTAGATATATCTATTTACTGTTCACGAAGGCGATCGATGATGACAAAAACCAAAGCAGACAAGTACCCGCAGCGTGTCCGCAATGAGCTGCGTTTCCGTGAGCTGACGGTGCTGCGCGTGGAGCGCGCAGGCGCGGCTTTCCAGCGCATCGTGCTGGGAGGCGAGGCGCTGGAAGGTTTCGTTTCCCGCGGCTTTGACGACCACACCAAGCTTTTCTTCCCGGAGCCGGGCGCGGCGTTTGCCCCGCCGCAGGTGACCGAGGAGGGGATTGACTGGGGCGAGGGCGTGCGGCCTGCTACCCGCGACTATACGCCGCTGTACGATGCCGAACGCCATGAGCTGGCGTACGACTTCTTTATCCACGACGGCGGAATCGCCAGCCGCTGGGCGCTGGAGGCAAAAGCGGGCGATAAGCTGGTGATCGGTGGTCCGCGCGGCTCGCTGGTGGTGCCGGAGGATTACGCCTGGCAACTGTATGTCTGCGATGAGTCCGGTATGCCGGCGCTGCGTCGTCGTCTGCTGGGTTTGCGTCAGCTGGCGGTGACGCCGCAGGTGACGGCCATCGTCACTATCGCCGATGCGTCATATAAAGATTATCTGGCGGATCTCGACGGCTTTAACATCGAGTGGGTGGTGGGCCACCATCCGGCGTTCGTCGCCGAGCGTCTGGCGCAGGTGAGGGTGCCGGCGGAGGATTATTTCATCTGGCTGACCGGCGAAGGCGCGGTGGTGAAATCGCTGCTGGCGCGCTTTGAGGATGAGAGCATCGATCAGCAGCTGGTGCGCTCGCAGGCGTACTGGCACAGCAAGTAAAAAGCCATCGTGGTCAAACCCGGATAGCGGCGCGTAGCGCCTTATCCGGGCTACGGTTGGCGCCGATTTGTAGCCCCGGTAAGCACAGCGCCACCGGGGAAGGCTTATCGTTCCGCCAGCGCTTTAAACACCATCGCTACCGCGTGGGCGCCGGGGTCCATGTTGCCGAGCAGGCTGTCGCTGTTGAGATAGGACGCTCGTCCGGCGCCGGCTTTGCCCGACTGGCAAGTGCGATCCGCGCCGGCCTGCGCCGCGGCAAAAGCGGCCTGCAGGTTCTCCGGTTCGGCGAGCAGCGCCGCCAGCGCTGGCTGCAGCGCGTCGATCATTGTCCGGTCGCCTTCCTCGGCGCCGCCGTAAAATTTCATCTGCTCCAGACCGGCGTTCAGCGCCTCGGCCACGCTGGCGCCGTGCCCCAGCTTCTGCCCGGCAGCGGTGAAGAAAATCGACATCAATACCCCGCTGGAGCCGCCCATCACCACCGTCAGGCGTTCGCCCGTGAGCGCGAACAGCGTGGGCAGATCGTTCAGCGGCAGCTGCTGGCGCTGCAGCAGGTCGGCAATCTCACGCGCCCCGGCGGCGAAGGTGGAGCCGGTATCGCCATCGCCCACTTTGGCATCCAGCGCGTTGAGATGGTCTTCAAGCCCGACGAGGGTGCCGGTCACCTGGGCCACGTAATCACCCACCTGCGGGTTGGCCGAAGGCGTAAAGTCGACGCGCGGGCTGGCGAGAGTGGACGGCATGATGTTAACCGTCCGCGGCTGCACCGGCCGCGGCCAGCCGGCGGTTTCCACATCCGCCAGCAGCGCTTTCTCAATACTCTCTTCCAACACGATGGCGCTCAGCGAGAAACCCTTCATATCCAGGGCCGTCACCAGCGAGGCCGGGCCAATCAACCAGTCAACGCGCGCCTGAAGCGGCGTGTTGGCCAGTTCGCGGGTCAGGATCGCCATTTCGGCCACCGACACGCCGCCGAGATTATTGAGCATCACCGCCAGACGGCCGGTTTCCGGCAGGGCAGCGGTCAGTTTTTCCACCATCAGGTTGACGATTTCCGCACTGTTTTGCGTGGCGATGGTGGAGGCGCCAGGTTCGCCGTGGATGCCCATTCCCAGCTCGGCGTGGCCGGCCTGATGGCGCGGCGCGCTGTCCGCCTCCTGCGGCAGATGGCAGCTGGCCAGCGCCACCCCGATGCTGGCGGTGTTGTTGGCGGCGTACAGCGCTTCGCGCAGTACGGTGGCGAGATTGTAGCCGCGCTCGGCAAAATAGCCCGCCACCTTATGGACGAACAGCGTACCGGCGATACCGCGCGGCTGTTTGTTTTCCGGCAGCGAAATGTCGTCGCCGACGATCAGCATTTCCACGTTGTAGCCGAGACGGCGCGCTTTCTCCGCCGCGAGGCCGAAGTTCAGCCGGTCGCCGGTATAGTTTTTTACGATCAGCAGGCAGCCCGCCTCGCCGGTCACCGCCTGAATGGCGGTAAGCACCGCGTCGACGCTCGGCGAGGCGAACAGATCGCCACAAACCGCGGCGGTCAGCATGCCTTTACCAATAAAGCCGACGTGCGCCGGTTCGTGGCCGGCGCCGCCGCCGGCGATCACCGCCACGTTGTTTTTATTCAGGTCGCGACGGACCACCACCCGGATCGCCGGATCGCTCTCCAGCCGGGCGAGGTTGTTCCACGGACTGGCGATGATGGTTCCCTCAATCACATCGTTGACGAGGCTGGCGCGCTGGTTAAAAAAGAATTGAGACATAGTGGTTCCTGAAGAGTAAGCGAAAACTCACCCTCCGGAGGCAGGCCTCCGGAGCGGTAACGGACAAAGTGGATTTAGTAACGGATAAGGCGCTGGCGGCGCATATCGAGCGCGATGGGCTCGCCGGGCTGCACGCTGTTCAGCGCCTCGCCCTGCTGACACAGCCAGGCGATCCCCGCCGCGCGGGCGATAATCGCGCCGTGGGCCTGTTCGCTGCCGTCGCGCAGGCACAGGCCTTTCACGCGGCTGGCATCCAGTTGCAGGACGGCCGACGGGAACATGTTGTCGGCGATAATAATGGTCGGCTCGCCGGGCGTCGGCAGCGTTTCCTGCACGTCCTGCAGATGGCGCAGGGTGCGCTGCAGAATATCTTCGATATCGATATAGCGCGCCTGGAGATAGGGGTCATCCAGCTGGCGATACTGCTGGCTGAGCTCCATCAGCACCTGATGCCACGCCCATTCCGCCGAGCACGGCTCGGTGAGCAGACGATCGTTGGCGGCATCAAACAGATCCTCATCGTCGAGCAGGGTGTGGTGCCCGGCGAAAATCGCCGCGATATCGGCGTTAAATTTATTCTCCGCCAGCTCGGTCAGGGCAGTGAGATCCGCCAGCGTCTGGTCGATAGCCCGGCGCAGCCGCTGCTGCTCGCGGGCGACATCGGCGGCGGCCGGGCGGACCGGCTGGATCAGGGCCAGCGGATAGCGCAGCGCGATACCTTCGACGCGTTCGGGGGCGGCCGGGGCCGCTGCCGGTTGCGCTGCAGGCGATTCGCCGAAGTTATCGGCGGCCAGCGCCTGAAACGCCGCCAGCGCCGCATCGGCCTCTGGCCCGCGGGCCAGCAGGCGCAGCTTATCGTTGCGCCGCACCTGCAGCAGGGCGATTTGGTTGAGGCTGTCCGGTTTGACGCACTTCCCGTTTTTCTCCAGCAGCAGATCGGCGTTAAAGCCCGCCAGCGCGGCGACCAGCTTCGACGCCGGACGCACGTGCAGGCCGTTGTGGTTCTGTATGACGACCGCAAGCGACTTGCTGTCGCCATCGTCGGCAAGCGTCGGCGCCGGGGCTGCGTCAGGGGTTGGCGAAGGTAAACCCAGCTGGATCCGTTTGGCCTCCAGGGCGTTCATGGCGTCGGCGATCACTTTGTCGATCCCGGCGCCGGAGGCGGCGCTGACGGTGGCCGCCAGCGTCCCCTCCACCAGCGGCGCGGCGCACAGCCGCACCTTCGCGGCAATCGCCGGATCGAGCAGGTCGAGGGCGGTCTCGGCGCTGAGCAACGCGCTGCCGATATCCATCATCACCAGCACGTGGTCGGTATCGGCGACGGATTCGATCGCTTCCATGACCTTGATCGGATCGGTGCCGATCGGGCTGTCTGGATCGTCGATCCCGGCGGCGATCGCCAGCTTGCAGCCGTCGTTGATTAACATCTGCCGGGCCAGTTCTCCGACACCTTCGCCCAGCCGGGCGCTATGAGAAACAATAACCAGGTTTACCATCGCGATTTCCTTACTCTTTGGCCGCGGCGGCCAGCATCTGCATCATAAACATCACTGACGTGGCGCCCGGATCCTGATGGCCGATGCTGCGTTCGCCAAGGTAGCTGGCGCGGCCTTTGCGCGCCTGCATGGTGATGGTGCTGTGGGCGCCGGCCTCCGCTGCTTTGCAGGCGGCATCCAGCGCGGCGGCGATCGACAGATGCTGCTCGCTGGACTGGCGCAGGGAGTCCACCACCGGCAGCCAGACGTCGCACATGGTTTTATCCCCTGGCTCCGCTTTACCGCGGTTGACGACGCCGTCCGCGCCTTCGCGGATCATCAGGTACAGTTCGTCGAGGGTCAGGCTCTGGTGGGCCTGAGTGACCTGCGCGGCGCGAATGAAGAAGGTGCCGAACAGCGGGCCGCTGGCGCCGCCGACGTTGGAGAGCAGCGTCATGCCGGTGTTTTTGAGGATAAAGCCAATATCTTTATCGGCAATCGACGGCAGCTTTTCCACCACCTTGCTGAACCCGCGGTGCATATTCAGGCCGTGGTCGGCATCGCCGATCTCTTTATCGAGGCCGGTGAGAAAATCGCTCTCTTTGGTGAAGATATCGCCGCAGCGGTACAGCCAGTCGACGATTTGCGTTCTGTTCAGTGACATGTCGTGCTCCTTAGTTTCCCCAGTTCAGCGCCGGGGTATGAACCGGGGCGTCCCATAGCGCCAGCGTCTCATCATCCGCTTTCAACAGGGTGATGGAGAAGCCCGCCATATCCAGCGAGGTGCAGTAGCTGCCGACGAGGTTGCGTTCGATGATGATGCCGGACGCTTCACAGCGCTGGGCGAGCCGGTGATAGACGCCGTACAGTTCGGACAGCGGCGTGGCGCCGAGGTTATTGACCATGGCGATGACCCGGTCGCCGTTTTGTAGCGCGGTTTTGCTCTGCTTCACTTCCTGCCACGCGCCCTTAACGGTATCCCACTGGCGCAGCGTGCGGCTGTAGGCGCCATTCTCCAGCAGGGTATCGAACATCTCATCGACGGTTTGGTCCAGCGAGCTGAAGCGACGGCGGTCGATGCCCGGCTCGCCGTGAATGCCGACACCGAACTCCATTTCATCGTCCTGCAGGGTAAAGGAGGGTTGTCCGGCGGCCGGTACGGTGCAGGCGCCGAGGGCGATGCCAATGGAGTGGCCGAGATTATTCAGGCGGCGCCCCAGTTCAGCGCAGGCCTCCAGCGAATCGCCGCGCTCGGCGGCGGCGCCGACCAGTTTTTCGATCAGTACGGTATTGGCGACGCCGCGGCGGCCTGCGGTATAGAGACTGTCTTTCACCGCCACGTCGTCGTCGACCACCACGGTGGTGACTTTTATGCCGCTCTCATGCAGCAGCTCGGTGGCGGTTTCGAAGTTCAGGATGTCGCCGGTGTAGTTTTTGATAATCAGCAGGACGCCTTCGCCGCCGTCAATCTGCATCGCGCATTCGAACATTTTATCCGGCGTCGGCGAGGTGAAGATTTCCCCCGGGCAGGCGCCAGAGAGCATCCCCTGGCCGATATAGCCGCAGTGCATCGGCTCATGGCCGCTGCCGCCGCCGGAGAGGAGGGCGACCTTGCCGGCCACCGGCGCGTCGGCGCGGGTGACGTACAGCGGGTCCTGGTGCAGGGTCAGCTGCGGGTGGGCTTTAGCCAGCCCCTGTAATTGTTCATTCAGTACATCTTCAACACGGTTAATCAGCTTTTTCATTATTCAGTGCTCCGTTGGAGAAGGTTCGATGCGGCCTCTCTGCTGGCGGAGGCGGTCATCGCGTAGGGGTATCGTCTGACGGTGCAGCGTGCCTGGCGATATGATGATTCTGGCTGAGCGGACGAAAAAAAGAATGCCCCGGGGATCGGGTTTCATTACGAAACATCACCTGCTGATTTTGTTTCTTTATGGAACGTTTTTGCTGAGGAAACGGTGAAAATGCGAGCTGGCGCGCTTTTTTTCCTCTGCCTTAAGCGCCGGTCATCGCGGCTGGCGCAGCGGGCGGAAAAAAATTTTTTGCTAAATTTCCCCCGGCTGTGGGGAAAAAGCCTGCCGCTAAAGGGGGATGGTAAGGGAATTATGCGGCAGAGGAGCGGATCGGGATCGCAATCCTGACGAAGACTAGGGTTTTTTGTTCCAATATGGAACGTAAAAATTTAACCTGTGTTTCATATCAGAACAAAAAGGCGAAAGATTTTTTTGTTCCGTGCCGGCCCTACAGTGATCGCACTGCTCCGGTACATTCCGTTGAGGCCGCGCTTTACCGGCCGGCGCGGATAACGCCAGGGCTCATCATGTCTACATGCGCACTTATTTGAGGGTGAAAGGAATGCTAAAAGTTATTCAATCTCCAGCCAAATATCTTCAGGGTCCTGATGCTGCTGTCCTGTTCGGTCAATATGCCAAAAACCTGGCGGAGAGCTTCTTCGTCATCGCTGACGACTTCGTGATGAAGCTGGCGGGGGAGAAAGTGGTGAATGGCCTGCAGAGTCACGATATTCGCTGCCATGCGGAACGGTTTAACGGCGAATGCAGCCATGCGGAAATTAACCGCCTGATGGCGATTTTGCAAAAACAGGGCTGCCGCGGCGTGGTTGGCATCGGCGGCGGTAAAACCCTCGATACCGCGAAGGCGATCGGTTACTACCAGAAGCTGCCGGTGGTGGTGATCCCGACTATCGCTTCGACCGATGCGCCGACCAGCGCGCTGTCGGTGATCTACACCGAAGCGGGCGAGTTTGAAGAGTATCTGATCTATCCGAAAAACCCGGATATGGTGGTGATGGACACGGCGATTATCGCCAAAGCGCCGGTACGCCTGCTGGTCTCCGGCATGGGCGATGCGCTCTCCACCTGGTTTGAGGCCAAAGCCTGCTACGATGCGCGCGCCACCAGCATGGCCGGGGGGCAGTCCACCGAGGCGGCGCTGAGCCTGGCCCGCCTGTGCTATGATACGCTGCTGGCGGAGGGCGAAAAGGCCCGTCTGGCGGCGCAGGCCGGGGTGGTGACCGAAGCGCTGGAGCGCATCATCGAAGCGAACACCTACCTCAGCGGCATTGGCTTTGAAAGCAGCGGCCTGGCCGCCGCCCACGCGATCCACAACGGTTTCACCATTCTGGAAGAGTGCCATCACCTGTATCACGGCGAGAAAGTGGCCTTCGGCACCCTGGCGCAGCTGGTGCTGCAGAACAGCCCGATGGACGAGATTGAAACCGTGCTGGGCTTCTGCCAGCGCGTCGGCCTGCCGGTGACCCTCGCGCAGATGGGCGTCAAAGAGGGGATCGACGCGAAAATCGCCGCGGTGGCGAAAGCCACCTGCGCGGAAGGGGAAACCATCCACAATATGCCGTTTGCGGTGACCCCGGAGAGCGTGCACGCCGCTATCCTCACCGCCGATCTGTTAGGCCAGCAGTGGCTGGCGCGTTAATTCGCGGTGGCTAAACCGCTGGCGCCGGTCGGCGGTCTTTCTTTCTCCCCTCTGGCAGCGGCTGCCGGAGGGGTTCTCTATGGTAAAACGCGGAAAACAGTATGACTGTTCAGACTCAGGATACCGGGAAGGCGGTCTCTTCCGTCATCGCCCAGTCATGGCATCGCTGCAGCAAGTTTATGCAGCGCGAAACCTGGCAAAAACCGCACCAGGCCCAGGGCCTGACCTTTGACTCGATCTGTCGGCGTAAAACCGCGCTGCTGACCATCGGTCAGGCGGCGCTGGAGGACGCCTGGGAGTTTATGGACGGTCGCCCCTGCGCGCTGTTTATCCTTGATGAGACCGCCTGTATTCTGAGCCGCTGCGGCGAACCGCAAACGCTGGCGCAGCTGGCTGACCTGGGGTTTCGCGACGGCAGCTATTGCGCGGAGAGCATTATCGGCACCTGCGCGCTGTCGCTGGCCGCGATGCAGGGGCAGCCGATCAACACCGCCGGCGATCGGCATTTTAAGCAGGCCCTGCAGCCATGGAGCTTTTGTTCGACGCCGGTGTTCGATAACCACGGGCGGCTGTTCGGCTCTATCTCGCTTTGCTGTCTGGTGGAGCACCAGTCCAGCGCCGACCTCTCCCTGACGCTGGCCATCGCCCGCGAGGTGGGCAATTCCCTGCTCACCGACAGCCTGCTGGCGGAATCCAACCGCCACCTCAATCAAATGTACGGCCTGCTGGAGAGCATGGACGACGGGGTGATGGCGTGGAACGAACAGGGGGTACTGCAATTTCTCAATGTTCAGGCGGCGAGACTGCTGCATCTTGATGCCCAGGCCAGCCAGGGAAAAAATATCGCTGATCTGGTGACCCTGCCGGCGCTGCTGCGCCGCGCCATCAAACACGCCCGCGGCCTGAATCACGTTGAAGTCACCTTTGAAAGCCAGCACCAGTTTATCGACGCGGTGATCACCTTAAAACCGATTGTCGAGTCGCAAGGCAACAGCTTTATTCTGCTGCTGCACCCGGTGGAGCAGATGCGGCAGCTGATGACCAGCCAGCTGGGCAAAGTCAGCCACACGTTTGAGCAGATGTCAGCCGACGATCCGGAAACCCGGCGGCTGATCCACTTTGGCCGCCAGGCGGCGCGCGGCGGCTTTCCGGTACTGCTGTGCGGTGAAGAGGGGGTGGGGAAAGAGCTGCTGAGCCAGGCCATCCACAATGAAAGCGAGCGGGCGGGCGGCCCCTACATCGCCGTCAACTGCCAGCTGTATGCCGACAGCGTGCTGGGCCAGGACTTTATGGGGAGCGCCCCCACCGATGATGAAAATGGCCGCCTGAGCCGCCTTGAGCTGGCCAACGGCGGCACCCTGTTTCTGGAAAAAATTGAGTATCTGGCGCCGGAGCTGCAGTCCGCCCTGCTGCAGGTGATTAAGCAGGGAGTGCTTACCCGCCTCGACGCCCGCCGCCTGATCCCGGTGGATGTGAAGGTGATCGCCACCACCACCGTCGATCTGGCCAACCTGGTGGAACAGAACCGCTTTAGCCGCCAGCTGTACTATGCGCTGCACTCTTTCGAGATCGTCATTCCGCCGCTGCGCGCCCGGCGCAACAGTATCCCGTCGCTGGTGCATAACCGCCTGAAAAGCCTGGAGAAGCGTTTCTCTTCCCGACTGAAAGTGGACGATGACGCGCTGGCCCAGCTGGTGGCCTACTCGTGGCCGGGAAATGATTTTGAGCTTAACAGCGTGATAGAGAACATCGCCATCAGCAGCGATAACGGCCACATTCGCCTGAGCAACCTGCCGGAATATCTCTTTTCCGATCGACCGGGGGCCGATAGCGGCTCATCGCTGCTGCCGGCCAGCCTGACCTTTAGCGCCATCGAAAAAGAGGCCATTATCCACGCCGCCCGGGTGACCAGCGGGCGGGTGCAGGAGATGTCGCAACTGCTGAATATCGGCCGCACCACCCTGTGGCGCAAAATGAAGCAGTACGATATCGACGCCAGCCAGTTCAAGCGCAAGCATCAGGCCTAGTCTCCTCGATACGCGCCATGGAGAACAGGGCGTCCGACAGACGATTGCTGTAGCGTTTGAGCGCGTCGCGCAGAGGGTGCGAGCGGTCCATGGCCGTCAGCAGACGTTCCAGCCGACGGGCCAGGGTGCGCGCCACGTGCAGCTGGGCGGAGGCGAGATTCTTCCCCGGGATCACAAACTGTTTCAGGGGGCCGCTTTCGGCCATATTGCGGTCGATAAGTCGCTCCAGGGCGGTGATCTCCTCCTCGCCGATCGTCTGGCTCAGGCGGACCAGGCCCCGCGCATCGCTGGCCAGTTCGGCCCCCAGCGCGAACAGCGTCTCCTGAATCTGATGCAGACTTGCCCGCAGCCCGGCGTCGCGGGTGGTGGCGTAGCAGACGCCCAGCTGGGATATCAGTTCATCGACGGTGCCGTAGGCCTCGACGCGAATATGGTCTTTCTCGATGCGGCTGCCGCCGTACAGGGCGGTGGTGCCTTTATCTCCGGTGCGGGTATAGATACGGTACATTCAGCTTCTCTCACTTAACGGCAGGACTTTCACCAGCTGCCCGGCGTTGGCGCCGAGCGTACGCAGATGATCGCGGCTATCGGTGACGTGCCCGGTCGCCAGCGGCGCGTCCGCCGGCAGCTGGGCATGGGTTAGCGCGATCTCGCCGGCTGCGCTGAGCCCAATGCCCACCCGCAGCGTCGAGCTTCTGGCCGCCAGGGCGCTCAGCGTATCGGCGTCACCGCCTTCGTCGCAGGATACGGTCTGGCAGGGGACCCCCTGCTCCTCCAGCCCCCAGCACAGCTCATTGATGGCGCAGGCATGGTGCCCGCGCGGATCGTAAAACAGGCGTACGCCCGGCGGTGAAAGCGACATGACGGTCCCCTCGTTAACACTCAGAATGCCTGGCGGAAAATCGCGGCAATCTCCTGCTCGTTGCCCTTACGCGGGTTCGAGAACGCGTTGCCGTCTTTCAGGGCCATCTCCGCCATGTACGGGAAGTCGGCCTCTTTCACCCCCAGATCGCGCAGATGCTGCGGAATCCCGATATCCATCGACAGACGCGCGATGGCGGCGATAGCTTTTTCCGCCGCGTCGAGGGTCGACAGTCCGGCGATATTTTCGCCCATCAGTTCGGCGATATCGGCGAATTTTTCCGGGTTGGCGATCAGGTTATAGCGAGCCACGTGCGGCAGCAGGACGGCGTTGGCCACGCCGTGCGGCATGTCGTACAGCCCGCCCAGCTGATGCGCCATGGCGTGCACATAACCGAGGTTGGCGTTATTGAAGGCCATCCCGGCCAGCAGAGAGGCGTAGGCCATGTTTTCCCGCGCCTGAAGATTGCTGCCGAGGGCGACGGCCTGGCGCAGGTTGCGGGCGATGAGGCGGATCGCCTGCATGGCGGCGGCGTCAGTCACCGGGTTGGCGTCTTTAGAGATATAGGCCTCTACGGCGTGGGTCAGGGCATCCATCCCGGTCGCCGCGGTCAGGGCGGCCGGTTTGCCGATCATCAGCAGCGGATCGTTGATGGAGACCGACGGCAGGTTGCGCCAGCTGACGATCACAAACTTCACTTTGGTTTGGGTGTTGGTCAGGACGCAGTGGCGGGTGACCTCGCTGGCGGTGCCGGCGGTGGTGTTGACCGCGACGATGGGCGGCAGCGGGTTGGTCAGGGTCTCAATCCCGGCATACTGATAAAGATCGCCCTCATGGGTGGCGGCGATGCCGATGCCTTTGCCGCAGTCGTGCGGGCTGCCGCCGCCCACGGTGACGATAAGGTCGCACTGCTCGCGGCGAAACACGGCGAGACCGTCGCGCACGTTGGTGTCTTTCGGGTTCGGCTCGACGCCGTCAAAGATCGCCACCTCGATGCCGGCCTCCCGCAGATAATGCAGAGTTTTATCCACCGCGCCATCTTTTATCGCCCGCAGGCCTTTGTCGGTAACCAGCAGGGCTTTTTTACCCCCCAGCAGTTTGCAGCGTTCACCGACCACGGAAATAGCGTTGGGGCCAAAAAAGTTAACATTTGGCACCAGATAATCAAACATACGATAGCTCATAATATACCTTCTCGCTTCAGGTTATAATGCGGAAAAACAATCCAGGGCGCACTGGGCTAATAATTGATCCTGCTCGACCGTACCGCCGCTAACGCCGACGGCACCAATTACCTGCTGGTTTAAAATAACCGGCAGGCCGCCGCCAAAAATAATGATTCGCTGTTGATTGGTCAGCTGCAGACCATACAGAGATTGTCCTGGCTGAACCGCTGGCGTAATTTCATGGGTGCCTTGTTTCAGGCTGCAGGCGCTCCAGGCTTTATTCAGCGAAATATCACAGCTGGAGACAAAGGCTTCGTCCATCCGCTGGACAAGCAGCGTGTTGCCGCCGCGGTCAACCACGGAAAATACCACCGCTACGTTGATCTCATTAGCTTTTTTCTCCACTGCTGCCGCCATTTTCTGGGCGGCGGCCAGGGTGATAGTCTGAATGTGTTGGCTCTTGTTCATGATTATCTCCCGCGCCAGGGTAATGCTGACGCGAATAGTCAGTAGGGGGCGAAAGTAAAAAAACTATCGCCACGCGGTTGGCTTAATTTATTTTTCTCAGCGTTATTTTGTCGCCCGCCATGATTTAGTCAACAGGTCAAAAAAGGTCTCAGAAAAACGCGATGGCGGGATTTTTTTATTAATTGATTTATATCAATGCTGGCGATCACATTTTTTATTTTAGCCGTTGCGGCGGGGTTTCATAGTGAAACTGTTTGCCGATTTAACGTGCCAGATTGAAACAAAATTAATTTTATTTTTTTCACCAGTGGCTCCTTTAAAGTTCCGCTATTGCCGGTAATGGCCGGGCGGGCAGCGACGCTGGCCCGGCGTGTTCGCTACCGTCTGCGGATTTCACCTTTTGAGCCCATGAACAATGAAAAGATCAAAACGATTTGCAGTACTGGCCCAGCGCCCCGTCAATCAGGACGGGCTGATTGGCGAGTGGCCTGAAGAGGGACTGATCGCCATGGAAAGCCCCTTTGACCCGGTCTCGTCGGTCAAAGTGGAAAACGGTCGGATCGTCGAGCTGGACGGCAAGCGCCGGGACCAGTTTGATATGATCGACCGGTTTATCGCCGACTACGCGATCAACATTGAGCGCACGGAGCAGGCGATGCGTCTGGAGGCGCTGGAGATAGCCCGCATGCTGGTGGATATCCACGTCAGCCGGGAGGAGATCATCGCCATCACCACCGCCATCACGCCGGCCAAAGCGGTTGAAGTCATGGCGCAGATGAACGTGGTGGAGATGATGATGGCGCTGCAAAAGATGCGCGCCCGCCGAACGCCCTCCAACCAGTGCCATGTCACCAACCTGAAGGATAATCCGGTGCAGATTGCCGCCGACGCCGCCGAGGCCGGGATCCGCGGCTTCTCCGAGCAGGAGACCACGGTCGGTATTGCGCGCTATGCCCCGTTTAACGCCCTGGCGCTGCTGGTCGGCTCGCAGTGCGGCCGCCCCGGCGTGTTGACGCAATGCTCGGTGGAAGAGGCCACCGAGCTGGAGCTGGGCATGCGTGGCTTAACCAGTTACGCCGAGACGGTGTCAGTCTACGGCACCGAGGCGGTATTTACCGACGGCGATGACACCCCATGGTCAAAGGCGTTCCTCGCCTCGGCCTACGCCTCCCGGGGGCTGAAAATGCGCTACACCTCCGGCACCGGCTCCGAAGCGCTGATGGGCTATTCGGAGAGCAAGTCGATGCTCTACCTCGAATCGCGTTGCATCTTCATTACCAAAGGCGCCGGGGTGCAGGGTCTACAGAACGGGGCGGTGAGCTGCATCGGCATGACCGGCGCCGTGCCCTCGGGCATTCGGGCGGTGCTGGCGGAAAATCTGATCGCCTCCATGCTCGACCTCGAAGTGGCCTCGGCCAACGACCAGACCTTCTCCCACTCGGATATCCGCCGCACCGCGCGCACCCTGATGCAGATGCTGCCGGGCACCGACTTTATTTTCTCCGGCTACAGCGCGGTGCCGAACTACGACAACATGTTCGCCGGCTCGAACTTCGATGCGGAAGATTTTGATGATTACAACATCCTGCAGCGCGACCTGATGGTTGACGGTGGACTGCGTCCAGTGACCGAGGCGGAAACCATCGCCATTCGCCAGAAAGCGGCGCGGGCGATCCAGGCGGTCTTTCGCGAGCTGGGGCTGCCGCCGATCGCCGACGAGGAGGTGGAGGCCGCCACCTACGCGCACGGCAGCAACGAGATGCCGCCGCGTAACGTGGTGGAGGACCTGAACGCGGTGGAAGAGATGATGAAGCGCAATATTACCGGCCTCGATATTGTCGGCGCGCTGAGCCGCAGCGGCTTTGAGGATATCGCCAGCAATATTCTCAATATGCTGCGCCAGCGGGTCACCGGCGATTACCTGCAGACCTCGGCCATTCTCGATCGACAGTTCGAGGTGGTGAGCGCGGTCAACGACATCAATGACTATCAGGGGCCGGGCACCGGCTATCGCATCTCCGCCGAACGCTGGGCGGAGATCAAAAATATTCCGGGCGTGGTCCAGCCCGACACCATTGAATAAGGCGGTATTACTGTGCAACAGACAACCCAAATTCAGCCCTCTTTTACCCTGAAAACCCGCGAGGGCGGGGCGGCTTCTGCCGATGAACGCGCCGATGAAGTGGTGATCGGCGTCGGCCCCGCCTTCGATAAACACCAGCATCACACCCTGATCGATATGCCCCATGGCGCGATCCTTAAAGAGCTGATTGCCGGGGTGGAGGAAGAGGGACTTCACGCCCGAGTGGTGCGCATTTTGCGCACGTCCGACGTCTCCTTTATGGCCTGGGATGCGGCGAACCTGAGCGGCTCGGGGATCGGCATCGGTATCCAGTCGAAGGGCACCACGGTCATCCATCAGCGCGATCTGCTGCCGCTCAGCAACCTGGAGCTGTTCTCCCAGGCGCCGCTGCTGACGCTGGAGACCTACCGGCAGATTGGCAAAAACGCCGCGCGCTATGCGCGCAACGAGTCACCTTCGCCGGTGCCGGTGGTGAACGACCAGATGGTGCGGCCGAAATTTATGGCCAAAGCCGCCCTGTTTCATATCAAAGAGACCAAACATGTGGTGCAGGACGCCGAGCCCGTCACCCTGCACGTCGACTTAGTAAGGGAGTGACCATGAGCGAGAAAACCATGCGCGTGCAGGATTATCCGTTAGCTACCCGCTGCCCGGAGCATATCCTGACGCCCACCGGCAAACCATTGACCGACATCACCCTCGAGAAAGTGCTCTCTGGCGAGGTGGGCCCGCAGGATGTGCGGATCTCCCGGCAAACCCTTGAGTACCAGGCGCAGATTGCCGAGCAGATGCAGCGCCATGCGGTGGCGCGCAATTTTCGCCGCGCGGCGGAGCTTATCGCCATCCCTGACGAGCGCATTCTGGCTATCTATAACGCGCTGCGCCCGTTCCGCTCCTCGCAGGCGGAGCTGCTGGCGATCGCCGACGAGCTTGAGCACACCTGGCATGCGACGGTGAATGCCGCCTTTGTCCGGGAGGCGGCGGAAGTGTATCAGCAGCGGCATAAGCTGCGTAAAGGAAGCTAAGCGGAGGTCAGTATGCCGTTAATAGCCGGGATTGATATCGGCAACGCCACCACCGAGGTGGCGCTGGCGTCCGACGACCCGCAGGCGAGGACGTTTGTTGCCAGCGGGATCGTCGCGACGACGGGCATGAAAGGGACGCGGGACAATATCGCCGGGACCCTCGCCGCGCTGGAGCAGGCTCTGGCGAAAACGCCATGGTCAATGCGCGATGTGTCTCGCATCTATCTTAACGAAGCCGCGCCGGTCATTGGCGATGTGGCGATGGAGACCATCACCGAGACCATTATCACCGAGTCAACCATGATCGGTCATAACCCGCAGACCCCGGGCGGGGTGGGCGTCGGCGTGGGGACGACCATCGCCCTCGGCCGGCTGGCGACGCTGCCGGCGGCGCAGTATGCCGAGGGGTGGATCGCGCTGATTGACGACGCTGTCGATTTCCTTGACGCCGTGTGGTGGCTCAATGAGGCGATCGACCGCGGGATCAACGTGGTGGCGGCGATCCTCAAAAAGGACGACGGCGTGCTGGTGAACAACCGCCTGCGCAAAACCCTGCCGGTGGTGGATGAAGTGACGCTCCTGGAGCACGTACCCGAGGGGGTGATGGCGGCGGTGGAGGTAGCCGCGCCGGGGCAGGTGGTGCGGATCCTGTCGAATCCCTACGGCATCGCCACCTTCTTTGGGCTGAGCCCGGAGGAGACCCAGGCCATCGTCCCCATCGCCCGCGCGCTGATTGGCAACCGCTCAGCGGTGGTGCTCAAGACCCCCCAGGGCGACGTGCAGTCGCGGGTGATCCCGGCGGGCAAGATCTACATCAGCGGCGAAAAGCGCCGTGGAGAAGCCGATGTCGCCGAGGGCGCGGAGGCGATCATGCAGGCGATAAGCGCCTGCGCTCCGTTACGCGACATCCGCGGCGAACCGGGCACCCACGCCGGCGGCATGCTCGAGCGGGTGCGCAAGGTGATGGCGTCCCTGACCGGCCATGAGATGAGCGCGATTTACATCCAGGATCTGCTGGCGGTGGATACATTTGTTCCGCGCAAGGTGCAGGGCGGGATGGCTGGGGAGTGCGCCATGGAGAATGCCGTCGGGATAGCGGCGATGGTGAAATCGGATCGTCTGCAGATGCAGGTTATCGCCCGTGAGCTGAGCGCCCGACTCCAGACTGAGGTGGTCGTGGGCGGCGTGGAAGCCAACATGGCCATCGCCGGGGCGTTAACCACGCCGGGCTGTGCGGCGCCGCTGGCGATCCTCGACCTCGGCGCCGGTTCGACGGATGCGGCGATCGTCAGCGCGGAGGGGCAGATCGCCGCGGTGCATCTCGCCGGGGCGGGAAATATGGTCAGCCTGCTGATTAAAACCGAGCTGGGTCTCGAGGATCTTTCGCAGGCGGAAGCGATAAAAAAATACCCGCTGGCCAAAGTGGAAAGCCTGTTCAGTATCCGCCACGAGAATGGCGCAGTGGAGTTCTTCCGGGAAGCCCTCAGCCCGGCGGTGTTCGCCAAAGTGGTGTACATCAAGGAGGGCGAACTGGTGCCGATCGATAACGCCAGCCCGCTGGAAAAAATTCGTCTTGTGCGCCGCCAGGCGAAGGAGAAAGTGTTTGTTACCAACTGCCTGCGCGCGCTGCGCCAGGTCTCCCCCGGCGGTTCCATTCGCGATATCGCCTTTGTGGTGCTGGTGGGCGGCTCATCGCTGGATTTTGAGATCCCGCAGCTGATCACCGACGCCCTGTCGCACTACGGCGTGGTCGCCGGGCAGGGCAACATTCGGGGAACAGAAGGGCCGCGCAATGCGGTCGCCACCGGGCTGGTGCTGGCCGGTCATGCCGATTAAGCCGGCGCTCGCGCCAGCCTCTCTCTATAACGTGCTATTTCAGGATGCCAATGATGAACCAGACTTCTAGCTTAACCGGGCAGTGCGTGGCCGAGTTTCTTGGCACCGGACTGCTCATTTTCTTCGGCGCGGGCTGTGTCGCTGCGCTGCGGGTCGCCGGAGCCAGCTTTGGCCAGTGGGAAATCAGTATTATCTGGGGCCTCGGCGTCGCCATGGCCATCTATCTGACGGCTGGCGTCTCCGGCGCGCACCTTAATCCGGCCGTCACTATTGCCCTGTGGCTGTTCGCCTGTTTTGAACGCCGTAAAGTACTGCCGTTTATTGTCGCCCAGACGGCCGGGGCATTCTGCGCCGCCGCCCTGGTGTACGGGCTCTATCGTCAGCTGTTTCTCGATCTTGAACAGAGCCAGCATATCGTTCGCGGTACCGTCGCCAGCCTTAACCTGGCCGGGGTCTTTTCCACCTACCCGCATCCGCATATCACCTTTTGGCAGGCGTTTGCCGTAGAGACCACCATCACGGCGATCCTGATGGCGATGATCATGGCTCTGACCGACGACGGCAATGGCATCCCGCGCGGGCCGCTGGCGCCGTTGCTGATTGGCTTGCTGATCGCCGTGATCGGCGCGTCGATGGGGCCGCTAACCGGCTTTGCGCTGAATCCGGCGCGTGATTTTGGCCCTAAACTGTTTACCAGTCTGGCCGGCTGGGGCGCGATCGCCTTTACCGGCGGGCAGTCGATACCCTACTTTTGGGTGCCGCTGCTGGCGCCGGTGGTGGGGGCGATTATGGGGGCGTTTTTATACCGCAAGCTTATCGGCCACCATCTGCCGTGCGAATGCGCTAGCGATGAGTGAGACGGGGCCCGCCGCATCTCGGCGGGCAACGAGGTTAACTTCCCCCGGCGAGTCGCCGGGGATCGGGGTTATTTCTTGATGACCGCATTGAGCTCGCCGAGTTTGGCGGCGGGGTTCTTGTGGCACTGCTGCAACATTTTCGGCACCGAGACGGTCTCGACTTCATGCCAGTCGACGTAGTCCCCGCCGCTGAAGTCGGTGTTGCGGTTCACCACCCAGAAGGCCACCGGGGTCATGCTTTTTGGGTTCATATCCATAAACTCCTGACAGGTCATATTCTGCGGTGTGGTTTCCAGAACCGCGAACGCCGGGCTGGTCATCAGACAGAATGTGGTGGTCGCTACGGTCAGTACGAGTGCTTTAGGCAAATTCATTTTCTTCTCCAGTGACAAAATAGGGCTTAAGCCTGGGCGTGCTTCATTTTATTGCGCAGGACCAGCAAGCCGATGGCGCTAAATATCATTTCAACGCCGATAAAGGCGGTAATAAATATCCAGCTTTGCTGCGGATTCATGGCCAGCCACAGGCAGGCGATAAGTAAATCCAACAGGCCGATAAAAATATTCCAGCCGGCGCCGCTTTGTTTTCGGGTTTGACATCCGTTGACGATGCGGGAAATACCGCCGAGAACAAATAAAAAGCCGAATAAGAGGGCCAGGCTGCTCATGCCGTTAAGAGGATTAACGACAAAGCTCAGGCCGAGCACGATCCAGGCGATGGCGAAGATCAGCGCCACCAGGCGTGATTTCCAGTGCTGCTGGCGGAAGACGATCAGGCTGTACAGTGAGTAGAAGCCGCAGATCATCAACAACATGCCGGTCACCGTGGCGAGATACCAGCCGGCGACCAGCGGCCAGGCCAGGCAACAGGCCCCGCAGATAAACAGCAGCGCGGCCATCAAGCCGGCATGCCGTTTATATCGAATGAAGACGCGTGGGTTAAACGCATTTAAGGTGTAATGGCTAAACATAAACATAATTGCTCCGCAGATCCCGGTTGCCGGCCTGACGCTGAATAAAATGCGTCATGCTTTATTCAGCGGGCCAAAAGAAAGGTCTGAGGAAAATAGTAGGCCGCGCTATCGGCAGGCGTAAATAAGAGCGCTGAGGTGACTTTATACGCCTTGTCTGACAGCTGTCAGACAAGGCCCGCAATATTCCTTCCGGGCTCTGATTCTCAATGCCCATGATATTTTTTAAGCTGGCTGCGTTTGGTGATGCTTACCGATTTTAATCAGGAGTTAACGATGAAAAAAGTCATTCTGGCGAGCCTGCTGGCAACCATGATGGGTACCTCTCCGGTGTGGGCAGCAGATAGCGCGACGGCAGCGCCATCCACGGCAGCCACAGCGCAGGTGCAGAAAGAAGCCGCCGATGTGCTGCAGGTGGCAGTGCAGGGCGCGAACGCGATGCGCGATGTCCAGTTCGCCCGTCTGGCGCTGTTCCATGGCCAGCCGGATAGCGCGAAAAAACTGACTGACGACGCCGCCGCGCTGCTGGCCGCCGATGACGCCAGCTGGGCGAAGTTTGTGAAAACCGATGCTAAAGCCAAAATGATCGCCGATCGCTATGTGGTCATTAACGCCTCTATCGCTCTGTCTGAAGACTATGTAGCCACGCCGGAAAAAGAGAGTGCCATTAAATCCGCTAACGAAAAACTGGCGAAAGGCGATCAGAAAGGGGCTATCGATACCCTCCGTCTGGCCGGTATTGGCGTAATTGAGAACCAGTATCTGATGCCGCTCAACCAGACCCGTAAGGCGGTGGCGCAGGCGCAAGACCTGCTGAAAGCTGGAAAATATTACGAAGCGAATCTGGTGCTGAAAGGCGCTGAAGAGGGCATCGTGGTGGACAGCGAGATGTTGGTGGCAGGCAACTGATACCTGTTCCACCCTGAGAGAGCGCAGAGGGAGAAACTGACAAGGATGTCCCCTTAACGGTCGGGCAGGCGGACTGCCCGACCGGAACGGCTAGCGGCCGATCAGGGCGTCGATTTCGCCATCGATCTCGCGCATGACGCCGGTGATGCGCTGTACCACCTCCAGACAGCTTGCCGGCGTTAGCGAGTCAGGCCGCTTCGCCTCAAAAGGGGCGCACAGCGCTTGCAGCGCAGTAATCCCCAGAATTTGCGCTGAACCGTGCAGACGGTGCAGCGCTCGCAGAAAGATCTGCGGCTCATGCCGGGCGATTGCCTGTCCGGCAGCCTGTAAATCCGCGGCCGACGCATCGCGGAACGTCTCCAGCATCTCAGTCATCAGCGCCTGGTCTCCCCCGGTATTTTCGGTCAGCACGCTGAGCCGCAGGTGTCGGGTGACGTTTGGCGATGCGTGGCCCACCGCTAAACGGCTGAGCTCGTGGCTCAGCGTCTGAACCGACACTGGCTTAAACAGACACATATTCATGCCGCTGGCCAGACAGGCCTCCCGCGACTGCGGCAGCGCGCTGGCGGTCACCCCCCAAATCATCAGGTCCGGGTAGCGCCGACGTAGCGACGCCGCCAGCGCCAGGCCATCTTTCTTCGGCATATTGAGGTCCGTGATCAGCAGATCGTAATGTTTGCCAGCGAGCTTATTCTCCGCCTCTTCACCGTCGCAGGCTTCATCGACGCTATAGCCGATAGTGCTGAGCTGGCGCTTGAGCAGCAGCCGGTTGGTGGGATGGTCGTCGGCTATCAATATCGACAGCCCGGGCAAGGCCTGCTGCCTGGCCGGCAACGCCTTCGGCGCGCGAACGGCGCAGCGACTCACCTTGACTGGCAGGGTGATGGTGAAGGTGGTCCCCACGCCAGGATGGCTAACCATCTCCAGTCGGCCCTGCATGAGTGCGACCAGCTCCTGGCAAATGACCAGACCCAGGCCGGAACCGGTCTGTTTGCGCCCCTGGCGCGCCTGGGCATAACGGTGAAAGAGAGTGGTCTGCTCTTCTTCGCCGATCCCGCAGCCGCTGTCGCTAATGATGAGGGTCAGCTCCCCCTGCGTCTCATCCGCTTGCGTCAGCCGGCAGTCGACCTGAATCGCGCCCTCGGTGGTAAACTTCAGCGCATTGCCGATGAGATTATTGAGGATTTGCCGTAGCGCCTGCGGGTCGATCCACAGCATGGTCCCCTCCTGTAGCGCGTTATGGTCGTGGAGCGCGATCCCCTTTTGCTGCGCCAGCGCGCCGAAGGTGTGGCACTGCTGCGACACGACCTGTGCGACATCGCTCCACTGCGGGGTGATCTGGTATTTCCCCGACTCAATCTTGTCGATATCGAGAATATTACCGATCAGCCCCAGCAGGGTTTGCGCCGTCGACCCCGCCAGCTCGATCGCCTCTTTACGCTGACCGACGCTCAGCTCCGGTTTCGCCAGCAGTTCCAGAAAGCCGACGATGGCGCTCACCGGCGTGCGCAGCTCGTGGCTCATGCTGGCCAGAAAGCGACTCTTGGCTTTTGTCGCCTGAATCGCTTTGTCTTTTTCCCGCTCCAGGGCGCAGGAGAGGGTCTCCTTCTGCGCCAGCTCCTCCTCCAGCCGCTGCTGAGAGTCTTTGCGTTTGCGCACTTCCCGGCACAGGGAGAGTCCCCACCCGAGGCTGATGGCGATCAGCACCAGCGCGAAGGCGATCAGCTGGTAAAACTGGCGGCTGTACTGGCTCCAGTTCTCTATTTGCTGGCTGGAAATTTTCGACCACTTCTCGGTCATCTGCAGAATATCCCGCGGCGGAATGGCCTGCAGCGCTTTGCTGAGGATGGCGGCCAGCACCGGCTCATCGCGCGGGATCGCCAGCCGAATAGCGGCGACCGGGAGTCCGTCGATGCGGGCGTAGTGCAGACCCTGTGGATAATAGTGGTCGATCATATAGCGGGCGGAAAGCTCCGACGCTACCGCGGCATCCACCTCGCCTTCCTCCACCATCTTCATCGCGACGCCAACGTTATCCGTCTCCACCCAGTCAACCTGTGGAAAGCGCGCTTTCAGGTCGTGGGCGGCGATTGGCCCCACTGGCAGGGCGATCCGCGCCGGGCGGGCCAGCAGATGTGGGTCGGGGGCGCTACCGCGGGCGACCAGCACAAAAGCCACGTTAATCAGCGGGTCGCTGAGGGTGACGTAGGCCTGCGGCTGTGGGGTCAGAGTCGCGGCGGGCATGATCGCCCAGTCCTCTTTTTCCATTCGCTTTGCCAGATCCTGACGGTTGCGCACCAGGATGGGGTCAAACTGCAGCCCGGTCTGTAGCGAGAAAATATTCAGCATATCGGCCATAATGCCGCGCAGCTCGTCCTCGTCATCCACCAGAGTAAAAGGCGGAAAATAGGGGTTGACCAGCAGGCGGACGCGACGATGCTTCTGTAGCCAGCGCTGCTCTTCGGCGCTAAAGGATAGCGGCGTATTGAGAAATGACAGATCGCCGCGGTTGAGCCAGTTTTGCATGATCCGCATCGCGGTATCGCTGTCGATAGCGTGGATAAAACGGTCAAGGAGCTGGTGCAGCGCCGGTCGATCCTCGCGGGTGACAAAGCGGTTGTGCTGCTCCTGCTGACGAAAATAGTGTGCGATGACCAGCGATTGCGAGAAATATTTCGAGATGCAGTGGCCGGTGGTGATGTTATTGCCGATGAAATACTGATTCTCGCCGCTGACCACCGAGGCGAGAGCCTGATAGTCGCTATCGTAAAGGGTGATTTTGGCGTTGGGAAACGCCTGCTGAATGATATCGAAAAAGGCGCAATCGCGGGTGCAGGCCAGCGTGACGCGGCGGTCGGTGGTCAGCGGCGGCAGGGGGGATTTTAGCGAGGTGACCAGCGTCGGCCAGGTTTTGATCAGCGGTGCGGTGTGCGTCAGTCCCGGCGCGAGCGCATCCCGGTGCGCCACCTGAGTGAGCAGGGTATCCACCTGGCGGTCGGCCAGGGCGGCCAGCGCCTGCTGCTCGGTGTCATATTGGCGGATAACCACCTTCAACCCGAGGCTGTGCGCCATTAGCGCCAGATAGTCGGCGTTAATTCCCTGATAGCTCTCCTCGTCGCTGTCGTAGACGATAGGCGTCATCTCAGGCAGCCAGGTGCCGACGGTCAGCGTCGGCCGGGCGGCCAGCCAGACCTTTTCCGTATCGTTAAGCGGAATGTCGATTGCCGCAATGTGGGCATGGCTTTTCAGCTCCAGTTGCTTCATGGCAAACGCGGCGGGGGAGTGGCTTAGCGCCAGTCCGACAATCAGGGATAAAATAAGACGAACAACCATGGCATCACCCTATTTTATTGCGTTGCGCAAAGTCATAAAGCTCAAGCAGGGAGCTGCAGCCTAATTTATCCATCAGACGGACCTTATAAGTGCTGACCGTCTTATTGCTGATATTCATTTTGCTGCCGATGGTGGTGTAGTCGACACCGCTGAGGATATAGCGGAAGACTTTCATCTCCTGCGTTGACAGCGTATCCAGCCGGTCCTGATCGGTGATGCCGTGGGTGCAGAAGCGCTCCAGTGAAAAGGGGAAATAGCTGTAGCCATTATTGGCCGCCTCGATCGCGGCGAGGATATTATTCATTCCCTCTTTTTTACTCACAAAACCATTGGCCCCGCAGTCGGCGCTGCGTTTGCCGTAGAACCGTTCATTTTTGGCGGAAATGACGATAATTTTTCCCTGGTAGCGGCGTTTGCGCAGCTGCTCAAGAACGTCGATGCCGCTGAGCTCCGGAATATCGACGTCAACGATCAGCAGGTCAGGCTGCATCGTTTCGGCGGCCTGCACCGCATGAGCGCCGCTGTCGAGCTCTGCCGCGACGGTAATACCGTTGGTATCGAGTAGGTTGCGAATGGCGATACGTGCCAATGGATGATCGTCAATGATTATCGCATTCATGGGGGCGTAAATCCTGATATGAAAAAGAAGGGCGATGTCTGGTGCAGGTGCGGCGGGGGTTATTTTTATCGATGCCGTAATAAGGCGCAATTGTAACACAAATCGTTTTCGCCCGGGGAAGATATTCTGGGCGAACCCTCGCTGAATATATTTGCATATCTGGATGACAGCTGTAGGAACAGGCGTTCGCTTACTTCAGCGCTGTCTGGTATTAAAAAAAATGCAAATGATTAATCTGCTCTTTTTAAGGTGAGTTGCCGGGAATATCGTCCGGTGACAACTGGCAGGTAAAATAATAACAATGGCAAAAGTGAAGCTCGCCCTTTGGCAAAAATGGGTTTGGAAACGTCTAATGGCAGGAATAATACTCGTGGCAATGAGTAGCGCCGCGGTGGGAAAGGACGCCTCGCCCGCTGAGGCGCGGACGCGCGATATGATGCGCTGTCAGGATTATCTGCAGCTGGATCCGCGCACCTGGACGCCGATGGTGATCTGGCTGATGAACGATCCTTTTTCCCTGCAGCCGCCGGAGTGGACCGACTTCCATGAAGCCGAGCTGGTGCTGACGCCGATCCTCACCGAAATCTGCCGTCAGGAGCCAGATGCCTGGCTGACTTCGCTGCGTGAACGGCTCAATTCCTACCAGCAGGTGCGGTCGCTAAATTAAGCGACCGCGATAAAGCGGCAGAAAAAGTGACTAAATGTGCAGTTAGCAGCCCATTCCTGCGCCGGGGATCGGCAGCGGTCCGCTTTTTGCGACAGGGCGTCGCAGGCCTTGCTCGCTGGCGTCGGGTTGGCGCCGGCGCAGATGGCATCCAGAGGCGCTGTCATCTGCGCGCTTTCACATTTATTTCCCGGCGGCAGAAAAATTCAGCGTTAATCCAACGCCGACCTCGTTAATTTTGATAAAACGCGCCAGGCTAACCTTCGCCGCAAGATCGGTACAATGGCATGGATAGACAGAGCCCGGGGACAATGCTTTAAGGTAATCCCCTGTCTGTGTGAGGCGATCTTCATCAGCATTTTGCAAATGGAACCCGCCAATGACCGAAACAACGTGATGTTCTCCGGTAACCTGTTTCGCATATTCAATAATGTTAGCTATTCCCGCGTGAGAACAGCCTGTGACTACTACCAGTCCATCTTCTGTCTTTATTGCCAGCGCAGAATC
This sequence comes from Klebsiella sp. V115_8, assembly GCF_029967715.1. Classification (NCBI taxonomy): domain Bacteria; kingdom Pseudomonadati; phylum Pseudomonadota; class Gammaproteobacteria; order Enterobacterales; family Enterobacteriaceae; genus Klebsiella; species Klebsiella sp. V115_8. The sequence continues at coordinate 38,221 of NZ_JASCAR010000032.1, forward strand.
ATCCATAACGTAATCATCAGTGATTTCGCCTGTCTCATCCACCGTTTGGCCTACCGGTGTCAGCATCTCGAATTTATTGTCCCTTGGTATTTGACCAAGGAAGATGATGTTTTCAGTGAGTGGATAAGGTTTTTGGCTGCAAACTTTGTTGAAGAAGAGATCATTTTTATCGAATCTGTAGTTTATCCCTATAGATTTTTCATCAAAATACTTTGGGCTTAATGCATCTGGATGGCAGATTAAGTTTATCTTCTTCTCGGGAGTGAAGTTGAGTCGATCATAATATTGGGTTAAATGATTGAGGCCCCAGGTATGATCGTTATGGCCATGGGATAACACGATACTATCGATACTGGTCAAATCTATTTTCAACGTTTGCGCATTTTGCAGGAAAACATCTGAATATCCCGTATCGAAAAGGATTTTTTGACCATCATACTCAATCAGATAAGACACACCAGGTTCACCGATAAGGTACCTGTCAATTAATGTATTATTATCAACCAGAACCGTTAATTGCATCAATAAATCCTCGATGTGGCGCCAACAATATAAAAAACGGCATCTTTCTATTCTGGACTGGTGTTATGCCACACTCATTGCGGATAAGCAATTCACCAACATTTGTCATGCATGCCAGGGCTGACCTGATGCCGCCGGGAAAAAGGATGAGCTTAACTAAAAAATTTGCATAGTGCCGTTTCTCGCTTGCGTTAGCCATTTATGCAATCGCGGCCATGCTCATCGCAAGGGAGACAGTAGTTATGCAATCGCTGGCTTTCATCCCTGACAACATAACCGGTCTATGGGGATACCGATATCGCGCCACGCCCTGATGGTCGACCAATCGAACGCTACCGTAAAGTCGGGCCGTTCGACATGAACGATCCTGAGGGCAGCAGGGATAGGAATGCGCAGTTGCCCGCATCGCTGACCTGACTTGAGAAACGTCGTATCCAGTAGTGTTGCTAATATTGATATATCTTATTTCTATTTGTTATTAATGAAACATTGACAGTGTTTAGCTGAACTGATTCAGCTAATGGTTCACAGGATAATATTTTGTAAAAATTATGTGATTAAAATTTAAAGGTTTGTAGTCAGCGCTAAAGATAGAAAGATCGTCTGGATTTTATCCGCTACCTTGAAGGGATTAATAAATCTGCGTTATAAATTAACCGCACTATTTAGAATGAAATGGAAATATCTGAATGAACAATTCAGAGAAATAGTGAAATAAATCTTATTATACTGGTAGCTTCAGGACAGGGTATGTTTATGAAGAATGGAATTATTCTATCAATCGCCGACCGTATCAAAGATGCGCTTCCCATACCAACAGACGAATTCAGGAAAAGGCTTGAAGAGGACTGTTATGTAATATGGAAATTGCCACACTTTGATGCACAAGAAATCACTCAAACCCCCGTTGTTCCCTCTTATGCTGATTATGTCGAGTCAAAAAATGCAGCGTTACATGGCGCTTATCTTTCTGCACATTTTCAGGCCGGCCTATGGCCCGTCGTCTATCAGGGCGAAAATAACGGACATCTTATAAGGCATGTCTGCCCGATGCTCCAGGCAGAAGAGAAAATAAGTTCTCAGGGGGCTAAGTATGACTTTTACCCGCATGTCGATAATCCCGATCTGTACATTACCGGCGAGACGCCGTCTAACCGACTTGGCGGCTGTCCTGACACTCTGAGTTTGTTGTGTCTCAGGAAAGAGGAAGGCGTTCACACCAGTCTGTTAAAACTGGATCAGATTCTGAAGAGGCTTTCTGATAAGGATATCGCTATTCTTGCCAGCCCCGCTTTCAGGATTAAACGGCCAGCCAGCTTTACAGAGGGATCCAGTATTGAGAAGGTGCCGATTATTGTGAGCGACAACGGTGTCTGGTATTCACGATTTGACTGGCACAATACTCAAGGTATGACTCTCGAAGCCGAAGCCGCGCTGGAAAAAATGCGATTTATCACCCTGGAACATGACCTGTGGTTCAATGTTCCGCTGGAGCCAGGCTATGCAGTGACTTTTTTAAACCAAAGAACAATGCATACCAGAAATGCTTTTGAACCTCGTTTTGATGGCACGGACAGGTGGTTATTGCGGGTTTTTGCTATGAAACACAGACCAACTGATACGCAGCTTGTCGATTCTTCACTTTGTCTCCACCACCTGCGCACACTATAACGGAACAAAAAATGTCAGATTTAGTTAATCACTCAATGTTCATTGAGGGAAGCGTTATTGCTCATTACCTTGTTCTCGGGGTGATCCTACTGGTTATTGCATCATTTATCGCGGGCTATATTGATGCGATTGCGGGCGGTGCTGGACTCGTGTTAATTCCAGCCTTTATCCTGACAGGGCTACCACCTCAGCTTGCGCTGGGACAGGAAAAACTGGTCAGTACTATAGGCACCATCGCTGCCATTAAGAACTTTGTTAAAAATAAGTCTGTTATCTGGCGCGTTATCCCTGCGGGATTAATTTCTGCCCTGGCGGGAGCCTATGTGGGCGCGAAGGTGATATTACTTTTGCCTGTGGAGACCTTATCGATCGTCATTGTGGTGCTATTACCCGTTGGTTTACTCGCAGCAACGATTAAGGGAAAAATTAAAGAGTCCGTAGACGACTCTGCCAGGACTAACTTTCTGGCAATCTTTGTAGTGTGTTTTATCGTGGGTTTTTATGATGGTTTTTTTGGCCCTGGGACCGGTAGCCTTTTCATCATTGCCTTAACGGTTATTAATAAGTTTGGACTGCTGCAGGCATCCGCGACCAGCAAAATCTTTAATTTTGCATCCAATATAGGGGCGTTTGTTGCCTTTGCGATTGCCGGTAAGATGGCCTATTTAATCGGCATTCCGATGATTATTGCCAGCCTGGCTGGTAATCACATTGGCAGTCTGCATGCCATTAAAACCAATGGTGAAATTATCCGTAAAGTTCTCTTTGTCACCGTGGGTGCGATGATGGTGACGCTTTCAGTAAAATATTTTACAGGAGTGTGAAATGGCAATGGGCAATGAAAATATCGTCGTGCGGCTGGCGCAAGACTCTGACATTCCAGAGGTGAAACAACTGCTGGAGCGCTATCACGCAAAAAATCTTGCGGGAGAGCAGCGGGCGAATGGATTTGTCACCACCGATATGACGGAGCAGCAGTTAAATGAACTGCGTTCAGCCGAAAGTGGTGTGGTGATTGCGGTTGATAGTACATGCGACAAGGTCATTGGCCTGTTGCTTGGTGGATCGTGGGAATTTCTCAGCCCCTGGCCCATGTTTAAATACATGGCAAGTATTCTCAATGAATATCACTACCAGGGAAAAAATCTGGATGCGGTTAGCTCATACCAGTATGGCCCCATCTGTGTCGCAGAAGAGTATCGTGGCCAGGGCGTAGGCGAGATGCTGCTTGAGTATCAACGCAAGGTGTTTGCACCGCGTTATCCCGTCATCGTTACCTTTGTCAATGTGCTGAACCCGCGCTCGTATGCATTTCATACCCGCAACCAGTTTGAGGACGTCGGTTTCTTTCACTTCAATGGCAATAAGTACCACATGATGGCGTTACCGACCTCCTGAGAGGTGGGCTGATTCATTGCGGCAGACCCGGCGGGCGTCTTCGGCGCCTGCCGGCATAAGCGAAGGTCCAGGTTTGGCCGGCGGCTAACAGAATTCTGCTCTTTTCAGGGGCGTCTGGAAAAGGAAAAGGGCCTACGTTTTCACGTAAGCCCTTGATATCTGGTGGCCCCTGTTGGGTTTGAACCAACGACCAAGCGATTATGAGTCGCCTGCTCTAACCACTGAGCTAAGGGGCCGTGGCGAGGGATTATAAAGTAACTGACGGTTGCAATCCAGCGTAAAGCGCGCAGCTGCTGTTTTTATAAACAATGCATTTTCAATCCTTTATAATCATGTTTTAGCCATACAGCCGGAGAAAACATGATTAGCGATATCCTTGCGCCGGGCCTGCGCGTTGTCTTTTGCGGTATCAACCCGGGGAAGTCCTCCGCCCATACCGGCTTTCATTTTGCCCATCCTGGCAATCGCTTCTGGAAGGTCATCCATCAGGCCGGGTTTACCGACCGACAGCTCAGGCCGGAAGAGGAGCTGCAGCTGCTGGATACGCGCTGCGGCATCACCATGCTGGTTGAGCGTCCGACGGTGCAGGCCAGCGAGGTCGCCCTGCAGGAGCTGCGCAGCGGCGGCCGTGAGCTGGTGAGGAAGATTGAGGAGTATCAGCCGCAGGCGCTGGCGGTGCTCGGCAAGCAGGCCTTCGAGCTGGCCTTTAACCAGCGCGGCGCGAAGTGGGGGAAACAGGCCATGACCATCGGCACGACCCAGGTGTGGGTGCTGCCCAATCCCAGCGGCTTAAACCGGGCGACGCTCGATAAGCTGGTGGCAGCCTATCGTGAACTGGATGATGCCCTGGCGACCCGCGGCCAGTAGCGGAGAGGGGCGACTTTCCCCGAGCGACCAGCGAAACGCCATAAAAAAAGCTCCCCGCAGGGAGCTTTTTAATCGGCTGGCGACGATTAATCGTCGAGGAAGCTACGCAGCACTTCAGAACGGCTCGGGTGGCGCAGTTTACGCAGCGCCTTCGCTTCGATCTGACGGATACGTTCGCGAGTAACGTCGAACTGTTTACCTACTTCTTCCAGCGTGTGGTCGGTGTTCATGTCGATACCGAAACGCATACGCAGGACTTTCGCTTCACGAGCGGTGAGGCCGGCCAGCACGTCGTGCGTTGCCGCGCGCAGGCTCTCGGTGGTCGCGGAATCCAGCGGCAGCTCGAGGGTGGTATCCTCGATGAAATCCCCCAGATGCGAATCTTCATCGTCGCCGATCGGCGTTTCCATGGAGATAGGCTCTTTGGCGATCTTCAGCACTTTACGGATCTTGTCTTCCGGCATCAGCATGCGCTCAGCCAGCTCTTCCGGAGTCGGTTCACGGCCCATCTCCTGCAGCATCTGACGGGAGATACGGTTGAGCTTGTTGATGGTCTCAATCATATGCACCGGAATACGGATGGTGCGCGCCTGATCCGCGATGGAGCGGGTAATGGCCTGACGGATCCACCAGGTGGCGTAGGTCGAGAACTTATAGCCGCGACGGTATTCGAACTTATCAACCGCTTTCATCAGACCGATGTTGCCTTCCTGAATCAGGTCGAGGAACTGCAGACCGCGGTTGGTGTATTTCTTGGCGATCGAGATAACCAGACGCAGGTTCGCTTCCACCATCTCTTTCTTCGCCCGGCGGGCTTTCGCTTCACCGATGGACATGCGACGGTTGATATCCTTCACCTGCTCGATGGTCAGGCCGGTCTCTTCTTCGATCTGCTGCAGCTTCTGCAGGCCGCGCTGCACGTCTTCTTTCACTTCCAGCAGCTTCTCGGACCACGGCTTGTTCATCGCCACCGCGGCGTTGAACCAGGTTTCGCTGGTTTCGTTGCCGGTGAACAGAGTGATGAAGTTTTTCTTCGGCATTTTGCACTGCTCAACGCACAGCTTCATGATGATACGTTCCTGAGTACGAACGCGATCCATCATGCTGCGCATGCTGTTGACCAGGTAATCGAACTGCTTCGGCACCAGGCGGAACTGCTTGAAGACTTCAGACAGCTTCAGGATCTCTTCCTGGGCGGCGGCATGGCTACGACCTTTGGCTTTGATGGTGTCGCGCGTCAGCTCGTACTGGGTACGCAGCTCGGCGAACTTCTCACGGGCCAGCTCAGGGTCGATGCTGTTGTCGTCATCGCTGTTGTCGTCGGCGTCTTCATCTTCGTCTTCGTCTTCGTCGTCATCCATCTCTTCCTGAGACAGCTCGGAGCCAACGTGGGTGGCGGTCGGCGCCATATCTTCTTCGGCGTTCGGATCGACGAAACCGGTGATCAGATCGGATAGACGGGCTTCTTCCGCTTCAACGCGGTCGTACTGCTCAAGCAGGTAGGTGATCGCTTCCGGATATTCGGCAACGGAGCACTGCACCTGGTTGATGCCGTCTTCGATGCGTTTGGCGATGTCGATTTCGCCTTCACGGGTCAGCAGCTCTACGGTACCCATTTCACGCATGTACATGCGCACCGGGTCGGTCGTGCGCCCGATTTCGGATTCCACGCTGGAGAGCACCTGCGCGGCGGCTTCGGCAGCATCTTCATCCGCGGTGTTTTCGGCAAGCATCAGATCATCGGCATCCGGTGCTTCTTCCATCACCTGAATGCCCATGTCGTTGATCATTTGGATGATGTCTTCGATCTGATCGGAATCGACGATATCTTCCGGCAGATGGTCATTGACCTCGGCATAGGTCAGATAGCCTTGCTCCTTACCACGTTGGACAAGAAGCTTCAGCTGTGACTGCGGGTTTTGCTCCATAAGACGGTATCCACACTTAATTCGTTTGATTGGTGTCGGCAGGCGGGCTGTCGACATTTAAAGCGAGGGCGTACTTATATTATTGCCGCTGCGCCTCTGCGCGGCTGTCGGGGGCTTCCCGATCGATACTCGGCACTTAAGCCGTTAAATACGGTGTCCTTCACGTTGCTCTGCGTTCTGCTGCTGCATCAATGCAACGTGAATGACTGAGTCTGTCATTTATTTCTTCGCCAGCTCCTGGCTGATGGTCCAGAGCTCCCGGCGTTCCTCACTGCTTAAACCGTGTGTGCGATCGCGAGCTATCAACTCTTCCTGTCGCAGTTCCAGCAGTGAATCAAACATATGGTTGAGCGAGTCGGTGAAGGTTTGTTCAGCGATATCTTTATCTGCTATATCGTCCCACATCGACAGTTTTTCAAGGGTTGCGGCCTCTTTTGTGCCGCGATATTGCTCTAAAAGTTGCCCGGTTGTCAGACCAGGCTGCGCCAGACAGCTTTTCACCAGCTCGCCGAACAGGCTCAGCCCCGGCATTTTGCGCGAGTCCAGCCCCTCCAGCGGTGGGACTAACGGCGCCAGATCCGGGTTTTGCACCAGCAGTCCTATCAGTATACGCATGGTCGTGCGTTTTAGCTGTGGTGCGGGGCGCGGCGCGCCATTTTCCGCCTGTTTTGGCATTAAACGTTCAAGCTGGGCGTCATCTAAAATGCCCAGCTTGTTGCCCAGCTCCTGACGCAAATAGATGCGCAGGGTTTCGCCCGGCACCTGGGTTATCAGCGGCAGCGCCAGCGTGCTCAGCTGCGCGCGCCCGTCCGGCGTGCTGAGGTCGACCTGCGGCAGCAGACTGTTAAACAAGAACGTGGAGAGCGGCTGAGCCTGCTCCATCCGCGCCTCGAACGCCGCTTTGCCCTCTTTACGCACCAGCGTATCCGGGTCTTCGCCGTCAGGCAGAAACATAAAGCGCAGCTGGCGACCATCGGTCATGTACGGCAGCGCCGTCTCCAGCGCGCGCCAGGCGGCATCACGGCCGGCCCGGTCGCCGTCGTAGCAGCAGATGACGTTTTTGGTCACCCGGAACAGCAGCTGGATATGGTCGGCCGTGGTCGAGGTACCCAGCGAGGCGACAGCATAGTTGATGTCGTACTGCGCCAGCGCCACGACGTCCATATAGCCTTCGACAACCAGCAACCGCGGTGGTTCGGGGTTGTCCTGCTGCGCTTCATACAGGCCATACAGCTGACGGCCTTTATGGAATATGTCGGTTTCCGGGGAGTTGAGATACTTCGGCAGGGCATCGCCCAGCACCCGTCCGCCAAACCCAATCACCCGGCCTCGCTTATCGCGGATGGGAAACATTACCCGTTCGCGGAAGCGATCGTAACTGCGTCCCTGATCGTTGGTGACCAGCATGCCGGCATCAATAAGCGACTGGCGGTTTTCCTGATTGCCGCCAAAACGTTTTAAAACGTTATCCCAACCTGGGGGAGCATAGCCGATGGCAAAGCGCGTAATCACCTCGCTGCTTAACCCCCGTTTTGCCAGGTACTGGCGCGCAGGGTCGGCGGCGGGCTGCATCAGAGACTGTTGATAAAACGTATTCAGACCATCCAGTAACTGGTAGAGGTTCTGCCGTTGATGGCGCTCTATCTGGCTGGGTCCGTTGCCTGCTTCATAAGGCACTTCGAGGTTGTGCATGGCGGCCAGCTCTTCGACCGTTTCCACGAACTCGAGCTTGTCGTAGTTCATCAGGAAATCGATAGCATTGCCGTGCGCCCCGCAGCCGAAGCAGTGGTAAAACTGTTTTTCACCGTTGACGGTGAAAGAGGGGGTTTTTTCGTTATGGAACGGACAGCACGCGTGAAAATTTTTGCCCTGCTTTTTCAGCTTTACCCGCGCATCGATCAGATCGACGATGTCGGTTCTGGCAAGCAGATCGCTAATAAATACACGTGGAATTCGTCCAGCCATAAGCCCCGTTATTTCTGATGACTATAAACGAAAATAAGCCGCGCATTCCTTTCGGAAGCACGGCCTTACAACTACAACTCGGTCTGAATTGAGAGCGTCGCTCTCAACAGATTAGTACAGACGAGTACGGCGTGCGTTTTCGCGAGCCAGTTTCTTCGCGTGACGTTTCACTGCAGAAGCTTTAGCGCGCTTACGTTCGGTAGTCGGTTTTTCATAGAACTCACGACGACGAACTTCCGCCAGAACACCTGCTTTTTCGCAGGAACGCTTGAAGCGACGCAGAGCTACGTCGAACGGCTCGTTTTCACGTACTTTAATTACCGGCATGTGCCTCTCACCTTTGATTAATTCGGTTTGCCGCTGGCCGCAATGCCAGCTTATTTCAAAATGGTGCGGAATTTTACTGCAACTACTGCTGCTTTGTAAAGCACCGGCGCCTTTTTTGAAAGGGACTTTTATAAGGGTGAGGAGTATACACGAAGAGAGCACCAGGGGTGAGCAAAGTTTTACATCGCCGGTCATTGGACCTACACTGCGCGGTATTGAAGCGAGGTAAAACAACTCATGCGTGTACTGGGCATTGAAACATCCTGCGATGAAACCGGCATCGCGATTTATGACGACCAGCAAGGTCTGTTAGCCAACCAACTGTATAGTCAGGTGAAACTGCATGCGGACTACGGCGGCGTGGTGCCGGAGCTGGCATCGCGCGACCACGTGCGCAAAACGGTGCCGCTTATCCAGGCGGCGCTGAAAGAGGCCGGTCTGACGGCGAAAGATATCGATGCCGTCGCCTATACGGCGGGTCCTGGCCTGGTGGGGGCGCTGCTGGTCGGCGCCACCGTGGGCCGGTCGCTGGCCTTCGCCTGGAACGTGCCGGCGATTCCGGTACACCATATGGAAGGGCACCTGCTGGCGCCGATGCTGGAAGATAACCCGCCAGCGTTCCCGTTCGTCGCGCTGCTGGTCTCCGGCGGTCATACTCAGCTGATCAGCGTCACCGGCATCGGCCAGTACGAGCTGCTGGGCGAGTCGATTGACGATGCGGCGGGCGAAGCCTTTGATAAAACTGCGAAACTGCTGGGGCTGGATTATCCCGGCGGGCCGATGCTGTCGAAAATGGCGTCCCAGGGTACTGAAGGCCGCTTCGTCTTCCCGCGTCCGATGACCGACCGTCCGGGGCTGGACTTCAGCTTCTCCGGTCTGAAAACCTTCGCCGCCAATACCATTCGCAGCAACGGCGACGATGAGCAAACCCGCGCCGACATCGCCCGCGCGTTTGAGGATGCGGTCGTCGATACGCTAATGATTAAATGTCGCCGCGCGCTGGAGCAAACCGGCTTTAAGCGTCTGGTGATGGCGGGAGGCGTGAGCGCCAACCGCACCCTGCGGGCGAAGCTGGCGGAGATGATGCAAAAACGCGGCGGCGAGGTGTTCTACGCCCGCCCTGAGTTCTGTACCGATAACGGCGCGATGATCGCCTACGCCGGCATGGTGCGTCTGCAAACCGGCGCCAAAGCCGAGCTCGGCGTGACGGTCCGCCCGCGCTGGCCGCTGGCCGAGCTGCCTGCCGCCTAAAGCGTCCTGATACAGGCCGACGTCACGTCGGCCTGCCTTCCTGACTACTCCATACTTTTACACAGCGAGCAGATGGCGCCCTGATGCTTATGCGAGTGCATCACGTCCGGGCGCTCGTACTCTTCCTCACAGCTAACGCATTGATACACGGTGGTCGAGGCGTTCCCCGCCGCGTCATAGCGCGGTTCGGCGATCCCGTCATCTCTCTGCTTAATGTAGTAGCGCCCGCGGGTGAGGATCCCCATCAGCGGGGTCATGACAAAGGCGACGACCAGCGCAATCAGCGGCGAGAACGGCGCCAGCGTCGCCCCCAGCAGGCCGAAGAAGGCGCAGATCGACAGCCCGGCGGCCAGGCCAAAGGAGACTACGCCCACCGGGTTCACATTGTAGATCATGCCGCGACGATACTCCGGCTGCGCCGGCGCCAGCTTGAGCAAGCCTTTATTAAAGGTGATGTCGGTCGCCACCACCACGACCCAGGCGATGGCGAAGTTGGAGTAAAAGCCGAGGATCCACGACAGGGCGCTGAACATATCGCCTTCCATCAGCGCCAGGGCAATCGCCAGGTTGACCACCACAAAAATAATCCGCCCCGGATAGCGTTTGGTGGAGCGGGTCCAGGCGCTGGTCCACGCCAGCGAGCCGGAATAGGCATTGGTGACGTTAATTTTGATCTGCGAGATCACCACCAGCACTACCGCCAGCGTCAGGGCCAGCCAGCCGGGCACCAGGTTATCGAAGACGCTGACGAACTGCTGCACCGGTTCGGTATTGTGTACCGCCGGGAAACGGGTCAACAGATAGAAGCCGAGGAAAGCGCCGATAATCTGTTTGATCGCGCCTAGCACCACCCAGCCCGGGCCGGCGGAAAAGACCGCCAGCCACCAGGCTTTACGGTTCTCAGCGGTTTTAGGCGGCATAAAGCGCAGGTAATCAATTTGCTCGCCAATCTGCATGATCAGCGACAGGCATACCCCGGCGCCGAGCATGATGGCGGTGATATCCACCGTCGACGCGCTGTTTTTACCGGCGAAATGCAGGAAGCCGTCCACCAGCTGCGGATCTTTGACAATCAGCCACACCACCGGCACCACCATCAGCACCAGCCACAGCGGAGTGGTCCACACCTGCAGGCGGGTCAGGGCTTTCATGCCATAGACCACCAGCGGGAGCACCATCAGGGTGGCGATCAGATACCCCATCCACAGCGGGATCCCGAGGCCCACCAGCAGCCCCTGGGCCATGATCGAGCCTTCGAGGGCGAAGAAGATAAAGGTGAAGCCGGCAAAAATAATGCTGGTGATCACCGAGCCGAAATAGCCGAAGCCGGCGCTGCGGGTGATCAGGTCAAGGTCAATGTTGTAGCGCGCGGCGGTGATCGCCAGCGGAATGCCGGTGAGGAAGATCACCAGCGCCGCCACCAGGATCGAATAGATGGCGTTGCTGGTGCCCCAGGCCATACCGATGCTGGCGCCGATGGAAAAGTCCGCCAGATAGGCGATGCCGCCCAGCGCCGTGACCGCGACGACGCCCGGTCCCCAGCGGCGGAAGCTCAGCGGGGCGTAACGTAAGGTGTAATCTTCTAAGGTTTCCCGGGAGCCGGAAGTCCGCGCGGTCGCGGGTAATTCAGGGTTGAGATCCAGTGATGACATAGTCATTCCTTAATGGTTAGGCATGACTTGAATTAGCAAACCTTATGCCATATTGCAGGGCAGGCGTGGCGGGGAGGGTGGTGCAGGGTGACAGAAGAGAGGGCAGGGGCTGCACCATCCGGACGCGCTTGCGCCCGGCTGGTGCAAAAGGCCTATTTGCCGAGCATGCCTTCGTCTTCGAGGAAGGCAATAATGGTGCTCAGGCCGTCGCCACGCTTCAGGTTGGTGAAGGTCCATGGGCGATCGCCGCGCATACGCTGGGTATCGCTCGCCATCACCTCCAGTGAAGCGCCCACATAGGGGGCAAGGTCGGTTTTATTGATCACCAGAAAATCGGATTTGGTGATCCCCGGCCCGCCTTTGCGCGGGATCTTCTCCCCTTCGGCCACGTCGATAACATAGATGGTCAGATCCGCCAGCTCCGGGCTGAAGGTGGCGCTCAGGTTATCGCCGCCGCTTTCCACGAAGATAAGGTCGAGGTTACCGAACTTTTCACTCAGCGCTTCCATCGCGGCGAGGTTCATCGAGGCATCTTCACGGATCGCCGTGTGCGGGCAGCCGCCGGTTTCCACCCCGACAATGCGTTCAGGCGCCAGCGCGCCCGCTTCAGTGAGGATGCGCTGATCTTCTTTGGTGTAGATGTCGTTGGTGACCACCGCCAGCTGCCAGGTATCGCGCATCGCTTTGCACAGCGCTTCCAGCAGGGCGGTTTTACCGGAGCCGACCGGGCCGCCAACGCCGACGCGCAGCGGGTGTTTATAAGAATTCATGGCTTCTCCTAGGAACGGAATAATCGGGAGTATTGGGTTTCATGCCGGGCAGAGGCGATGGCGGCGAGCGGCGTGGCCGAACCGATATCGCCGTCCGGCGCGGCCAGCGCGCGGGGCATCGCCGCCGCGTAGTGGTCGCAAAGACGTAAAATCAGCTGTTGAGCGGCCTGCTGGCCGAAGGGCACCAGCTTAACGCCGGCCATCACGGCGCTCTCAATCCAGCTGTAGCCCAGGCTTAGGGCCATCTCGGGCAGCGCGATGCGCCAGCGTACGCCGAGCCAGGCCATCCCGGCGAGCTGGCTTTGCTGGCACAGCGTGCGCCACGGCGGTGGACAGTCCGGCTGCCAGTCGCCAAGCAGGCGGGCAAACGCCGCGCCGCGGTTGCGCTCTTCCTCCCGCAGTTCACGGGTCTCCCGGCAGGCCAGCAGATAAGCCGTCCAGCGCCGGGCCGCGGCGATATCGCCTTGTTCGCAGGCGCGGTACAGGCGGGCGAACAGCGGCAGGTCGACGGTAAAAAAGCCTTCCGTCATCTGCCGTCGCTGCCAGCGCTCGAAGGCCGCGACGTCCGGCACCCAGCCGGCTTCCACAGCCCACTCCAGCCCCTGGGACCAGCTGTAACCCCCTACCGGCAGGTTGCTGCTGGCCAGCTGCATCAGCCGCAGACGTTGTTCCGCTGTCGACATGCTAGTGGCTGTGAGCGTGGTGGTCATGATGAGCATGATGATGACCGTGGCTTTCGCTGGCGTAAGCGCCGGCTTCCGGCTCGAACGGCAGCTGGCCAAAGGTCACCGTCAGGCCGAACTGGCGCAGCATATCGTCCAGCACGTGATCGTGATGGTAGCGCAGCTCGCCCGGCATGATCTGCAGCGGTACGTGACGATTGCCGAGGTGGTAGCAGGCCTTCGCCAGCATAAACGGATCGTCGCAGCGCACCACCGACACCCCTTCATCAGCGGCAATCACCTGCACAAATTCGGTGCCGTCTTCGTTGCTGAGCACATCGCCGCCGCGCAGCAGCAGCCCGCGGGGCAGCAGCAGGCCGGCTTCCCGGCCATCGTTGAGGGTGACTTTTACCCGGCTTTTGACGCGAACATCAATCGGCAGCGTAACGCTGGCGGTCGCGGCGGCGGGGGTCTCCAGACGTTGAGTTAAATAAAGCATCCGCTCTCCTTAAAACAGAAAATAACGTTGCGCCATCGGCAGAACCTCTGCCGGCTCGCTGGTGATGAGTTCGCCATCCACCCGCACCTCATAAGTCTGCGCGTCGACGGTGATGTTAGGCTGCAGGCTGTTGTGCACCATGTCGGCTTTCTGCACCGTACGGCAGCCTTTCACCACGGCGATCGCGCTGCGCAGGTTCAGCCGCTCGGCAACGCCGTTGTCCGCCGCCGCCTGCGACAGGAAGGTGAGGCGGCAGTGATGGCGGGCGCTGCCCAGCGCGCCAAACATCGGGCGGTAGTGCACCGGCTGCGGGGTTGGAATTGAGGCATTGATATCGCCCATCGGCGCGATGGCGATCATGCCGCCTTTGATCACGGTGGCCGGTTTCACGCCGAAGAAGGCAGGCGACCAGACCACAAGGTCCGCCAGCTTACCCACCTCAATGGAGCCGACTTCGTGTGCGATGCCGTGGGTCAGCGCCGGGTTGATGGTGTATTTGGCGATGTAGCGCTTCACGCGGAAGTTGTCGTTATCCCCGGTCTCCTCCGCCAGCGCTCCGCGCTGCACCTTCATGCGGTGCGCCACCTGCCAGGTGCGGAGAACCACTTCCCCGACGCGGCCCATGGCCTGCGAATCCGAGGAGGTGAGCGAGAAGGCGCCTAGGTCGTGCAGCACGTCTTCCGCAGCGATGGTTTCCCGGCGAATGCGCGACTCGGCAAAGGCCACGTCCTCGGCGATGTCCGGGTCCAGATGGTGGCAGACCATCAGCATATCGAGATGTTCATCGATGGTGTTAAGGGTGTAGGGCAGCGTTGGGTTGGTGGAGGACGGCAAAATGTTCGGGTGGGCGCAGGCGGTGATGATATCCGGCGCATGGCCGCCGCCGGCCCCTTCGGTATGGAAGGTGTGAATGGTGCGCCCGCCGATGGCGGCGAGGGTATCTTCCACAAAACCGGACTCATTGAGCGTGTCGCTGTGCAGCGCGACCTGAATATCCATCTCATCGGCGACGGTTAACGCGCAGTCGATCGCCGCCGGGGTGGCGCCCCAGTCCTCATGGATCTTCAGGCCAATAACGCCCGCCGCCACCTGCTCGCGCAGAGCGTCCGGCTGAGAAACGTTGCCCTTGCCCAGCAGGCCGATATTGACCGGCAGGCTGTCGGCCGCCTGCAGCATGCGTGAGATATACCATGGCCCCGGGGTGCAGGTGGTGGCATGGGTACCCGCCGCCGGGCCGGTGCCGCCGCCGACCATGGTGGTCACGCCGGAGACCAGCGCCTCTTCCGCCTGCTGCGGACAGATCCAGTGAATATGGGTATCGATCCCGCCGGCGGTGACGATTTTTCCTTCGGCGGCAATCACTTCCGTCGCGGCGCCGATGGGGATGGTGACGTTGGGCTGGATGTCGGGGTTGCCGGCTTTGCCGATGGCGAAGATCCGACCGTCCTTCACGCCGATATCGGCCTTAACGATCCCCCAGTGATCGACGATCAGCGCATTGGTGAGCACCAGGTCGACACAATCGGCGGCCAGCATCTGTCCCTGACCCATCCCGTCGCGGATCACTTTGCCGCCGCCGAATTTGACCTCTTCCCCGTAGGTGGTCAAATCGTCCTCCACCTCTATCCACAGCTCGGTATCGGCCAGGCGCACCTTGTCGCCGATGGTGGGGCCGAACATGTCGGCATAGGCCTGGCGTGAAATATTACTCATCGTTTGCCTCCAGAGGGCCCATGACCTCGCCGCGGAAGCCGAAAACGGCGCGGTGACCGGCGAAGGCCACCAGCTCAACCTCGCGTTTCTGGCCAGGTTCAAAGCGTACCGCCGTGCCGGCCGGGATATTCAGGCGATAGCCGGTGGCCTGCTGACGGTTGAACTTCAGCGCCGGGTTGACCTCGGCGAAATGGTAGTGCGAACCGACCTGAATCGGCCGATCGCCGTGGTTTTCAACGACCACGCGACAGGTCGCCCGGCCGGTGTTGAGGGCTATCTGGCCGGGCTTAACGTGATATTCACCGGGGATCATGGCGCTACCTCAGATAATCGGGTTGTGAACGGTGACCAGCTTCGAGCCGTCCGGGAAGGTGGCTTCGACCTGGATATCCGGGATCATTTCCGGGACGCCCTCCATCACCTGCTCGCGGTTCAGGACGTGACGGCCTTCCTCCATCAGCGAGGCCACGCTTTTGCCGTCGCGGGCGCCTTCCATAATAAAGGCGCTGATCAGGGCCACGGACTCCGGATAGTTGAGCTTCAGTCCGCGGGCCAGGCGGCGTTCCGCCACCAGCGCGGCGGTAAACAGCAACAGCTTGTCTTTTTCTCGGGGGGTCAGTTCCATAACGTTCTCTTAAGTCAGCCAGATTCGGGGAAGTACGGGGGATTTGCCGGTGAGATGAGGGCGCAGAAACTGCCAGACGTCGCGCATCACCTGCTGGCAAACCAGATTATCGTCACTGAGGAAGCGCACCGTCAGCAGGCGGTCGGTCAGGCTGGCGCCGGCGTAGAGGCCGAGCGGCGCCAGCGCGTCGCGCACCCCGTCGAGCAGGGCATCGGTTGCCGGATAGCACAGCAGCGTGCCGACCCAGGGGCGTCCGGCGACGCTGGACAGCTCTCCCTCCTGCAGGTGCAGGCGCTCGACCAGCAGCGGCTCATCGTCCACCCATACCTCCAGCCGGTTGCTGAGGGTGCCGTGGCTGAAGGTTTCGCCAATCACCGGGCGGCCAAGGCAGAGCAGATCCCAGGCCAGCAGCGTGCTGGAGGCACAAAGGTGAAAGGTGGTGGACAGCCGGGCGTTCGCCCCGGGAAAGAAGATGGCATCCTGCGGGAGCCACTCCAGGGTCGCCTGCGGGGCGAGGGTCAACCGCTGGCGCAAAAGCGCTTGCGCGCCGCTGCTGCGGTAAAACTTGCTGGCGCCAGGCATGGTTATCAGGGTATGGCAGCCGGGATCAAGGTGGGCGCTAATCGTCAGCTCATCACCGCCGACGATGCCGCCGGGGGGGTGAAGCAGATAGAGATGACAGGTCTCTTCTTCCGGGTAAAACGGGCGCTGGACGGTCAGCGGGCCGACGTGTTGGGCGCTGGCGAGAACGGTCTTGCCGCCGGCCTGCTGAAAGCGCAGATCCAGCGTGGCCTGCCAGCCTTTTTTGAGTGGTGGTAACACGGTGCCGTGCAATGTTGCGCCCCTGCAAAATCAAGATAAAACAGCAGCAATGAGTATTGATCGGCGGGAGATTATCCCGGTCATACGAAACGCTTATGTCATCTGTTACCCGGAGCGTCGCATCGGGCGCGAGGGGAAAGCGGCATAACCGCTCCGGATTATTCACCCGGATAATCATTGCCGTCAATATCCTGAACCGTTGCCTGGCCGCGGCGGAAAAGGCGTCAGCGCGGTTCACGCCGCGCCGCCGGTCGCTGGCGGGAATTTTGCTGTGGGTCGCCGCTAACGCATTGTTACAAAAGGGGGATGTGGCGATGATCGCCAATCATGATGACGTAAGGCGAAAGAGCGGGTGAGACCGCTAAATAGAACCGGGGATCCCTCCGGCTGGGGTGGCCGGGAGGGGAGATTACTTCTCTTCTGGCGTTTTTTTCTTCTTCACCCGCGTCCAGATTTTGCTCTCCTGGCGGCGCCACAGACGCTGAATGTTGTCGTGATGGCGCAGCAGGATCAGGCAGGAGAGCATCGACACCGGGAAGGTGTACTGCGGTTTGAACCACCAGACGTAGAACGGAGCGATCAGCGCGCTGACGATAGCGCCAAGGGAAGAGTAACCGCTGAGCAGGATGGTCAGCAGCCAGGTCCCGGCCATCACGCCGGTCAGGTCGAGGCCGATGGGGGCGATAGCGCCGAAGGCCGTGGCGACGCCTTTACCGCCGCGGAAATGAAAGAAGACTGGCCAG
The DNA here is from genome assembly GCF_029967715.1 of Klebsiella sp. V115_8. Lineage (NCBI taxonomy): Bacteria > Pseudomonadati > Pseudomonadota > Gammaproteobacteria > Enterobacterales > Enterobacteriaceae > Klebsiella > Klebsiella sp. V115_8. The sequence continues at coordinate 55,636 of NZ_JASCAR010000032.1, forward strand.
ATGTGGCCCACGCAGGCGGCAATCGCCACTAAACCCAGCCAGAACGGCGTCAGGCCCAGCGCCCAGGCGCCCCATACCGGCAACATGCCCTTCAGCACATCAAAAATAAGTACCGCTACGGCCGCCCCTTTTCCGCCGATTCGTAGTACGTTAGTGGCCCCGGGGTTGCCTGAGCCGCTGTCGCGTGGGTCGGGCAGGCCAGCAAGGCGACATACCAGAATGGCGCTGGAAATGGAGCCGCAGAGGTAGGCGAGGAGTACCAGTCCAGGCGCGATTGCACTCATAACGCTGTTCCGTTTTGAAAATGTCGTTGTATTCTCTGCATCTGTGGATAATACGCATAATTCGCCGGAAGTGGTATCCGGTTTAGCTAAAAAGCAGGCAGGGCGTGATGGATATTGTATTTATAGAGCAACTTTCGGTAATCACCACCATTGGTGTTTATGACTGGGAACAAACCATTGAACAGAAGCTGGTGTTCGATATCGAAATTGCATGGGATAACCGCAAGGCGGCCGCCAGCGATGATGTCAGCGATTGCCTTAGCTATGCTGATATCAGCGAGCGCGTCATCGCGCATGTTGAGGGGGGAAAATTCGCGTTAGTGGAGCGGGTGGCGGAAGAGGTGGCCGACCTGCTGCTGGAGACATTCCAGTCGCCATGGGTGCGCATTAAAGTCAGCAAACCTGGCGCCGTGGCTCGCGCGGCAAACGTCGGGGTGATTATTGAACGTGGCCTTAATCTGAAACAAAACTTTTCAGGTCATACTTGTTAAACAAATTGCGTTTATACCGGTCATAGCATCCGGTCATCAGGCAATTTTACTGGCGATCTCCTACCAGAACGGCAGGTGAATCCTTGTGTACGCCGTGTATGCTGCGGATTGCGCGCCCTCTGGCAGCCGGGTTATGCCTGTTGAACGATACCGTGTTCCTGGTTTTTTTCATTTTACTTTTTTAAAGGGTTTAATTGGATGAGCGATATACACTCGCTGCTGGTGGCGGCAATATTGGGTGTGGTTGAGGGGTTGACAGAATTTTTACCTGTTTCTAGTACCGGTCATATGATTATTGTTGGTCACCTGCTGGGGTTTGAAGGTGATACGGCAAATACCTTTGAAGTGGTTATTCAGCTAGGCTCGATACTCGCCGTGGTGGTGATGTTCTGGCGTCGCCTGTTCGGCCTGATCGGCATCCATTTCGGCAAGCCGCCGGCGCATGAAGGCAAGGGCAGCGGTCGCTTATCGCTTATCCATATCCTTCTCGGTATGATCCCCGCGGTGGTGATGGGGCTTATTTTCCACGACACCATTAAGTCCTTGTTTAACCCGGTAAATGTGATGTACGCCCTGATTGTCGGCGGTGTGCTGTTAATTGCGGCGGAAGTGCTGAAGCCGAAACAGCCGCGCGCGGTCGGGATTGACGATATGACCTATCGTCAGGCATTCGTTATCGGCTGCTTCCAGTGCCTGGCGCTGTGGCCGGGCTTTTCCCGCTCAGGGGCGACCATCTCCGGCGGCATGCTGATGGGCGTCAGCCGCTACGCGGCGTCGGAGTTCTCATTCCTGCTGGCGGTACCGATGATGATGGGCGCCACGGTGCTGGACGTCTACAAGAGCATCGGCTTCCTCAACATGGGCGATGTTCCGATGTTTGCCGTCGGCTTCGTGATGGCGTTTATCGTGGCGCTGATTGCGATTAAAACCTTCCTGCAGCTGATCAAACGGATCTCGTTCATTCCGTTCGCTATCTACCGCTTTATCGTCGCGGCAGCGGTTTACGTGGTCTTTTTCTAAGGCCTGCGCCCTCAGCCTTGCGGCTGGGGGCAACGCTGTTCCTTCCACTGCGCCACCGCCGCAATTCTCCGCCGCGTCAGCTCCTCGCGAATTTCCGCCCCTTTAAAGCCCGCCGCTACCACCTCTTTGGTGGAGACCGACTGCGCCACTTCCCAGGCCTCCAGCAGCAGGCGCCCCTGCGGATAATCGCTGGCCTCAAAGCCGGTGCGCCCGCGGACGTCGGCTTCGCTGGTGAGGGCGATCTGTTGCACGCGCTGCGGTTTACGCCAGGCGTCAATGCTGTCGAAAAGTTTGACGAGGGTTTTTGGCTGCAGGATCGGCAGGGTGTGGATCAGATCATGGTACTCCGCCACCAGTTTCGCGAGATCGCGGATATCGTTCGGCACCCGCAGACGCGCGCAGAGCTGCTCCACCAGCTTGACCCCCGCCGGGCCATGGCCGTGGTGACGCGGCCAGAGCGCTTTCGGCGTCAGCCCTTTGCCGAGGTCATGGCACAGGGTGGCGAAGCGCACCTCGACGTCCGGCGATAGCATCGCGGCCATCGTGACGGTCATCAGGGTGTGCAGGCCGGTATCGATTTCCGGGTGCCATTTGGCCGGGGCCGGCACGCCGTACAGGGCGTCAATCTCCGGGAACAGCACCTTGAGGGCCTGGCAGTCGCGCAGCGTCTGGAAAAAGACCTGCGGGTTGCGGGTGGTCAACGCGCTTTCCGTCTCTTTCCACACCCGCTCCGGCGTTAAATGGGCCAGTTCGCCAGCCTCAACCATGGCGGCCATCAGGGTCTGGGTCTCTTCGGCGATGCGAAAACCGAGATGGGCATAGCGGGCGGCAAAGCGCGCCACGCGCAGCACGCGCAGCGGGTCTTCGCTAAAGGCGGGAGAGACATGGCGCAGCAGGCGCTGGCGGAGATCGTTTTGTCCGCCGTAGGGGTCGATAATCGTGCCGTCGGCATCCTGGGCGAGGGCGTTGACCGTCAGGTCGCGGCGCAGCAGATCCGCCTCAAGAGTGACGTCCGGGGCGGCATAGCAGGTAAAACCGGTATAGCCTGCGCCGGATTTGCGCTCGGTGCGGGCCAGGGCATACTCTTCCCGGCTTTGCGGATGAAGGAACACGGGAAAGTCGCGGCCTACCTGCTGATAGCCCGCGTCAAGCATCTGTTGCGGGGTGGCGCCCACCACCACCCAGTCTCGGTCTTTGACCGGCAGTCCTAACAGCGCGTCGCGCACCGCACCACCGACCAGATAACTCTTCACGCCTGATTCTCCCGTATCTGTTTTTCGCAAGATGATACGTAAGTCTGGCAGAGAAGACGAATTAGTTCATCCACCGGTCTTTACGTTTGCGGCTTGGCACCAGATGCGGCAGCACCAGACCCAGCAGCAAACCGACGCCCAGCACGCCGCCGCCGTACATAAACCACTGCATGATAATGGTGCGCTGTTTATCATCAAGCTGCAGATTCGCCGCATTCACCTTCTTCTGCGCGACAACCAGCTCGTTTTTCAACTTTTGGTTCTCGTCTTTCAACGCGTTGATCACGCTGTCGCTGCCGGCGACTTTCTTCTGCATATCCGCCGTGCGCTGGTTCCAGGTGGCGTCGATATTATTCAGCTTATCGGTCAGCGTTTTGACCTGGTTTTCCAGATCCGGGACGCGGGTGCGCAGGCTGGGCTCGTTGCTCAGCTCTTTCAGCGGGATCCAGGCGGTACGCCCATTCGCGTCGCGGATCTGCGCGTAACTGGTGCTGTCGTTGGTTTGCAGCACCGACACTTCTTCCCCGGCGTTGATGGTGCCGACCAGACGATAATTATCGCCCGGGCCGCTGCGAACCCAGGTGTTCAGCTCATCGGAAACGTAGCGCTTTTCTTCTGCGTGAACCGCCGTGGCGGCGCTAAGCGCGAGCAAAGTAAAAGTAATCAGGCGTAATTTTGGCATCAGGTCATCGTTTGGTCATAAAAAGTGGAACGATAGTAGAGGCATCGCCAGAGCGACGCAAAGTTTTCCACCACAATCGGAATCATCCAGGAGGTGGCCCGGCAAAAAGCGCGTTGCATGGCGATTCGCCGCAAAATACTATCTACTGACAAAAAATATCGTCGTAAGTTCGCCGCAATTTGTCGGCGCAGCACAGAAGCGGAAGAATTCAGTCATGGCTCAAGAAATCGAACTTAAGTTTATCGTCGCTCAGGATGGGGTAGAGACGCTGCGCGAGCAGCTCAATGCGCTCGAGGCGAAACATACGCCCGCGGGCCAGTTGCTGAACATTTACTATGAAACCGCCGATAACTGGCTGCGTCGTCACGACATGGGGCTGCGCATTCGCGGCGACCAGGGGCGTTATGAGATGACGCTGAAAATCGCCGGTCGGGCGGTGGGCGGCCTGCACCAGCGTCCGGAATACAATATTCCACTGGATAAACCGGAACTGGCGCTTGAGCGCCTGCCGGCGGAGGTCTGGCCGCAAGGGGAACTTCCAGCCGCGCTGGCGGAGCATGTGCAACCGCTGTTCAGCACCGACTTTGCCCGTGAGCGCTGGGTGATCCAGGAAGGAAAGAGTGAAATTGAGATTGCCCTCGATCGCGGCGAAGTGAAGGCGGGCGAGCATCAGGAGCCGATCTGCGAGCTGGAGCTGGAGCTGCTCGCCGGGGAGACCGCCGATCTGCTGCGCCTCGCGCAGCGTTTGCTGGAGAGCGGCGTCCTGCGTCAGGGGAGCCTGAGCAAAGCCGCGCGTGGGTATCATCTGGCGCAAGGCAACGACGAGCGCCCGGTAACCCGGCTGGCGGTGCTGCCGGTGGCGGCGAAGGCCAGCGTGGAGCAGGGGCTGGAGGCGGCGCTGGAGAGCGCCCTGGCGCACTGGCTGTATCACGATGAGGTCTGGCTGCGCGGCAACGCGAAAGCCAAAGCGGAAATCCTGCTGGCGATAGCCCGCGTGCGCCATGCGCTGGTGCTGTTCGGCGGCATCGTGCCGCGGAAGGCGACCACCCACCTCCGCGCGTTGCTGAACGATGCCGAAGCGGCGCTGCTGGCCGCGGACACCGCCAATGAGGCGTTATTCCGCACCGAGGTCGTCGCCGCCAAACTGGCGCTGACCGAATGGCTGGTCCAGCGCGGCTGGCGTCCGTTCCTCAACGAGGCGGGAGAGAAAAAAATAGCCGGATCGTTCAAACGGTTTGCCGATATTCACCTTTCCCGGGCGGCGGCTGAGCTGCGCGGCGCCGTGCAGCACCTGGCGGTGGAGGATGCCGCCGACCAGCTGCCGAAGCTGGCGCGCGACATCGACAGCGTCCAGTTGCTGGCGGGCGCCTATGGCGACGCCGTCGCGCCGTGGCTGGAGAACTGGCAGGAACTACAGCGTGCGATAGAGCATGACGACCGCAGCGTCTTTGAATATTTCCGTCGCCAGGCGCTGGCTGCCGAGCCGTTCTGGCTGCATAGTGGAAAACGATAATTACAGGCCAGGGAGCCCCTATGATGCCGCTTTCTTCGCAGTTACAGCAGCACTGGCAGACGGTCGCTGACCGCCTGCCAGCGGATTTCCCCGTCGCCGAACTGAGCCCGCAGGCCAGGTCGGTGATGGCGTTCAGTGATTTTGTCGAACAGAGTGTGATCGCCCAGCCAGGCTGGCTGAACGAGCTTGCCCAGTCTTCACCGGAGGCGGAAGAGTGGCGGCATTATGAGACCTGGCTGCAGGAACGCCTGCAGGCGGTGGCTGACGAAGCGGGGTTGATGCGAGAGCTGCGTCTTTTCCGCCGTCATATGATGGTCCGCATCGCCTGGGCGCAGGCGCTGTCGCTGGTAAGCGAAGAAGAGACGCTGCAGCAGTTGAGCGTCCTGGCGGAGACCCTGATTGTCGCCGCCCGCGACTGGCTGTACGCCGCCTGCTGTAAAGAGTGGGGAACGCCCTGCAATGCCGAGGGCCAGCCGCAGCCGCTGCTGATCCTCGGGATGGGAAAGCTGGGCGGCGGCGAGCTGAACTTCTCTTCCGATATCGATCTGATTTTTGCCTGGCCTGAGCATGGCGCCACCCGCGGCGGCCGCCGCGAGCTGGATAACGCCCAGTTCTTTACCCGCCTGGGGCAGCGGCTTATCAAGGCGCTCGACCAGCCGACGCAGGACGGCTTTGTTTATCGGGTGGACATGCGCCTGCGGCCGTTTGGCGACAGCGGGCCGCTGGTGCTCAGCTTTGCGGCGCTGGAGGATTATTACCAGGAGCAGGGCCGGGACTGGGAACGCTACGCGATGGTGAAAGCGCGGATCATGGGCGATAACGACGACGCCTACGCCAGCGAGCTGCGCGCGATGCTTCGCCCCTTCGTCTTCCGCCGCTATATCGACTTCAGCGTGATCCAGTCGCTGCGTAACATGAAAGGCATGATCGCTCGCGAAGTGCGGCGTCGCGGGCTGAAAGACAACATCAAGCTCGGCGCCGGCGGGATCCGTGAAATTGAGTTTATCGTGCAGGTCTTTCAGCTGATCCGCGGCGGTCGCGAACCTGCGCTGCAGCAGCGGGCGCTGCTGCCGACGCTGGCGGCGATTGATGAGCTGCATCTGCTGCCGGAAGGCGACGCGACGCTGCTGCGCGCGGCCTATCTGTTCCTGCGCCGGCTGGAAAATCTGCTGCAGAGCATCAACGATGAGCAGACTCAGACTCTGCCGCAGGATGAACTGAACCGCGCCAGGCTGGCGTGGGGGATGCATACCGACGACTGGGAGACGCTGAGCGCGCAGCTGGCGAGCCATATGGCCAGCGTGCGGCGGGTGTTTAATGAGCTGATCGGCGATGATGAGGCCCAGTCGCCGGATGAGCAGCTGGCTGAGTACTGGCGCGAACTGTGGCAGGATGCGCTGGAAGAAGATGACGCCAGCCCGGCGCTGGCGCATTTAAACGACGCCGACCGCCGCAGCGTGCTGGCGCTGATTGCTGATTTCCGTAAAGAGCTGGATCGGCGCACCATCGGCCCGCGAGGCCGCCAGGTGCTGGATCAACTGATGCCGCATCTGCTGAGCGAAATCTGCTCGCGCGCCGATGCGCCTCTGCCTCTGGCGCGGATCACGCCGCTGTTGACCGGGATCGTCACTCGCACCACCTATCTTGAGCTACTGAGCGAATTCCCCGGCGCGCTGAAGCACCTGATTACGCTCTGCGCGGCGTCGCCGATGGTCGCCAGCCAGCTGGCGCGCCACCCGCTGCTGCTTGATGAACTGCTGGATCCCAACACCCTCTATCAGCCGACGGCGACCGATGCCTATCGCGACGAGCTGCGCCAGTATCTGCTGCGCGTGCCGGAAGAGGATGAAGAGCAGCAGCTGGAGGCATTGCGCCAGTTCAAGCAGGCGCAGCAGCTGCATATCGCCGCGGCGGATATCGCCGGCACGCTGCCGGTGATGAAGGTCAGCGATCACTTAACCTGGCTTGCCGAAGCGATCCTCGACGCGGTGGTGCAGCAGGCATGGGGACAGATGGTGGCCCGCTACGGCCAGCCGACCCACCTGCACGATCGCCAGGGGCGCGGCTTCGCCGTCGTCGGCTACGGCAAGCTCGGCGGCTGGGAGCTGGGCTACAGTTCCGATCTCGACCTGGTGTTCCTCCATGACTGCCCGGCGGAGGTGATGACCGACGGCGAGCGGGAGATCGACGGCCGTCAGTTCTACCTGCGGCTGGCTCAGCGGATCATGCATCTGTTCAGCACCCGCACCTCGTCCGGTATTCTCTACGAAGTTGACGCCCGGCTGCGCCCTTCCGGCGCGGCGGGGATGCTGGTCACCACCGCCGACGCGTTTGCCGACTATCAGCAGAACGAAGCCTGGACATGGGAGCATCAGGCGCTGGTGCGCGCTCGCGTGGTCTATGGCGACCCGGCGCTGCAGGCGCGATTTGACGCCATTCGTCGCGATATCCTGACCACCGAGCGGGATGGCGCGACCCTGCAGACCGAAGTTCGCGAGATGCGTGAGAAGATGCGCGCCCACCTCGGCAATAAACATGCCGATCGTTTTGATATCAAAGCCGATGCCGGTGGGATCACGGATATTGAATTTATTACCCAGTATCTGGTCCTACGCTATGCCAGCGACAAGCCGAAGTTGACCCGCTGGTCTGATAACGTGCGTATTCTCGAGCTGCTGGCGCAGAACGACATCATGGACGAGGAGGAAGCGCGAGCCTTAACGCACGCGTACACCACCTTGCGTGATGCGCTCCATCACCTGGCCCTGCAGGAGCTGCCGGGACACGTGGCGCCGGAGGCATTCAGCCGGGAGCGTGAGCAGGTCAGCGCCAGCTGGCAGAAGTGGCTGATGGCTTAACTATAAAATCGGGTGTGCTATTATCGCGCGCAAAGTTTGCGTCTCGCAGGAGAGAGTCATGAAAGTAACGCTGCCGGAGTTTGAACGTGCAGGAGTGTTGGTGGTGGGTGATGTGATGCTGGACCGCTACTGGTACGGCCCCACCAGTCGTATTTCCCCGGAAGCCCCGGTGCCGGTGGTGAAGGTGGAAAATATCGAAGAACGTCCCGGCGGCGCGGCAAACGTAGCGATGAACATCGCCTCCCTGGGGGCGACGTCGCGCCTGGTGGGATTGACCGGGATTGATGACGCCGCCCGCGCGCTGAGCCAGGCGCTGGCCAACGTCAATGTGAAGTGCGACTTTGTCTCCGTCCCGACTCACCCGACCATCACCAAGCTGCGGGTGCTGTCGCGCAACCAGCAGCTGATCCGCCTCGACTTTGAAGAGGGCTTTTCCGGCGTTGATCCGCAGCCGATGCACGAGCGCATTCAGCAGGCGCTGGGCTCCATTGGCGCGCTGGTTCTCTCGGACTACGCGAAAGGGGCGCTGACCAGCGTCCAGACGATGATCAAGCTCGCCCGTGAAGCAGGCGTGCCGGTGCTGATCGATCCGAAAGGTACCGATTTCGAACGCTATCGCGGCGCAACGCTGCTCACGCCGAACCTCTCTGAGTTTGAAGCGGTGGTGGGCAAGTGCCAGAATGAAGCGGAGATCGTTGAGCGCGGCATGAAGCTCATCGCCGAATTCGAACTGTCAGCGCTGCTGGTGACGCGCTCTGAGCAGGGGATGACGCTGCTGCAGCCGGGGCGTCCGCCGCTGCATATGCCGACCCAGGCCCAGGAAGTGTACGATGTCACCGGCGCCGGCGACACGGTGATTGGCGTGTTGGCGGCGACCCTGGCCTCCGGCAATACCCTGGAAGAGGCCTGCTATTTCGCCAACGCCGCGGCGGGCGTGGTGGTTGGCAAGCTGGGGACCTCCACCGTTTCTCCTGTCGAGCTGGAAAATGCGGTTCGCGGCCGGGCTGAGACTGGCTTCGGCGTGATGAGCGAAGAGGAACTCAAACAGGCGGTTGCGGCAGCGCGCAAGCGCGGCGAGAAAGTGGTTATGACCAACGGCGTCTTCGACATTCTGCACGCCGGCCATGTCTCCTATCTGGCGAATGCGCGCAAACTGGGCGACCGTCTGATCGTGGCGGTCAACAGCGATGCCTCCACCAAACGTCTGAAAGGCGAAACCCGCCCGGTGAACCCGCTGGAGCAGCGGATGATCGTGCTGGGGGCGCTGGAGGCGGTCGACTGGGTGGTCTCCTTCGAAGAAGATACACCGCAGCGCCTGATTGCCGGGATCCTGCCGGATCTGCTGGTCAAAGGCGGCGACTACAAACCGGAACAGATCGCCGGCAGTGAAGAGGTCTGGGCGAACGGTGGCGAAGTGCTGGTGCTCAACTTTGAAGATGGGTGCTCAACCACCAACATTATTAAGAAAATACAGAAAGATAGCGAAAAATAACCGTTTCGCTATTCACCCACCAGAACGGTGCGGCATCACGGCCTGCGATAGCGATATCGCGGGCCGTTTTTATTTAATGATGTGGAAAATGATTTGGCGCAATAAATAATCACATTAAGCGCATTTTTCGTACAAATGGCGTTAAGGTAAGCGTAAATACTGAAGTGAGTAAAAGGCATATGACTGATCAGAACATCCACCGCTGAAGGAGTATGCGCATGAACCATAACGATATGTATTCAATGAAGAATTTTGATTTTTTGGCGCGGAGTTTCGCCAGAATGCACGCCCAGGGCCAGCCAGTTGATCTTCAGGCCATCGTCGGCAATATGGATGAAGAACATCGTGAATGGTTTTGCCAGCGCTATGAACTGTACTGTCGTCAGGTGAACAGCCCGGCGGAAGCCGCACACTAAGCCAACGCAAACGGGCCCCTGAGGGCCCGTTTTTTTACTGCTGCTCTTCGCTGCCAGGCGTCGTCGCCGGGCGGTTTTCAAGGTCATTCAGGCGCTGTTCCAGCAGCGCCAGTTTTTCGCGGGTCCGCAGCAGAACCTGAGTCTGCACGTCAAACTCTTCGCGGCTAACCAGATCCAGGCGGGTCAGCTGCGACTGCAGCGCCTGGCGGATTTTCTTCTCAACATCCTCACCCAGATCGCGAAGTCCTTTTGGCATCGACTCATGGACCTGGCGGGCGATTTGTTCAATTTTTTTCGGGTCAATCATGGTGGTTTCCTGCTCGGGTCGGATGATTGATCATTGTAGTGCGAACCAGGCCGCCTATAAACCAGAAATGTTTGAAGCTTATGCATTGCCGAGGATAGTCAATAGCGTTATAGTTATCTCGCTTATTCTCAGGGCGGGGCGAAATTCCCCACCGGCGGTAAATCAACCATGGCGTTGAAAGCCCGCGAGCGCTTCCCGTGACTACGGGAAGGTCAGCAGATCCGGTGTAATTCCGGGGCCGACGGTTAAAGTCCGGATGGGAGAGAGTAACGGCACAGTCGGGCCCAGGCCCGCTCGCGTTGACTTTTGCCGCTAAACCGGCGCTCCTAAGACTGCCCTGATTCTGGTAACCATAATTTTAATGAGGTTTTTTTACCATGAATCAGACGCTCCTTTCTTCTTTTGGTACCGCTTTTGAACGTGTGGAACACGCTTTAAACGCCCTGCGCGAAGGCCGCGGCGTGATGGTGCTTGACGATGAAGACCGTGAAAACGAAGGCGATATGATTTTCGCCGCCGAAACCATGACCGTAGAGCAGATGGCGCTGACCATTCGTCACGGCAGCGGCATTGTGTGCCTGTGCCTGACCGAAGATCGCCGTAAACAGCTGGATCTGCCGATGATGGTGGAGAACAACACCAGCGCCTACGGCACCGGCTTTACCGTCACCATCGAAGCGGCCGAAGGCGTGACCACCGGCGTTTCCGCTGCCGACCGCGTGACCACCGTCCGCGCGGCGATTGCCGACGGCGCGAAACCTTCCGATCTCAACCGTCCTGGCCACGTTTTCCCGCTGCGGGCGCAGCCGGGCGGCGTACTGACCCGCGGCGGCCACACCGAAGCCACTATCGACCTTGTGACCCTCGCCGGCTTCAAACCGGCAGGCGTGCTGTGCGAGCTGACCAATGACGATGGCACTATGGCCCGCGCGCCGGAGTGCATCAAGTTCGCTCAGCAGCATAATATGGCAGTGGTCACGATTGAAGATCTGGTGGCCTATCGTCGCGAACATGAGCGTAAAGCCAGCTAATCAGCGGCTGACAACGCCAGTGAAAACAGCCCACTTTTTAGTGGGCTGTATTGTTTCTGCGCCTTAACCGATGCCCATCGTCTGGAGCACCACCAGGCTCAGCCCCATCACCGACATCCCGCACAGGACGCCATAGCTCGGGTTGCTTTGCGGATCGATCTCTTTTGCCAGCGGCATCAGTTCATCGACCGACAGCGCCACCATAATCCCGGCGACGGCGGCCATGATCGCGCCCATGACCAGCGGCGAGACCAGGCTGCCCAGAATCAGCCACGCCAGCACGCCGCCTAAAATCTCCGCCATGCCGGAAAGACCGGCCCAGAGCACCGCCTTGCTGCGCGATCCGGTAGCGGCATATACCGGCCCGGCAACCGCCAGACCTTCAGGAATATTGTGCAGGGCGACGGCAAGCGCCACTCCCATGCCAAGCTCGAGGTTGTTGCTGGCCGTGACATAGGTGGCGATGCCTTCCGGAAAATTATGCAGGCTGATACCCAGCGTCAGCAAAATGGCGGTGCGGCGTAAATTGCGCGGCCGCGGCGCGGCGGGCGGCATCAGATCCTGCGGGTGGGCGTGCGGCAGCAGGCGATCGAGACCAAAGTAGCCCAGCAGGCCGACAACAAACATTCCGTAGCCGAGCAGCGGCGACATGCCCTCGGCGGCCAGCGCGGCAGGCAGCATTTCCATCAACGAAATCAACAGCATGATCCCGGCGGCAAAGCCGAGGGAGAAGCCAAGCAGGCGGTTAGAGGGTTTCTGGCCAATCACGCCGAATATGGCGCCAATAAAGGTTGCGCTACCGGCTAACAGCGTCAATATTAAGGGTGATGACATCGCTTCTCTCCCTGCGAAAATAAGTGCATACGAGTATATTGCCTGAGGATGCGCGTACGGGACAGCTCCCTTTACCGCGAATTACATTCAAATTTTCTGACGATCATCATCATGGTTATCTGAGTTTATCCTGGCGCAAAAGCGCGTAATGTGAGCACATCACATTGACACCCTAAGGATATCATCATGTCCCGTACCCGAATGCCCGCGTTGTTCCTCGGCCATGGCAGCCCAATGAACGTGCTGGAAGACAATCGCTATACCCGCGCCTGGGCTCACCTGGGCGAAACCCTGCCGCGTCCGAAAGCGATCGTGGTGGTCTCTGCGCACTGGTTCACGCGCGGTACGGGCGTGACGGCGATGGAGGCCCCGAAGACCATTCACGACTTCGGCGGCTTCCCGCAGGCGCTGTATGACACCCATTACCCGGCTCCGGGTTCCCCGGCGCTGGTGCAACGACTGGTGGAGTTGCTCTCGCCGGTGCCGGTTACCCTCGATAAAGAAGCCTGGGGATTTGACCATGGTTCATGGGGCGTGCTGATTAAGATGTATCCGCAGGCGGATATCCCGATGGTTCAGCTGAGCATCGACAGCACCAAACCGCCGGCCTGGCATCTCGAAATGGGGCGGAAGCTGGCCTCGCTGCGTGATGAAGGCATTATGCTGGTGGCCAGCGGCAACGTGGTGCATAACCTGCGTACCGCCCGCTGGCATGGCGAGAACACGCCGTATCCGTGGGCGGAGTCCTTCAACAACTACGTGAAGGCGAATCTGCAGTGGCAGGGCCCGGACGATCAGCACCCGCTGGTTAACTACCTGGCACATGAAGGGGGCTCGCTCTCCAACCCAACGGCGGAGCATTTCCTGCCGCTGTTATATGTCCTGGGGGCGTGGGACGGCGTTGAGGCGATTTCGACCCCGGTCGATGGCATCGAGATGGGCTCGTTGAGTATGCTGTCGGTGGTGGTTGGCGCCTGATAGATTGTGCTCCGGCGGCGGTATCGTCGCCGGAGCGCGACATTATTCGACGAAAATGTGCGGATAGAAGCGCGACAGATCCTGGGTAATCAGCGCCCGGTCTTCACGAATGCCGATCCCGGCGGGCTGATCGTTGATGAGCCAGCTGCCAATCAGCGTGTAGCTGTCACCAAACTTCGGCAGCGGATAAAATTCCTGCACGATTGTGCCTTCTTCTCCGTACGGGCCTTCCACGGCTTCCAAAACTTTGCCATTCTCAACGATCGACACGTTGGCGCCTTCGCGGGAGAAAATTGGCTTAATGACGTACTTCTCCATCTCCGGATGGGCATCTTCGCTGAAGTAAGCCGCCAGCAGATTCGGATGATTAGGGAACATTTCCCACAGCATCGGCAGCAGCGCTTTGTTGGAGATGATGCTCTTCCACGCCGGCTCCAGCCAGCGGACGCCGGCGTCTTCCAGCTTGGTGGAAAACATCTCCCGCAGCATAAACTCCCACGGATAGAGCTTGAACAGGTTGCCAATCACCTGATCCTGGAGATCGGTAAACTGGCCTTTTTCACCCAGACCAATATCTTCGATGTAGAGGAATTCCGTCGCCAGCCCCGCCTCGGCGGCGCAGTCCTGCAGATATTGCACGGTGCCGCGATCTTCAACGGTATCGCGGCAGCAGGCCATATGCAGCAGCTGGAAGCCAAACTGCTCGCGCAGCTCACCGAAGCGATCGATTAGCTTTTCCTGCAGGCTGTTGAACTGATCGCTGCCCGCCGGCAGCTTGCCGGCGTTGAGCTGGTCTTCCAGCCAGATCCACTGGAAGAAGGCCGCTTCATACAGCGAGGTCGGCGTGTCGGCATTGTTCTCCAGCAGCTTCGGCTCGCCGACGCCATCCCAGGCCAGGTCGAGACGTGAGTAGAGTGACGGCTGGTTGGTTTTCCACGACTGGCGCACAAAGCCCCAGGTGTGTTTAGGGATGCGGAATTTGGCCATCAGCTCATCGCTGGCGATCACTTTTTCCACCACCTGAAGACACATCTGATGCAGCTCGGCGGTGACCTCCTCCAGCTTTTCCACCTGGGCGAGGCTCAGCTTGTAATAAGCCTCTTCGCTCCAGTAGGGCTCGCCGTACATGGTGTGGAAGTTGAAGCCGTATTCGGTCGCTTTCTCGCGCCAGTCCGGGCGCTCGGTAATGCTGACTCTTTCCATGTTGCTTAGCCGCCCATTGAGCGAGAAGAGGAGGTGGAGCCTGCGGCGCTACGCTGCATGGTCGACTGCTTCGCCACCGACTCGCCGAAGCCCCCGCGGGTGACGGTGGTGGTGGTCGCTGGCTTCGGCGCCATCGCGGTTTTCGGCACGTTCATGGTGCGGCCCGGCTGGGCGGCGCCATAGCTCTTGCCGCTGGCGTCAGTGTACTGACCGTAGGCCGGGCTGGCCGGGTTTTTGGAGCTGAACAGCGGCTGCTGTTGCGCCATGCCGCCGCCCATCAGGCGGCCCATCATGTAGCCGGCCATCAGCGGCATCCAGAAGCTGCCGCTGCTTTGCGCCTGCGCCTGGTTTTCCGGGGCGACGCCCGCCTGGGCAGGCGTTTGCTGGCACTGGCCTTCGCCAAACTCGGCGACGCAGTCTTCGCGGGTGGCATATTTCGGCGCGGTGCGCTCTGCCTCTTTCACCGCGTTGGTGTAGGCCGTGGTACATTCGGCTGCTTTGCCCGGGTTGGCGGCGGAGCAGTCATCGGCGTTCTGGTACAGCGAGACCGTTTCGTCGCTTTTTTCACAACCGGCAAGCATAAAGACCGCGGTGACGGCCAGGGCGACCGGCGTCAGGTGGCGTGCGCTCCAGCTTTTGCGGAACGACGAATGATTAATATTTTTTGTCCGTTTCATATTTGTCTTCCAGGACCCAGTGGTATGGCGTGTGTTAACGCTCAGGATAGAGGATGAGTGGTGGAAAATGAAGCGAAGAGGGGCGCTAAGCGGGGGATCTTTACGTTGCCTTACGTTTAACGCATCGCCTGTCCGGCGGACAGGCGATGCGCGTCACAGTATGAGAATTACTGACGGAACGGATTGCTGCCGCTGCTTTGGGTCGTCGTCCGTGCAGACGCCGGCTTCACGGCCGCGGTCGTGTTGCCGTAACCGTCGGCAGTGGCATCCTGCTGCGGATTTTCCGGCGCGACGCTGTCCGCGGAGGTGGAGATCGGTTTGCCCAGGGTGTTGTTCAGGGCGACCAGATCCTGCTCGTTCAGCGTACCTAACGCCGACTTGATGTTCAGCTCGTTGATCAGGTAGTTGTAGCGCGCATTCGAGAGCTGCTGTTTGGCGTTGTACAGCGTGGTGGTGGCGTCGAGGACGTCAACGATAGTACGGGTACCCACCGAGTAGCCTGCTTCCATCGCATCCAGGGAGCTTTGCGCAGAGACCACCGCCTGTTTGTAGGCGTTGATGCTGCTGATAGAGGCATTCACGTTGTTAAACGAAGAACGCACGGTCTGGACCACGCTGCGGTGAGCGCTTTCCAGCTGCTCGCTGGCGCCGACGAAATTGTACTGCGCCTGTTTAACCTGCGAGTTAACCATCCCGCCCTGATACAGCGGCATGGAGAAGCTCAGGCCGATTTTGTTCTGACCGATATCAGCATCTTGCGCGATGCTGTTTGAGCCGCTGTAGCGGTTGTTGGAAACGCCCGACGAGGCGTTCAAATCCAGGGTCGGCAAATGGCCGTCCTGCGCCTGGCGAATCTGCTCGCGGGCCAGATCCTGGCTCAGACGCGCCTGCAGCAGCGACAGGTTGCGGTTCTCCGCTTCCTTCAGCAGGGCGTTCACCGCCTGCGGTTTGCTGGTTTTGAAGCCGTCTACGTTCAGGGAGGCCAGCTCCGGGTAGTAGTTGCCGGTAACCTGGCGTAGCTCTTCCACGGCGTTGTCGAGATCGTTACGCGCGGTCACTTCGTTCGCCAGCACGGCGTCGTATTGTGAACGGGCGTTCTGCACGTCGGTGATCGCCACCAGACCGACGTTAAAGCGCTGGGTGGTTTGATCCAACTGGCGGTAAATAGCCTGTTTCTGCGCTTCGGTATAAGAGAGCGTGTCGATGGCGGCCAGCACTTTGAAGTAGGCCGTCGCGGTATTCAGAATCAGCGTTTGCTGATCGGTCTGATACGTGACATCCTGAATGCCTGCCGTTTTTTCCTGCAGCGTCAGGGCGCGCCATTTCGACATATCAAACAGAACCTGCGTTAACTGCAGCGAGCCGCTGGTGACGTTAGAATTCTGGTCTTTATAATCACGGAAGCCGCTGGTATAGGTATAATCCGCTCCCAGCCCGAGCTGAGGCAGTAATGGACTGCGCGCTTCGTTGATCTTTTCGAACGCGGCGTCACGATCGGCTGCCGATTTACGCAGATCGGGGTTGCTGATGCGCGCCTGCTGGTAAACCTGAAGCAGGTTTTCCGCCTGGCTCATGGCGCTGAACCCGGTCAGGCTCAGGCCGATAAGAATGGGGAGCAATTTCTTCATTTGCATTCCTTGTTGTGAAGCATTTAGCGCTGGTCTAATTCTAAGAAAAATTCCGCTGATTGTATCGATTCTGCCGCCGTAAAAAGTTGGCGTTACGTGCCATCCGGCGGTAATTTGCACCAATCTAACATACGGACCGTAAAACGGTAGCCAAACGGTCTGGAAATCCCTCATTTCGGATTAGCAGGACATGACAATGAGCAAACCCATTCACCAGGGAATTACCTTCTCCAAAAATGATGTAGAAATTATTGCACGCGAAACGCTGTATCGTGGTTTTTTTTCGCTCGATTTATACCGTTTTCGCCACCGTCTGTTTAACGGCGGCATGAGCGGCGAAGTCACCCGTGAAATTTTTGAGCGCGGGCATGCCGCCGTCTTGCTACCCTTTGACCCGGTGCGGGACGAAGTGGTGCTGGTCGAACAAATCCGTATCGCCGCCTATGATACCAGCGAGAGCCCTTGGCTGCTGGAAATGGTCGCCGGCATGATCGAGGCGGGTGAGACGGTAGAAGATGTCGCCCGTCGGGAAGCGCTGGAGGAGGCCGGCCTTGAAGTTGGGCGGACGAAACCAATATTAAGCTATCTGGCCAGTCCTGGCGGCACCAGCGAACGGTTATCGATCCTGGTGGGCGAAGTTGATGCATCGACGGCAAAAGGCATTCACGGCCTGGCCGAGGAGAATGAGGATATTCGGGTGCATGTGGTGAGCCGGGAGCAGGCTTACCAGTGGGTAGAAGAGGGGAAAATCGACAACGCAGCCTCTGTCATCGCCTTGCAATGGCTGCAATTGCATTATCACAATTTACGAAACGAGTGGACAAAATGAAGCGTTATACACCTGACTTCCCTGAGATGATGCGCCTGTGCGAGACCAATTTCGCCCAGTTGCGCCGCCTGTTGCCGCGAACGGATGCAGCGGGTGAGAAGGTGAGCTATCAGGTGGGAAGCGCGCAATATCGGTTAACGATAACGGAATCAACCCGCTACACTACTCTGGTGGCGATAGAGCAGACTCTGCCAGCGGTGAGCTACTGGAGTCTGCCGTCGATGACCGTTCGCCTCTACCATGACGCCATGGTGGCCGAAGTGTGTTCGAGTCAGCAGATCTTTCGCTTCAAAGCGCGATATGATTATCCTAATAAAAAGTTGCATCAACGCGACGAAAAGCATCAAATTAACCAGTTTCTGGCCGACTGGCTGCGTTACTGTTTAGCACATGGAGCGATGGCGATTCCGGTTTGTTAGCGTCGTTAAACCTAAGGACACCATTTGGAAAGCCTGTTAAACCTACCTCTGGCTGGTGAGGCCAGAGTCAGGATCTTACAAATTACTGATACTCACCTGTTTGCTGAAAAACATGAAACGTTGTTAGGCATCAATACCTGGGAAAGCTATCAGGCCGTACTGTCGGCCATTCATGCCTCACAGCGTCCATGCGATTTGATTGTCGCAACAGGCGATTTGGCGCAGGATCACTCCTCCGCGGCCTACCAGCATTTTGCTGAGGGCATCGCGAGTTTCGCTGCACCCTGCGTCTGGCTACCGGGCAACCATGATTTCCAGCCGGCGATGTACAGCACCCTGCAGGAGTCGGGCATTTCCCCCGCCAAGCGCGTGTTTCTCGGCGACCACTGGCAGATCCTGCTGCTGGACAGCCAGGTGTTTGGCGTTCCCCATGGCGAGCTGAGCGACTTCCAGCTGGAATGGCTCGAACATAAGCTGGCGGAGGCGCCGGAGCGTTATACCTTACTCCTGCTGCATCATCATCCGCTGCCGGCCGGCTGCAGCTGGCTGGATCAACACAGTCTGCGCAACGCCGGCGCGCTGGACAGCGCGCTGAGCGCCTGGCCGCGGGTGAAGCATCTGCTGTGCGGCCATATTCATCAGGAGCTGGATCTCGACTGGAATGGCCGACGTATGATGGCGACGCCGTCGACCTGCGTTCAGTTCAAACCGCACTGCGCCAATTTCACCCTCGATACGGTGTCGCCGGGCTGGCGCTGGCTGGAGCTTCACCCTGACGGAACGCTGACCACCGAAGTGTGCCGCCTGGAAGGCGCGGCGTTTCATCCGGATATTGCTTCAGAAGGCTACTGATGGCGACGCTCCTTTATCTGCACGGCTTTAACAGTTCTCCACGCTCGGCGAAGGCGACGGCGTTAAAGACCTGGCTGGCGCAGCACTATCCTGAGATCGCCATGGTGGTGCCGGAGCTGCCGCCTTACCCGGCGGAAACGGCGGAGCTGCTGGAGTCCATCGTGCTGGAGCACGGCGGCGAGCCGCTGGGGGTCGTAGGGTCGTCGCTGGGCGGCTACTACGCCACCTGGCTGTCGCAGTGCTTTATGCTGCCAGCGGTAGTGGTTAACCCGGCGGTGCGGCCGTTTGAGCTGCTGAACAATTTTCTCGGCCACAATGAGAATCCGTACACCGGGCAGCAATATGTGCTAGAGTCTCGCCATATTTACGATCTCAAAGTCATGCAAATCGACCCGCTCGAAGCGCCGGATTTACTCTGGCTGCTGCAGCAGACCGGGGATGAAGTGCTTGATTACCGCCAGGCCGTTCATTACTACGCCTCCTGCCGGCAGACGGTGGAGGAGGGCGGTAATCACGCATTTGTCGGCTTTGACGATCATTTCACTCAGATTATCGAATTTCTCGGCCTGCGCTAAACGGCCCTGAACGACCTACGAATACACACCATGACGCAATCTTCATATAACGCTGATGCCATTGAGGTACTCACCGGGCTAGAGCCGGTGCGCCGCCGTCCGGGCATGTATACCGACACCACCCGTCCTAACCATCTTGGTCAGGAAGTGATTGATAACAGTGTGGACGAAGCGCTGGCAGGCCATGCCAAACGCGTGGAAGTGATCCTGCACGCCGACCAGTCCCTCGAGGTGATTGACGACGGGCGCGGGATGCCGGTCGACATTCACCCGGAAGAGGGGGTGCCGGCGGTTGAACTGATCCTCTGCCGGCTGCACGCGGGCGGTAAGTTTTCCAACAAAAATTACCAGTTTTCCGGCGGTCTGCACGGGGTGGGGATTTCGGTGGTCAACGCCCTGTCAAAACGCGTGGAGGTCAACGTGCGTCGCGACGGTCAGGTCTACAGCATCGCCTTTGAGAATGGTGAGAAAGTAGAGGACCTGCACGTCACCGGCACCTGCGGTAAACGCAACACCGGGACCAGCGTCCATTTCTGGCCGGACGAAAGCTTCTTCGATAGCCCGCGCTTCTCCGTTTCGCGTTTGACCCACTTGTTAAAAGCGAAAGCGGTGCTGTGCCCGGGCGTGGAAATTGTTTTCCGCGACCAGGTCAACAACAGCGAGCAGAGCTGGTGCTATGCCGATGGCCTTAACGACTACCTGAGCGAAGCGGTGAACGGCCTGCCGCTGCTGCCGGAAAAACCCTTCGTCGGCACCTTCTCCGGTGAGACGGAAGCGGTGGACTGGGCGCTGCTGTGGCTGCCGGAAGGCGGCGAGCTGCTGACCGAGAGCTACGTCAACCTGATCCCGACCATGCAGGGCGGGACGCACGTCAACGGCCTGCGTCAGGGGCTGCTGGACGCGATGCGTGAGTTCTGCGAGTACCGTAATATCCTGCCGCGCGGTGTGAAACTGTCGGCGGAAGATATCTGGGATCGCTGCGCCTACGTGCTGTCGGTGAAGATGCAGGATCCGCAGTTCGCCGGGCAAACCAAAGAGCGCCTGTCGTCGCGCCAGTGCGCGGCGTTCGTCTCCGGCGTGGTGAAAGACGCCTTCAGCCTGTGGCTGAACCAGAACGTGCAGGCCGCGGAGCTGCTGGCGGAGATGGCCATTTCCAGCGCCCAGCGCCGTCTGCGCGCCGCCAAGAAAGTGGTGCGCAAAAAGCTGACCAGCGGTCCGGCGCTGCCGGGTAAGCTGGCCGACTGCACCGCCCAGGATCTGAACCGTACCGAGCTGTTCCTCGTCGAAGGGGATTCGGCGGGCGGTTCAGCCAAGCAGGCGCGCGATCGTGAATATCAGGCGATCATGCCGCTGAAAGGCAAGATCCTGAATACCTGGGAAGTCTCTTCCGATGAAGTGTTAGCTTCGCAAGAAGTACACGACATTTCGGTGGCGATTGGGATTGACCCGGATAGCGATGATTTAAGCCAGCTGCGCTACGGAAAAATTTGTATTCTGGCGGATGCGGACTCCGATGGCCTGCACATCGCCACGCTGCTGTGCGCGCTGTTTGTGAGACATTTCCGTACCCTGGTGAAAGAGGGGCACGTCTACGTGGCGCTGCCGCCGCTGTACCGTATCGACCTCGGCAAAGAGGTCTACTACGCGCTGACGGAAGAAGAAAAAACCGGTGTGCTGGAGCAGCTGAAGCGTAAGAAGGGCAAGCCAAACGTCCAGCGCTTTAAAGGTCTCGGCGAGATGAACCCGATGCAGCTGCGGGAAACCACCCTCGACCCGAATACCCGCCGCCTGGTGCAGCTGGTGATCAGCGATGAGGATGAGCAGCAGACCACGGCGATGATGGATATGCTGCTGGCCAAGAAGCGTTCCGAAGATCGTCGCAACTGGCTGCAGGAGAAGGGCGATATGGCGGACCTGGAAGTGTAAGACCGCGCGCTGCGCCAGACGTAAAAGGGAGCCTCAGGCTCCCTTTTCTTATTTCGTTTCTGCGTCAGCGGGCTTAGACGCCGGCCTGCAGGATACGGATGTTGGTCTCCAGCACATCGCCTTTGACCGCTTCCGACCAGGCTTTCATGTGCGGGGTCTGCAGGTGCGCTTCAAGATGCGCGACGCTTTCCCACTGCTCCACCATGACGATAGAGTCAGGAGCGGTGGTCTGGAAGCTGACGCCAGCGGCATGATCCACCATGGGCGCATAGCCGTGGCAGCCGGCTTCCTGCAAAACGGTCGGAATAATTTTCGCGAACTGATCGAGAACCGCCTGGCGGTGGTGCTGGCCCGGGCGGGTACGGATTTCTGCAATCACTGTTAACATGGTTAACTCAACTCCTTCTGTGTGGATCTTGTCATACTCCAGGTTCGAATAACTCGAAATATGTAGAGCATAGACCCCTAGTTAACCAAAAATTTCCGCCAGATGCTTGCGATATTCTGCGATATACCGTGGGACATCAGGCATTTTAATCACGTCGTTGGCGATAAAGGTTGGCAGCGCCTCCATACCCAGGAACTGGTTGGCTTTATGGAACGGCAGGTAAACGCCGTCAACGCCGACGCCGTGGAAGAACTGTTCTTCGTCGGTGAAGGCTTCCATCGGCGCGTTCCAGGTCAGGGAGAGCATATATTTTTTCCCTTGCACCAGGCCGCCGGAGCCATATTTTTTGCTGGCGTCGGAGCGGGTACGGCCATCGCTGGCGTACAGCGAGCCGTGGCCTTCGGTAAAGACGTCATCCATATATTTTTTCACCGTCCACGGGGCGCCCATCCACCAGCCCGGCATCTGCCAGATCACCACATCGGCCCAGAGGAAATTCTGCACTTCGGCTTTTACGTCATACTCGCTGTCGGCGCGAACGCTTTTAACATCGTGTCCGGCGTCGCGCAGATAACTCTCCGCGACCTCGGTCAGGGTGTCGTTCAGCTGGCCATTCGAGTGCGCGAATTTTTTTGCGCCATTGATAATCAGGATGTTGCTCATCATTTGTCCTCAATCTTGAAAATTTGCCGACGATCTTACCCCGCGAAGCGGGGCAGTAAAATGAGCAAAATGTGCAAAGTCTTTTGCTAAATGAGCAATAATATCCTTACCAGTCAACGCGGGCTTCGAAGCCGCCGTCGCGGGCATTGGCAAACTCGACGCGCATGCCGTGCAGCGAGGCGATGCGCCGGACGATCGACAAGCCCAGGCCGCTGCCCGTAGCGTCCTGACCCGGCGGGCGGTAGAAACGCTCGCCGATGCGCGCCAGCGCCTGCGGGCTGATGCCGGGGCCGTTATCGCGTACCCGAAACTCTCGGGCGTTGAGGGTGATATCGACCTGGCTGCCGCGCGGGCTGTAGCGTACCGCGTTATCCAGCAGATTGCGCACCAGCAGGCTGAGGAGCAGCGGCTGGCCGGTGCGGGAGATGCCAGAGACATTAAGATGCAGGCGCAGCTCAATCCCGGCCTGCTGCGCCGGGTGGTACATCTCCATTACCGCCGACTGCAGCAGATCGTCGATGGCGACCGGCTGCACGTCGTCCAGCTGGGCGAGCGAGTCCAGCCGCGACAGCGTCAGCAGCTGATCCACCAGACGGGTGGCGCGATCGATCCCGTGATGGAGCTGAGCCAGGGCTTTCTCACGCCCTTGTGGATCGTCCAGAGAGAGCTGGGCGACTTCAGTCTGCACCTTCAGCGCCGCCAGCGGGCTGCGCAGCTCGTGGGCGGCATCAGAGGTAAACCGACGCTCGCGCAGCATGACGTCGTGGGTGCGCTGGAACAGCTGATTCAGCGCCTCGACCAGCGGGCGGACTTCAGTGGGGATCTTCTCCACGCTGAGCGATTCCGCCGAGTCCGGCGCGCGCAGGCGCAGCGTGCGCGCCAGATGTTTCAACGGCGCCAGTTCGCGGCTTAACAGCACGATGAGCAGCACGAACATCAGCGGCAGGGCGATCATCCACGGCGTTAGCTGCGAGGTAACAATGTCCATCGCCATTTCGCGGCGATAATCCCACTCCTGGCCGACGGCGATACGGTGGCGGCCATCGGCGGTGGTTAACCACAGGAAGCGCCACTCGTCATCATCGCCGCGCAGGTAGCCATCGCTGAAACCCTCGCGCTGCGAGTGCCATTGAATATCCTCCCCGTTTTCGCCGTCGTTAAGCACCATTTTGCCGTCGCGGGTGAAGATGGCGAATGCCAGCGCATCGTCGTCGATATGCCCGTGGCGCACCTTTTTCTTTTCCCCGAGCGATGCCGGCGGGGCGCGGAGCTCTTCGAAATTCATGACGCTCAGGCGGCGGGCGAACAGCAGCTGCTGGGTATCAAACAGCTTATCCAGCTTTTTACTGGTCTGCTGCCAGGCGATCACGCTGGCCACCCCCCAGGCGGCGGCGGTCAGCACGGCAAACAGCAGCGTCAGACGCAGGCGCAGGCTCAGGCGGGCAAGTCGTTTCATGCGTCACCCAGGGTATAGCCGATGCCGTGGACGGTGCGGATAAATTCACTGCCGAGTTTGCGGCGCAGATGATGGACGTGAACTTCCACGGCGTTGCTGGAGACCTCGTCGTCCCAGGTGTAGAGCTTTTCTTCAATAAGCTTACGCGGCAGTACGCGCCCGGCGTTACGCAGCAGCAGTTCCAGCAGGGCGAACTCCTTCGGCTTCAGCGTCAGGCTTTCGCCGTCGAGGCTGGCGGTTAAGCGGTTCGGGTCAAGGCTCACCTTGCCGTGGCGCAGCTCGCTGCTGCTCTGGCCGTGGGCGCGGCGGATCAATGCTTCGAGGCGGGCCGCTACCTCAATCAGGGCGAAAGGTTTGCACAGATAATCATCGGCGCCCAGGCGCAGTCCCTCCACCCGCTGGCTGAGCGCATCGCGGGCGGTGAGGATCAGCACCGGCTCATGGCGGCCTTTGTCGCGCCACTCGCGCAGAATATCGAGGCCATCGATGCCGGGAAGGGTGAGATCAAGAATTGCCGCGTCGTAGGGGGCGCTGTATAAGGCGTTTTTGCCCTCCAGCCCGGCGGTAAACCAGTCGATGCTGAAGCCCATTTTGCTCAGCCCGGCCTTGACGCCATCGCCGATTAACTTGTCATCTTCCACCAATAATATGCGCATTTTCCCTCCTGCCAACCCGGCTGCTCTGCGCAGTAAACCGCGTTGCGACCGGGGTTGTACAGCATTAAAATTTCTTTTTTCCCCTTAAGAAGTCGTTAAGTTTTGTCGGGCGTAATAGGAGCCATATCAACACGAAGGGAGAACACATCATGAAGAAAATTGCTGCGATGACCGCGATCGTTGCCCTGGTTTCCATGCCGGTGCTGGCTGCCGGACAGGGCGGGTATACCGGTCCTTCTGCGACCACGCCGGCAAGTTCGACCACCCAGGGCGGCGGATTTACCGGCCCGAGCGGCGCGGTCACCACCGTCACCAATGTCAAATCGCTGCGGGACGATACCTGGGTGACCCTGCGGGGCAAAATTACCGAGCGCGTGTCCGACGATCTGTATAAGTTCCAGGATGCTACCGGGGTGATCAATGTCGATATCGACCACAAACGCTGGAACGGCGTCACCGTCGGCCCGCAGGACACGGTAGAAATTCAGGGGGAAGTCGATAAGGACTGGAACTCGGTGGAGATCGACGTTAAACAGATCCGTAAAATCACGCCATAAGTCTCCGGCGGATAAGCGCAAGATCGGTCAGGAATCGCTATCCTCGCTCTGTCAGAGTATGTCGCGAGGAGGAGACGATGAACGATATTAAGGCCAGCCCGGCGTATGCCGGGCGCTTCCAGCGCGTCTGTAGATACATTGCGCGTCATCTTGATGAGCCGCTGTCGCTGGAGGCGCTGAGCGCGATAGCGCACAGTTCGCCTTACCATTTTCACCGGCAATTTAGCGCGTATACCGGCATTCCCTTGTACCGGTATATTCAGTGGTTACGTCTGCGACGCGCCTGTTGGCGCCTGGCGTTCAACCCCCGCGATAAAATCATCGACATTGCCCTTGATGCCGGATTTCAGAATGCGGAGTCGTTCAGCCGTGCCTTCCGTACCGCGTTTGACCAAAGCCCGACCCAGTTCCGTCAGCAACCGGACTGGGCCGAGTGGCATCGACGCGTACCGAAACATACGCTACAGGAGCAAACGTCGATGGACGTCAATATCATTTCGTTCCCCACCACCCGGGTAGCCGTCCTGCAACATCGTGGCAGCCCGGACCTTGTCAACGCCACCGCCGCGCGTTTTATCGCCTGGCGTAAGACGAGCGGATTATCGCCCGTTGCCACCAGCGAAACCTGGGGGATCGCCTGGGACGATCCGCAGACTACCCCGCAGGAGGCATTTCGTTTTGATCTCTGCGGTACGGTCGAACGGCCGGTTGGTGAAAACGCCTTTGGCGTGATTAACGGCGAAATCCCCGGCGGACGCTGCGCCGTCGTGCGCCATCACGGCTCGCTGGACACCCTGGCGAACAGCGTTTGGTATCTCTATCGCGACTGGTTACCCGCTTCAGGCGAGACGTTACGGGATTTTCCGGTCTACTTCCGTTACCACAATTTTGTCCACCAGGTGGCTGAGCATGAGCTGCAAACCGATATTTATCTGCCGCTGGCCTGATTAAGGTGACGGAATCCTCAACCGATCTCACGGCCTGTGACTCAGGGCGTGAGATCGGGTATTATCGCGGGTAGTTTTGCCGTCCGAACGGTCGGTACCCAGATTGAGGATCCACGATTAATGAGCGATATGGCAGAGCGCCTTGCGCTGCATGAATTTACGGAAAATGCTTACCTGAACTACTCCATGTACGTGATCATGGACAGGGCATTACCGTTTATTGGCGATGGCTTAAAACCGGTCCAGCGTCGCATCGTCTATGCGATGTCCGAACTGGGGTTGAACGCCAGCGCCAAATTCAAAAAGTCCGCCCGCACCGTCGGCGACGTGCTGGGTAAATATCACCCACACGGCGACAGCGCCTGCTATGAAGCGATGGTGCTGATGGCGCAACCCTTCTCCTATCGCTATCCGCTGGTGGATGGCCAGGGGAACTGGGGGGCGCCGGACGATCCGAAATCCTTCGCCGCCATGCGTTACACCGAATCCCGCCTGTCGAAGTATGCCGAGCTGCTGCTCAGCGAGCTGGGGCAGGGGACGGTCGACTGGGTGCCAAACTTTGACGGTACGCTGCAGGAGCCGAAAATGCTGCCGGCGCGCCTGCCAAACATCCTGCTCAACGGCACCACCGGCATCGCGGTGGGCATGGCGACCGATATTCCGCCTCACAACCTGCGTGAAGTGGCGAAAGCGGCGATTACGCTGATTGAGCAGCCGAAAACGACCCTCGACGAACTGCTGGATATCGTGCAGGGACCGGATTTCCCGACCGAGGCGGAGATCATCACTTCGCGGGCGGAAATTCGCAAAATCTACCAGAACGGACGCGGCTCGGTGCGCATGCGCGCGGTATGGAGCAAAGAGGACGGCGCGGTAGTGATCAGCGCGCTGCCGCACCAGGTCTCCGGCGCCAAAGTACTGGAGCAGATTGCCGCGCAGATGCGCAATAAAAAGCTGCCGATGGTGGACGACCTGCGCGACGAATCGGACCACGAAAATCCGACCCGCCTGGTGATCGTCCCGCGCTCCAACCGGGTGGATATGGAGCAGGTGATGAACCACCTGTTCGCCACTACCGATCTGGAGAAGAGCTACCGCATCAACCTCAATATGATCGGTCTCGACGGCCGCCCGGCGGTAAAAAACCTGCTGGAGATCCTCAGCGAATGGCTGGTGTTCCGTCGCGATACCGTACGTCGCCGTCTGAACCACCGGTTAGAGAAGGTCCTTAAGCGCCTGCATATCCTTGAAGGTTTGCTGGTGGCGTTCCTCAATATTGATGAAGTCATCGAGATCATCCGCACGGAAGATGAGCCGAAGCCAGCCCTGATGTCGCGCTTTGCCATCAGCGAAACCCAGGCGGAAGCGATTCTGGAACTGAAACTGCGCCATCTCGCCAAACTGGAAGAGATGAAGATCCGCGGCGAGCAGAACGAGCTGGAAAAAGAGCGCGATCAGCTGCAGGCGATTCTGGCCTCTGAACGTAAGATGAACAACCTGCTGAAGAAAGAGCTGCAGGCCGATGCCGATGCTTTCGGCGACGATCGCCGCTCGCCGCTTCACGAGCGTGAAGAAGCGAAAGCGATGAGCGAGCATGATATGCTGCCGTCTGAGCCGGTCACCATCGTTCTGTCGCAGATGGGCTGGGTGCGCAGCGCCAAAGGGCACGACATCGACGCCCAGGGGCTGAGCTATAAAGCGGGCGACAGCTGGAAAGCCTCGGCGAAGGGCAAGAGCAACCAGCCGGTGGTGTTTATCGATACCACCGGGCGCAGCTATGCCATCGATCCGATTACCCTGCCCTCGGCGCGTGGCCAGGGTGAGCCGCTGACTGGCAAGCTGACGCTGCCTCCGGGCGCGACCGTGGAACATATGCTGATGGAAGGCGACGATCAGAAACTGCTGATGGCCTCCGACGCCGGCTACGGTTTTGTCTGCACCTTCAACGATCTGGTGGCGCGCAACCGCGCCGGAAAAGCGTTGATCACCCTGCCTGACAACGCGCATGTGATGCCGCCGCTGGTCATTGAGGACGAGTCCGATATGCTGCTGGCCATCACCGCCGCCGGGCGGATGCTGATGTTCCCGGTCAGCGATCTGCCGCAGCTGTCGAAAGGCAAGGGCAACAAAATCATCAACATTCCTGCGGCGGAAGCCGCCGCCGGCCAGGACGGTCTCGCACATCTGTTTGTCCTGCCGCCGCAGAGTACGCTGACCATTCATGTCGGCAAACGGAAGATCAAACTGCGTCCGGAAGAGCTGCAAAAAGTCACCGGCGAGCGCGGCCGCCGCGGTTCGCTGATGCGCGGTCTGCAGAAGATTGACCGTGTTGAAATTGACTCGCCGCGCCGCGCCGCGGCAGGCGATAGCGAAGAGTAAGCGCTTCTCCTCCCGTCTTTGACGGGAGGAGGCGAAAAAAAGCCGCAAAATCGTTGTTTATTCAGGCGTTGCGATTAACAATGTCCATCATCAGGGGCCCAGGAAGAACGGTCCCGGCCTGCGCAGAACTTGTGAGCCTGCCTTCTGCCAGCAGCGAATAATTCTAAGCGGTTTGGGTTTTAGAGGTAGCTATGCTATTCATTTTTCGAGTAATTTTCGTGGTCATTTATTGCATCGTAGTGTGCGTACTTGGCTGTCTGTACTGCTTGTTCAGCCCACGTAATCCAAAACACGTTGCCACTTTCGGCCATCTGTTTGGCCGTTTATCTCCGGTATTTGGCCTCAAGGTAGAGCTACGCAAACCCGCCGACGCGGAAAGCTATGGCAACGCGATCTACATCGCTAACCACCAAAACAACTATGATATGGTGACGGCATCTAACATCGTGCAGGCCCCGACGGTCACCGTGGGGAAAAAGAGCCTGTTGTGGATCCCGTTCTTTGGCCAGCTGTACTGGCTGACCGGTAATCTGCTGATTGACCGCAATAACCGAACCAAAGCGCACGGCACCATTGCCGAGGTCGTCAACGCCTTTAAAAAGCGTAAAATTTCGTTCTGGATGTTCCCGGAAGGGACCCGCAGCCGCGGTCGCGGTCTGCTGCCGTTTAAAACCGGCGCCTTCCACGCGGCTATTGCCGCCGGCGTGCCGATTATTCCGGTGTGTGTCTCGAATACATCGAATAAAATAAAGCTCAATCGCTGGAACAACGGTCTGGTGATTGTGGAAATGCTGCCGCCGGTGGATACCAGCCAGTTCGGTAAAGACAACGTGCGCGCGCTGGCGACGCATTGCCGCGAGCTGATGGCCGCCAAAATCGCTGAGCTGGACAACGAAGTGGCCGAGCGCGAAGCGGCCGGTAAGCAATAAGACAGGAAACGCCGCCAACGCGCGCGTATTGCTGGCGGGAAACGAATTCCCTTTTTCATTTGTCAGTATGTCATGGAGTTAATATGTCACTCAGTCGGCGTCAGTTTATTAAGGCTTCCGGCGTAGCGCTGTGCGCTGGCGCCGCGCCGCTGAAGGCCCATGCCGCCGGCCAGCAGCCTGCGCTGCCGGTTCCGCCGCTGCTGGAGTCCCGTCGCGGTCAGCCGCTGTTTCTGACGCTGCAGCGTTCACACTGGTCGTTTACGCCAGGCACCCGCGCCCCCGTCTGGGGGATCAATGGCCGCTATATGGGGCCGACGATCCGCGTCTGGAGCGGGGACGACGTCAAGCTTATCTACAGCAACCGTCTGACGGAGAACGTCGCGATGACCATCCGCGGGCTGCAGGTGCCTGGCCCGCTGATCGGCGGCGCGGCGCGCATGATGTCGCCGAACGCCGACTGGGCGCCGGTGCTGCCGATCCGGCAGAGTGCGGCGACGCTGTGGTACCAGGCCAATACGCCGAACCGGATGGCGAAGCAGGTCTATAACGGTCTGGCCGGCATGTGGCTGGTGGAGGATGAGGTGAGCAAGAACCTGCCGATCCCTAACCACTATGGTGTCGATGACTTCCCGGTGATAATTCAGGACAAACGGCTGGATAACTTCGGCACGCCGGAATATAGCGAACCGGGCAGCGGCGGCTTCGTCGGCGATACGCTGCTGGTCAATGGCGTGCAGAGCCCCTATGTCGAAGTGTCCCGCGGCTGGGTGCGTCTGCGCCTGCTGAACGCTTCCAACTCCCGGCGCTATCAGCTACAGATGAGCGATGGCCGACTGCTGCATGTCATTTCCGGCGACCAGGGGTTCCTGCCGGCGCCGGTTTCGCTCAAGCAGCTGTCGCTGGCGCCGGGGGAACGGCGTGAAATTCTGGTCGATATGACCAACGGCGATGAAGTGTCCATTACCTGCGGTGAAGCGGCGAGCATCGTCGACCGTATCCGCGGCTTTTTTGAACCGTCCAGCATTCTGGTCTCCACGCTGGTGCTGACCCTGCGCCCGACCGGGCTGCTGCCGCTGGTCACCGACAGCCTGCCGGCGCGTCTGCTGCCGACTGAGCTACTCTCCGGCACGCCGATCCGCAGCCGGGATATCACGCTCGGCGACGATCCGGGGATTAATGGCCAGCTGTGGGATCCGCAGCGTATCGATATCACGGCGCAGCAGGGGACCTGGGAGCGCTGGACGGTGCGCGCCGACCGCCCGCAGTCGTTCCATATTGAAGGGGTGATGTTCCAGATCCGTAACGTCAACGGCTCGACCCCTTTCCCGGAAGACCGCGGCTGGAAGGACACCGTGTGGGTCGACGGGCAGGTCGAACTGCTGGTCTACTACGCCCAGCCGTCGTGGCCGCACTTCCCGTTCCAGTATCTGAGCCAGACGCTGGAGCTGGCCGACCGCGGTTCGATTGGCCAGATGCTGGTGAATCCCGCACCGTAAACTGTTCGACCCTGGCCGGCATACGGTCAGGGTTTGAGAAAATCCTCCTTCATTTCCACTATCATTCCGGCTTATAATCCACGCCCTTTTGGTTATTTTTTTATCATTTCCCCGGAAGCAATATGAGCGCAATATCCCTGATCCAACCGGATCGTGACCTTTTTTCCTGGCCGCAATACTGGGCTGCCTGTTTTGGCCCTGCGCCATTTTTACCGATGTCGCGTGAAGAGATGGATCAACTTGGCTGGGATAGCTGCGACATTATTCTGGTCACCGGCGACGCCTACGTCGACCACCCGAGCTTCGGGATGGCTATCTGCGGCCGCATGCTGGAAGCGCAGGGGTTCCGCGTGGGGATCATCTCCCAGCCGGACTGGAACACCAAAGACGACTTCATGCGTCTGGGCAAACCGAACCTGTTCTTCGGGGTGACCGCCGGCAACATGGACTCGATGATCAACCGCTACACCGCCGACCGTAAGCTGCGCCATGACGACGCTTACACCGCCGGCAACGTGGCGGGCAAGCGCCCGGACCGCGCCACCCTGGTGTATACCCAGCGCTGTAAAGAGGCGTGGAAAGACGTGCCCGTGATCCTCGGCGGCATCGAGGCCAGCCTGCGCCGTACCGCACATTATGATTATTGGTCCGATACCGTGCGCCGCTCGGTGCTGGTGGACTCCAAGGCCGATATGCTGATGTTCGGCAACGGCGAGCGTCCGCTGGTGGAAGTGGCTCATCGCCTGGCGATGGGCGAAACCATCGACCAGATCCGCGATGTGCGTAATACCGCCATCATGGTGAAAGAGGCTCTCCCGGGCTGGAGCGGTGTAGACTCCACCCGTCTGGATACCCCGGGCAAAATCGACCCCATCCCGCACCCGTATGGTGAAGATCTGCCGTGCGCCGATAACAAACCGGTCGCGCCGAAGAAACAGGAAGCGAAAAGCATCACTGTGCAGCCGCCGCGGCCAAAACCGTGGGAAAAAACCTATGTGCTGCTGCCTTCTTTCGAGAAGGTGAAAGGCGATAAGGTCCTGTACGCTCACGCCTCGCGCATTCTGCACCATGAAACCAACCCCGGCTGCGCCCGGGCGCTGATGCAAAAGCACGGCGAGCGCTACATCTGGATCAACCCGCCGGCAATCCCGCTCTCCACTGAAGAGATGGACAGCGTCTTCGCCCTGCCTTACAAGCGCGTGCCGCATCCTTCCTATGGCGATGCGCGCATCCCGGCGTATGAGATGATCCGTTTCTCGATCAACATCATGCGCGGCTGCTTCGGCGGGTGTTCGTTCTGCTCGATCACCGAGCACGAAGGACGCATTATCCAGAGCCGTTCAGAGGATTCG
This sequence comes from Klebsiella sp. V115_8, assembly GCF_029967715.1. NCBI lineage: Bacteria > Pseudomonadati > Pseudomonadota > Gammaproteobacteria > Enterobacterales > Enterobacteriaceae > Klebsiella > Klebsiella sp. V115_8. The sequence goes on from NZ_JASCAR010000032.1 coordinate 87,727, forward strand.
ATCATCAATGAGATCGAAGCCATTCGCGACACGGTGCCGGGCTTTACCGGCGTGATCTCCGATCTCGGCGGACCCACCGCCAACATGTATATGCTGCGCTGCAAATCGCCACGCGCCGAGCAGACCTGCCGCCGACTCTCCTGCGTCTACCCGGATATCTGCCCGCACATGGATACCAACCATGAGCCGACGATCAACCTTTACCGTCGCGCCCGCGAGCTGAAGGGCATCAAGAAGATCCTTATCGCCTCCGGGGTACGCTATGACATCGCGGTCGAAGATCCGCGCTATATCAAAGAGCTGGCGACCCACCACGTCGGCGGCTATCTGAAGATCGCGCCGGAGCATACCGAAGAGGGCCCGCTGTCGAAGATGATGAAGCCGGGAATGGGCAGCTACGACCGCTTTAAAGAGCTGTTCGACACCTATTCGAAGCAGGCGGGTAAAGAGCAGTATCTGATCCCGTACTTTATCTCCGCCCACCCGGGGACCCGTGATGAAGACATGGTGAACCTGGCGCTGTGGCTGAAGAAGCACCGCTTCCGTCTCGACCAGGTGCAGAACTTCTATCCGTCGCCGCTGGCGAACTCGACCACCATGTATTACACCGGCAAAAACCCGCTGGGCAAGATCGGCTATAAGAGTGAAGAGGTGGTGGTGCCGAAGGGCGATAAACAGCGCCGTCTGCACAAAGCGCTGCTGCGCTATCACGATCCGGCCAACTGGCCGCTGATCCGTCAGGCGCTGGAGGCGATGGGCAAGAAACACCTGATTGGCTCACGTCGCGACTGCCTGGTGCCGGCGCCGACTCTCGATGAGATGCGCGAAGCGCGTCGCCAGAACCGTCATACCCGCCCGGCGCTGACCAAGCACACGCCGATTGTGCATCAGCGTTCTAACGGTGGCGCAACGGCGAAAAAGCCCGTTAAACGGGGTAAAGTCGCCGGGCGTTAAGCCTGACTTTGCGCCCGGCAGCGTTTCGCTGGCCGGGCGGTTTCTTAAGCCGGACACGCGTCAGCGCTGCCCGGCTTTTTTACCTGTTATCCGCCGAACTGATCCGGGTCGGGCCCCAGACGCTTGCCCTGATCCAGTTTGGCAATCTCCCCCAATTCTTCTTTATCCAGGCGGAAATCCCAGACGTTAAAGTTTTCGGCGATGCGCGACGGCGTGACGGATTTGGGGATCACTACCAGACCGCTGTCGAGATGCCAGCGGATGACAATCTGCGCCGGCGTTTTGCCATATTTATCAGCCAGCTGATGGATAACTTTCTGATCGAAGACGCCCTTACCGCCCTGGGCCAGCGGGCTCCAGGATTCGGTCTGGATCTTGTGGGTGGCGTTCCAGGCGTGCAGCTGCCGCTGCTGCAGCAGCGGATGCAGCTCTATCTGGTTGATCACCGGCGCGACGCCGGTTTCATCAATCAGCTTCTGCAGATGCGGCACCTGGAAATTACACACGCCGATGCTCTTCGCCAGCCCCTGCTGCTGCAGCTCAATCAGCGCCTGCCAGGCCTCGACGTAATGGCCGATAGTCGGCACCGGCCAGTGGATTAAATAGAGATCCACATAGTCCAGCTTCAGCTTGCTGAGACTCTCTTTCAGCGCCTCGTGCGGCCGTTTTTGATCGTCGTTCCACAGCTTGGTGGTGATGAATAGCTCATCGCGATTGACGCCAGCGCTTTGCAGGGCGTTGCCGACGCCAGCCTCATTTTGGTACGCGGCGGCGGTGTCAAAAGAGCGATAACCGACTTCCAGCGCCTTATGAATGGCGGAGACGACTTCCTCGTTGCCAGCTTTCCACACGCCGAGACCCAGCTGCGGCATCAGGTTGCCGTCGTGTAGTTTTATAACGGTTGGATGTGTCATGCCTTCCTCCTGTTAATGAACTCGGCGAAGCAGGATCCGCCGAGGGGTAGCATTAAGTCTGGACGAAATAGCTAAAAACGGTAGTAAAAACACCTCTCCCCGACGTTTGTTTAACGTAAGGGGAGGTGAATCAGGCGGGGTAACTTAGCGGGCAGCCTCGTAGATACGACGGCTGACGTCCAGGGTGATATCCTGGCGCTCGCCCAGCTTGGTCATGCCGTGCTCTTCCAGTTTCGCCAGCAGCGCCGGGATGGAGCTACCGTCGAGACCGTAATCGGAGAGGCGGGTCGGCACGCCCATCTGCTCGAAGAACTGGCGCGTCGCGGCGATGGCGGCATCGATGCGCTGGTCGTCTGAGCCCTCGGTGATATGCCACACGCGCTCCGCATATTGCAGCAGCTTCTCGCGCTTGGTATCACGCTTCTCATTCCACAGCGCCGGCAGAACGATAGCCAGCGTCTGGGCGTGATCGAGACCATGCATCGCCGTCAGTTCGTGACCAAGCATATGCGTTGCCCAGTCCTGCGGCACGCCTGCGCCGATCAGGCCGTTCAGTGCCTGGGTCGCGGCCCACATAATGTTGGCGCGCGCGTTATAGTTTTCCGGCTCCTGCAGCGCTTTCGGGCCATCCTCGATCAGGGTCAGGAGAATGCCTTCGGCGAAGCGGTCCTGAATTTTGCCGTCAACCGGGTAGGTGACGTACTGTTCGACGGTATGGACGAAGGCGTCAACCACGCCGTTGGCGACCTGGCGCGGCGGCAGGGTATAGGTGTAGACCGGATCGAGGATCGCGAACTGCGGCTGAACGTGGGAAGACATAAACGCGCGTTTGTCGCCGGTGGTTTTCCGCGAAATCACCGCCCCTTTGTTTGATTCAGAACCGGTCGCCGGCAGGGTGAGAACCGAGCCCATTGGAATGGCGCTGGCGATCTTACTGCCATAGGTTTCCAGAATTTCCCACGGATCGATGTTGGCGTCATAGTGGGCTGCTGCCGCGATAAACTTGGTGCCATCCAGCACCGAACCGCCGCCGACCGCCAGCAGGAAGGTGACCTTCTCTTCGCGGGCGAGCTTCACCGCGTTCATCAGGGTTTCGTAAGACGGGTTCGGCTCGATGCCGCCAAATTCAAGGACGTCCAGGCCATTCAGGGCGGTCAGTACCTGATCCAGGACGCCCGTTTTTTTCACGCTGCCGCCGCCGTAGGTGATCAGTACGCGAGCTTCCGCCGGGATCTGTTCACGCAGTTTTTCAATCGCGCCTTTGCCAAACAGAATGCGGGTTGGGGTATGCAGGTCAAAATTATTCATTGCTTGAATCCTCAAAAGAGTAAAACCGCCGACAGGGACGATACCGCTGCCCGATGACGGTTATTGTGGTCCTGGCGCCGTTGCCCCTCAATGCACATTTCTGCCTATGTCTTGCCTATTTCTCCATATGGCTGGAGAATTCGCGGCGGCCTGCGCACAATGTACGGGTGAAGAAACATCGGGAGAGACGGTGGCAATGCAACACGCAGAGATATGTCAGACTCTGACAGAAAAGGTTAACCAGCTGAAAGATAAGCACGAAATGTTAAGTTCGCTACTACCCGACGTCCGCCTGCTGTACGGGACGCAGCCGGGACCGCGGATGCCGGTGATGTACCAGCCGGGGATCGTTTTTCTCTTTTCTGGCCATAAAATTGGTTATATCAATGAGCGGACGTTTCGCTACGATACAAACGAATATCTGCTGCTGACCGTACCGCTGCCTTTCGAATGCGAAACCTTTGCCACCCCGGAGGTGCCCCTGGCCGGCATGCGCCTGAACGTCGATATCCTGCAGCTGCAGGAGCTGCTGATGGATATTGGCGAGGATCCGCTGTTTCAGCCCGCCGTCGCCTCCAGCGGGATAAACTCCGCAGTGCTCTCGGAGGATATCTTGTGCGCTGCTGAACGGCTGCTCGACGTGATGGAGCGGCCGCTGGACGCGCGGATCCTTGGCAAGCAGATCGTCCGCGAAATTCTCTACTATGTGCTGACGGGACCCTGCGGCGGCGCGCTGCTGGCGCTGGTCAGCCGGCAGACCCACTTCAGCCTGATTAGCCGCGTACTCAAGCATATCGAGAGTCAATACACCGAAAACCTCAGCGTCGATCGGCTGGCGGCGGAAGCGAATATGAGCGTATCGGCGTTTCACCATAATTTTAAATCGGTGACTAGCACTTCGCCGCTGCAGTATCTGAAAACCTACCGTCTGCACAAGGCGCGCATGCTGATGATCCATGACGGGATGAAGGCCAGTGCGGCGGCGATACAGGTGGGCTATGAAAGCCCTTCCCAGTTCAGTCGCGAGTTTAAGCGCTACTTCGGGATGACGCCCGGGGAAGACGCCGCGCGTATTCGTACGATGCAGGGAATGTAATACCGGGGAGGGAGCAGGCCGGGCGGGCGCAGCCCCCCGGCAGTCGACGTCAGGCGCTGCAGTATTTCTTTTTGATCACCACGAACAGCGTGCCGAGCAGGCCAGCCAGCAGCAGGGCAATCGGCAGGATCATCAGGCAGGTCATCACCTGATCTTCATGACGCTTCACGAATGGGATCATGCTCAGCGCATAGCCGAGGCCCGTGACCACGCCGACCCACAGCAGGGCGCTCAGCCAGTTGAAGAACTGGAAGCGGCGGTTCGGCAGACCGGAAATCCCCGCCATGGTTGGCAGCAGGGTACGGACAAATGCCAGAAAGCGGCCCGCGAGCAGCGCCAGCAGACCGTGGCGGTCAAACATGCAGGTGGCGCGCTGATGGTACTTATGCGGCAGGTGCGCCAGCCAGCCTTTCACCGTTTGCGTATTGCCCAGCCAGCGCCCCTGTACATAGCTCAACCAGCAGCCGAGGCTGGCGGCGGCGGTCAGAATGGCGATAGTGGGCACAAAGTCCATGACGCCTTTAGCAATCAGCGCGCCGGCGAGCAGCAGCAGGCTGTCTCCAGGTAAAAAGGAGGCAGGCAGCAGCCCGTTTTCCAGAAACAGGGTCGCGAACATAACCAGATATACAACGCCCACAACATGAGGGTTCGCCAGTGCGGCAAAATCATGTTGCCACAGCGCGGCGACAATCTCTTGAATGACAACCATGGACTTTCCTAAGTGGTACCGTATTGTTGACTAGTGTACTCCTGAAGAGACCCGAGCACCTTGATCCCGGGCGCAACAAAAGCGGCCGCTCCGATAAAAAGCGTCCGCTATTGTTGCCACTGACTGTCACTTTACACGATACGCGCGAAGCCCGCTGCTAAATCCGCCTGCAGATCGTCAACATTTTCGAGTCCAATGTGCAAACGGATCAGCGTGCCGCTGAAGTCGACTTCCGCATCCGGTCGGATGTGAGCGATTTGCTCCGGCTGATTGGCCAGAATCAGCGATTCAAAGCCGCCCCACGAGTAGGCCATGCTGAACAGGCTGAAGTTGTCGAGATACGCTGCCAGCTCAGCGTCGTTGAGACGCTTGTTGAGCACAAAAGAGAACAGCCCGCTGCTGCCGGTAAAATCGCGCTTCCAGAACTCATGGCCTTTACTGCCGGGCAGAGCGGGGTGGTTGACCCGCGCCACCTGCGGATGCTGCGCCAGCCACTCGGCGATGCGCAGGCTGCTTTCATGATGCTGACGCAGGCGGACGCCCAGCGTGCGCAGGCCGCGGCTGGTCATATAGGCGGTATCGGCGTCCAGCATTTGCCCCATCAGATAGGCATTCTCACGCAGCTGCGGCCAGCAGCGCGCGTTCGCCACCGCGGTGCCGACCATGGCGTCGGAGTGGCCGATCAGGTATTTGGTGCCTGCCTGAATAGAAATATCAATGCCAAAATCCAGCGCTTTGAACAGGATCCCCGCCGCCCAGGTGTTATCGATCATGATAATCGCTTCCGGGGCGACCTGACGCACGGCGGCGACAATCGCCGGCACATCGTGCACTTCCATGGTGATGGAGCCGGGCGATTCCAGGAACACCACGCGGGTCTCAGGGCGAACCAGACGGGCAATATCGGCGCCGATTAAGGGATCGAACCAGCTGGTGGTCACGCCGAGTTTGGCGAGAATTTTGGTACAAAAATCCTGGCTTGGCTCATAGGCGGTATTGGTCATCAGCACATGGTCGCCCTGCTCGACAAACGCCAGGATAGTGTTGGCCACCGCGGCCGCGCCGCAGGGGAAGAGGGCGCAGCCGGCGCCGCCCTCCAGCTCGCACATCGCTTCCTGCAGCGAGAAGTGGGTCAGGGTGCCGCGACGCCCATAGAACAGCTCGCCGTTGGCCCGATTGCGGGTGGCGTGCTTTTTGGCCTCTACGGTGTCGAACACCAGCGATGACGCGCGCTGGATCACGCTGTTCACTGAGCCCTGGGTATATTTTTTGCTCCGCCCGGCGTTGACCAGCGCGGTATCAAGATGTTTATCAGCCATGTTGATGAACCTGTTTTTATACGTCTGGACGTCTAAACTAGCATGAATCTTCTTTTCTGTACCAGCGCGCTGCCGATACAGGCGAAAATTTTACCAGGCCCGCGGTTAGCCACTTTTTTACTGCGTAAGCGCAAGGAAAATAAACGTGATTTGCTGCACAGTGTAAATACTAATGAGAACCACTATCAATTCGATGTCGTTTTGATATTATTGTGGGCAGATTTTGTGATTATCGTCGTGGAGATAGAGCGTGGGTAATAATTTGATGCAGGCGGATCTCTCCGTTTGGGGTATGTATCATCATGCCGATATTGTCGTTAAGGTGGTGATGATAGGCCTGATTCTGGCGTCGGTCGTCACCTGGGCCATCTTCTTCGGTAAAGGGGCGGAAATCCTCGCCAGCAAGCGTCGCCTCAAACGTGAACAGCAGCAGCTGGCGGAAGCCCGCTCTCTCGATCAGGCCAGCGATATCGCCAGCGCCTTTGAGGCGAAAAGCCTCACCACCCAGCTTATCAATGAAGCGCAGAACGAACTCGAACTCTCCGCCGGTGCCGAAGACAATGAAGGCATCAAGGAACGAACCGGTTTCCGCCTTGAGCGCCGCGTCGCGGCCGTCGGTCGCCATATGGGGCGCGGCAACGGCTACCTGGCCACCATCGGCGCCATTTCGCCGTTCGTGGGCCTGTTCGGCACCGTCTGGGGCATCATGAACAGCTTTATCGGCATCGCCCAGACCCAGACCACCAACCTTGCGGTGGTGGCGCCGGGCATCGCGGAAGCGCTGCTGGCGACAGCTATCGGTCTGTTCGCCGCCATCCCGGCGGTTGTCATCTATAACATCTTCGCCCGCATGATCGGCAGCTATAAGGCCTCGCTCGGCGACGTCGCCGCTCAGGTCCTCCTGCTGCAAAGCCGCGACCTGGACCTCAGCGCCAGCGGCGTGAAGCCGGTGCGCAGCGCGCAGAAATTACGGGTAGGTTGATCGGCTATGGCGATGCGTCTTAATGAAAATCTGGACGATAACGGCGAAATGCATGAGATCAACGTGACGCCGTTTATCGACGTCATGCTGGTTCTGCTGATTATCTTCATGGTAGCCGCGCCGCTGGCGACGGTCGACGTGAAGGTCAATCTGCCGGCCTCCTCCAGCCAGCCGCAACCGCGACCGGAAAAACCTATCTACCTGTCGGTGAAGGCGGATAAGAGCATGTTCCTCGGCAACGACCCGGTGACCGAAGCGAATATGATTAACGCCCTGGATAGCCTGACCGCCGGCAAAAAAGATACCACCGTCTTCTTCCGTGCGGATAAAACCGTCGATTACGAGACGATGATGAAAGTGATGGATACCCTGCATCAGGCGGGCTATCTCAAGATCGGGCTGGTGGGCGAAGAGACCGTCAAAGCCAAATAACCCGATGCTTTTCCTGAAAAGGCTGGTCGCGCGCCGGCCTTTTTTATTGTCCTCTGCCAGCGAAGTGTTGGCCTGGCGTTGCCATCACGTTATCTGTCTGAGATATAATGTCGCTTCTTTTTGTTAACTGACAGGATCTTATGGAACGCTTTCTGGAAAATGCTATGTACGCCTCGCGCTGGCTGCTGGCGCCGGTTTATTTTGGCCTCTCGCTCGGTCTGATTGCGCTGACCATCAAATTTTTTCAGGAGATCTTCCACATACTGCCGCATATTTTTAGCGTCAGTGAGTCGGATATGATTCTGACCCTGCTGTCGCTGGTGGATATGACCCTGGTGGGCGGTTTGCTGGTGATGGTGATGTTCTCCGGGTATGAAAATTTTGTCTCGCAGCTGGATATTAACGAGGGTAAAGAAAAACTCAGCTGGCTGGGCAAAATGGACGCGACGTCGCTGAAAAATAAGGTTGCCGCCTCCATCGTGGCGATCTCCTCTATTCACCTGCTGCGGGTGTTTATGGATGCGAAAAACGTCCCGGACAATAAGCTGATGTGGTACGTCATCATCCACCTGACCTTTGTGCTCTCGGCCTTTGTGATGGGCTACCTCGATCGTCTGACCAAAGTGAAACACTGATCCCTTCTCTCCCGGCGGCGTTAGCCGCTGGGCTTTTTTCTCCCCGTTTCTGCTTTTCTGCGCTGGCGTATGTCCGGGCTTCTGCTTTGCTTAAAGGGCGCTTAACAACGGAGGCAGGGTGATGACGCGATTAACGGCCAAAGATTTCCCGCAGCAGCTGCTCGAGTATTATGACTACTATGCCCACGGCAAAATCAGCAAACGCGAGTTTCTCCAGCTGGCGGGGAAATATACCGTCGGCGGGGTGACCGCGCTGGCGCTGTTTAATCTGCTGAAGCCCGACTATGCCCTGGCAGAGCAGGTACCGTTCACCGACCCGGATATCCGCCCGGAGTATATTCATTATCCCTCTCCTGATGGCCACAGCGAAGTGCGGGCTTACCTGGTGACGCCGACGAAAATAGCCGACAAAGCGCCCGCCGTGGTGGTGGTTCATGAGAACCGCGGCCTGAACCCCTATATTGAAGACGTAGCCCGGCGGGTAGCGAAAGCGGGGTATATCGCGCTGGCGCCGGATGGCCTGAGCTCCGTCGGCGGCTATCCGGGGAATGATGATGAAGGCCGCGCGCTACAGCAGAAAGTCGATCCCGTGAAGCTGATGAATGACTTTTTTGCGGCGGTCGAATTTATGGCGAAGCATCCGCAGGCGACGGGGAAGGTCGGTATCACCGGTTTTTGCTACGGCGGCGGCGTCAGCAACGCGGCGGCGGTGGCGATCCCGGAGCTGGCCTGCGCGGTGCCGTTTTACGGCCGCCAGCCGCCGCTGAAGGAGGTCGATAAAATTAAAGCGCCGCTGCTGCTGCACTATGCCGGCCTCGATAGCGGCATTAATGAAGGCTGGCCCGCCTATGAACAGGCGTTGAAGGAACACCATAAAGTCTATGAGGCCTATCTCTATCAGGGCGTGAATCACGGCTTTCATAATGATTCCACGCCGCGCTACGATCGGGCTGCGGCGGACCTGGCCTGGCAACGCACGCTGGCATGGTTTGAGAAGTATTTACGCTAGCGCAAACGTCATAAATAGCGCTACCGCTCGCTTATGGCAGGCTATCGGCTGGAAAGCTAAAAACCGGAGGCGGGCGCCTCCGGTGGGTCAGCGCGCTACGCCTGGCGCTTATCTTCCGTTTGGGTGTCAAAGTCGCGGGCGTCGTGGCGCTCATGCAGCTGCTCATTGAGCGGGCCGTTGGTGCGGTTAACGATGCGTCCGCGCTTGACGGCGGGGCGGTTGCCGACATCCTGCGCCCAGCGCAGCACGTTGGTGTAGCTCCCGGCGTCGAGGAACTCCGCCGCGTTATAGACATTGCCCAGCACCACGTTGCCATACCATGGCCAGACCGCCATATCGGCGATGGTATACTCCTCGCCGGCCACATAGCGACCGCGGGCGAGCTGTTTGTCCAGCACGTCGAGCTGGCGTTTGGCTTCCATGGTAAAGCGATCGATCGCGTACTCGATCTTCACCGGCGCATAGTTATAGAAGTGGCCGAAGCCGCCGCCGAGGAAGGGTGCGGCGCCCTGCAGCCAGAACAGCCAGTTAAGGGTTTCAGTGCGGCCGGCGGGATCCTTCGGCAGGAAGAAGCCAAATTTTTCCGCCAGATAGAGAAGAATGTTGCCGGATTCGAATACTCGGGTGGGCGGCGTGGTGGAGTGATCGCTCAGCGCCGGGATCTTCGAGTTCGGGTTGATGTCGACAAAGCCGCTGGAAAACTGATCGCCTTCGCCAATGCGTATCAGCCAGGCGTCGTACTCCGCGCCGCTGACGCCCAGCGCCAGCAGCTCCTCCAGCATGATCGTCACCTTCTGGCCGTTGGGCGTGCCAAGTGAGTATAGCTGGAGCGGATGGGTTCCCACCGGCAGGACGCGTTCATGAGTCGCGCCGGAAACGGGACGGTTGATGTTGGCGAACGCGCCGCCGCTGTTTTGCTTCCATTCCCACACTTTTGGTGGCTGGTAGTTTTGCTCTGACATGCTGGTTTGCCTTTTTCGTGGATGTACAAAAAGTGTAGCAGGTGACCTCAGGCCATAATCCGCGCGGCCCACACGCTGACATCATCGCCGCTGCCCAGATCCGGCTGCACCAGACCATTGACCATAAAGGTCGGCGAGACATGGATGCCGTTCTGGCGGGCATATTTGCTGTGCCACTTGATCACGTCCTGCAGCTCCGGGCGGGCAAAGGCGGCTCCCAGCAGGACGTGACTGTAGCGCTCAATGCGTTCAATGATTTGCTGCGGCGTGGCGTTCATGTTCGGCCCGCTGCAGTGATCGGTAAATTCAAACTCTTCCCGATGGTCTGCCACGGCCTGCATCACCTTATGCGCCTGCTCTCTGCCATGCGGCAGGGTGGACGCGGCGAGGATGCAGCGGACAATCACCCCGGAGAACAGATGCCACGGCTGCGACTGCAGCCGTATCTTGATGGTTACGTTATCGGCGCCGACCTCATCGAGCAGATCGTCGAGTTTATTAAACGCGCGGACAGAGTAGGGGCAGGTGGGCTCAAGGAACACCTCAAACGTCCGCGGGCCGTGTCCCCAGACCAGCGGTTGGGCATTCAGATGCGAGGGTGTGCTCATTGTCGACTCCTGATGTTGCGTTGTTTTTTTGTTATATCACCGATAACGATATCACTTCTGCTTTCGGCTGCAGGGTTATTTTCCTTAACGGCACGATTAGCGAAACGAATGAGTGGTATCATCGTTACACCTCTGTCTGGTAAGTGCCTGCGGCAGGATAAGAAGAGGGAGTTTTGTTTCGCCAACTGCCCGGGCTGCATTTATTTGAGGTCAGGCTAAATGAGCAAAGGATCGACAAGCAGTGACGCCCCGTTTGGGACATTGTTAGGCTACGCGCCCGGCGGCGTGGCAATTTATTCATCGAATTACAGTAGCTTAAATCCGCAGGACTATCCGGATGACGCGACGTTTCGCAGCTACATCGGCAATGAGTATATGGGGCATAAATGGCAGTGCGTTGAATTTGCGCGCCGCTTTCTGTTCCTGACCTACGGGTTTGTCTTTACCGATGTGGGGATGGCCTATGAAATCTTCTCCCTGCGCTTTCTGCGCGAAGTGGTCAATGACAATATTCTCCCGCTGCAGGCCTTCGCCAACGGCGCCCGTCGTCCGCCGATCGCCGGTTCGCTGCTGATCTGGCAGAAGGGCGGCGAGTTTAAGCACACCGGCCACGTCGCGGTGATCACCCAGCTTGTCGGCAATAAGGTGCGTATCGCCGAGCAGAACGTCATTCACTCGCCGCTGCCGCAGGGCCAGCAGTGGACCCGCGAGCTGACCCTCGAGGTCAACGCCGGCCGGTACACCATCAAAGATACCTTTGCCGATACCGAAATTTTAGGCTGGATGATCCAGACCGCCGATACCGAACACAGCCTGCCGCAGCCGGTGCTGCCGGGCGAGGCGATGGCGATCAAGGGCGCGCGGCTGCCGAACAACGGCCAGTTCCGCGGCAAATGGCTGAACGAGAAAGATCCGCTGCAGAAAGCCTACGTGGCGGCCAACGGCCATTTTATCAATCAGGATCCCTATCAGTATTTCACCATCAGCGAAAGCGCCGAACAGGAGCTGATTAAAGCCACCAACGAGCTGCACCTGATGTATCTGCACGCCACCGATAAGGTAATGAAGGATGATAACCTGCTGGCGCTGTTTGATATCCCGAAAATCCTCTGGCCGCGTCTGCGTCTCTCGTGGCAGCGCCGGCGTCATCATATGATCACCGGGCGCATGGATTTTTGCATGGACGAGCGCGGGCTGAAGGTGTACGAGTACAATGCCGACTCCGCCTCCTGCCATACCGAAGGCGGGCTGATCCTCGAGCAGTGGCTGAAGCAGGGCTACTACGGCACGGGTCACAATCCGGCCGAAGGTCTGCTCGATGAGCTGGCGGGGGCGTGGAAACACAGCCGGGCGCGGCCTTTCGTGCACATCATGCAGGACAAGGATCTGGAAGAGAATTACCACGCGAAGTTTATCCAGCGTTCGCTGACCCAGGCCGGTTTTGAGAGCAAAATTCTCTTTGGCCTCGATGAACTGCGCTGGGATGCCGCCGGCCAGCTGATCGACGCCGACGGGCGGCTGGTCAACTGCGTCTGGAAAACCTGGGCATGGGAAACCGCCATTGAGCAGGTGCGCGAAGTCAGTGCCGATGAGTACGCGGCGGTGCCGATTCGTACCGGACATCCGCAGAATGAGGTGCGACTGATTGACGTCCTGCTGCGTCCTGAAGTATTGGTATTCGAACCCCTGTGGACGGTGATCCCGGGCAACAAAGCGATCCTGCCGGTGCTATGGTCGCTGTTCCCGCATCATCGCTATCTGCTGGATACCGATTTCGTGGTTAACGACGAGCTGGCGAAAACTGGTTATGCCGTGAAGCCCATTTCCGGACGCTGCGGGAACAATATCGATCTGATCGGGCCTCAGGATGAGGTTCTGGATCAGACCAGCGGCCAGTTTGTCGATCGTAAGAATATCTACCAGCAGCTGTGGTGCCTGCCGAAAGTGGATGGCAAGTATATCCAGGTGTGCACCTTTACCGTCGGCGGTAACTACGGCGGTACCTGCCTGCGCGGCGATTCGTCGCTGGTGGTGAAAAAAGAGAGCGACATAGAGCCGCTGATCGTATTGAAAGACAAAGCGTGATGTGCTGACCCCGGATAGCGGCTCGTGCCCTGTCCGGGGAGAGCGCAGAGACACGAACCAGGATAGCCCGGTCTGGTAAGCGCCGCCGGGGACCACCTGCAACAAAGCCAAGATAATTAACACAACAACAAGACAGAAAAGGAAAATAGTATGCACGATCGGCGTCTCGCCGCCCGCGCGGGTGAACTCAAGCCCTCCGCCGTCCGCGAACTTCTCAAGCACAGTAAACTGCCGGGCGTGATCTCGCTTGGCGGCGGCATTCCGGCCCCGGAACTGTTTGATACCGAAGGCCTGGAGCTGGCGGTGCAGAAGGTGATGAGCGAGCGTTTTCATGACGCATTTCAGTACGGTCTGACCGAGGGCTACCCGCCGCTGCGTCAGGCGGTGAGTGAAATCTGCCACTCCCGTGGCGTGACCTGTTCAGCCGCTCAGGTCTATATCACCTCCGGCTCCCAGCAATCGCTGGATATCGTTGCCCGCACGCTGCTCGATCCAGGCGATACTATCGTCGTTGAGCGACCCACCTATCTGGCGGCGCTGCAGGTGTTTCAGCTGGCGCAGGCCAATATCCTCAGCGTCGATACCGATGATGACGGGATGCTGGTGGAGCAACTGGCCGACCTGCTGGAGACCACCCGCGTCAAAGCCGTCTACCTGGTGCCGACGTTCGGCAACCCCGGCGGTAAAACGCTGAGCGAGGCGCGTCGTCGCCGACTGGTCGAGCTGGCGAAAAAATATGACTTCGTCATTCTGGAAGACGATCCCTACGGTGAAATTAGCTTTACTGACGCCGTGCGACGTCCGCTCTATCAGCACGCCGTTGAGCTGGGCTGTGAAGATCAGGTGGTTTACACCTCGACGTTTTCAAAGATCCTCGCGCCGGGGATGCGTATCGGCTGGATCGTCATGCCGGACTGGCTGGCGCAGCAGACGGTGATCGTTAAGCAGGCGGCGGATCTGCATACCAATATGCTGTCGCAGGTGATCACCGCGGAATACCTCAGCCTGAACCGGCTGCAAAATCAGATTGCGTTGATTCGCGAAGACTATCGCAAGAAGTGCGTGGCGCTGGCCGACGCGCTGGAGAGTCGCCTTGGCGAGCATCTGGAATTCAGCCGCCCACAGGGTGGGATGTTCCTGTGGGCGCGTTTCCGCTATCCGTTCGATACCATGGCATGGATGAAGAAAACGCTGGAAAACGGCGTTGTGTACGTCCCGGGGGAAGCGTTCTATCACGATAATCCGGATACCCGTACCCTGCGCCTTTCCTACTCCACGGTGTCGGAAGCGGGGCTGCTGACCGCCGTTGAGCGGCTGGCGGCCTCCCTGTAACGACCCTGCAGTGCGCCGCTTAGCGGCGGCGCACCCTCTTCGCCTCAGTAGCGAGAGGGGGTGACGCTAGCGTTCAGCGCTGGGGTCACTCCGTATCGGCGATGCGATCATCCAGCCAGACCAACATCAGCGCTGCGAGAAAAGCCACCGCAAAGGTACCAATAAACAACCACATAGATGTCCCTCACGGGTTAATTATTTTGCTGATTTTACCGGAGAGCGATCGTTTCGGTCGGAGATGGAGATTTTTGTCCCAGCCGAATGGCTGGCGAGAGAGAAAAAGTCATCGGCATCAATATCGAAGTTAAGAATAATTTCCCTGTATTCCCCACCGTTAATTAACGCTTTGGCTTCTTTAACACTACTGGCAATAATGACAGGCATCAGTTTTATCTCATTTTGAAAACTGAGAAGCAAAATAAGAGTTAGTTCGTACCAGATCAACTACTTTTTATCGTATGCGACCGCAGAAAAAAACGACATCCCGTGGCCCGGCGATAGAGGAGGATTTTGTGACAGCGATCGGCTCATCAACAGCGGGATCTTATCGGACGCTGGGACGGGCTGCTGTTTCGCCAGCCCGCCGGGATTATTCACCCTGCTGTTTTGCCCGTAATATCTCGCCGCAGCGCTGCCGGTCCTGACGCAGCGTCTGCTGTTCCTGCGGGCTGAGCTGATGCCAGGTGTCCAGCATCCGCTGCCCCAGCGCCGGCAGGTAATGCGCTTTATGCAGCGCGTAGTCTGAATTCCCCCCCTCGACGATGTTTTGCATATCGTCGAGGAACTGGCGGCTGTCGTCATGATCGATCACGCAAAATAGCGCCCGGTAGTAAGCTTCGTCTTCCTCGGTGTAATGCGGGGTGAACCACCAGACCAGCAGCGCGGTAAGCGCCAGCAGCGGGATAATAAAGGGTAATTTTTTCAACATCAGTTTTTCGGCCGGAGACAATCAGCCGTCAGTGTACCTGCAACGACGTCAGGATGTAAGCGCCGGCCCCGGCGGGCCGGCACGGGCTAGTAGCCGACCGGGTAGATGCGGCCGGTCTGCACCCCTTCAATGCTGCGGCGATAGGCCTGCGCCACGGCGGCGGCGGGGACGCTGGCAAAGCCCGGGAAAAAGTCGCCGTAGGCCGCCAGCGACTCGCTGAGCACGGTGGGGCTGATAAGATTAATGCGGATCCCGCGCGGTAGTTCGCAGGCGGCGGCGCGCACAAAGCCTTCCAGACCGGCGTTAACCGTCGTGGCATTGACGCCCTGAGCAATCGGCTCCTGCGCGACAATGCCGCTGACCAGAGTAATCGACCCGCCGTCGCGCAGGAAATGCTGGCCGATCAGCGCCAGGCGAATTTGCCCCAGCAGCTTGTCCTGCAAACCGAGGTTGAACTGGCTATCGGTCATGGTGCTTAACGGCCCAAAGTGCAGATTGCCGGTAGTGGAGACGATGGCGTCTACTTTGCCGGTCTGCGCAAACAGCGCCTCGACGCTCCCCTGGGAGGTAATATCCACTTGATAATCCCCCCGGGTGCGGCCGACGCGGATAACGTCATGTCTCTGGCCCAGTTCTTCGCTGACCGCGCGACCAATGGTGCCGCTGGCACCGATAACGATAATTTTCATGGCTGACTCCTGGTGAGGTGAAAGCCTATTCTTTAATAAAACGGATATCGGATAAACTGGCTAAAAGTTAGAACATTACTAACCAGAGGTTAGCAATATGGATAAGCTGCGAGGGATGGAGACGTTTATTGCCGTGGTGGAGTGCGGCAGCTTTACCGGGGCGGCGTCGCGCCTGGGGCTGTCGGCGGTAATGGTCGGGAAATACATCGCCCATCTGGAAGCCCAGCTGGCGACGCGTCTGCTGGAGCGTAACACCCGACGCCAGAGCCTCACCGACGCAGGGCGGGTCTATTTTGACGAAGCGAAACGGGTGATGGAGCAGGTCTCCATCGCCGAAAGCGCCGTTGAGCGGCTGCGGCTGGCGCCCGCCGGCACCCTGCGGGTGAGCGCGCCCACCTCGTTCGGCGCCAGCGTGATCGCGCCTCTGACCGCCACCTTTCTGCAGGCCTGGCCAGCGGTCCGGGTGGAACTGGATCTGACCAACCGGATGGTCGATCTGGTGGATGAAGGTTTCGATCTGGCGATCCGCATTGGCGAGATCCATCAGGAGGATCTGGTGGCCCGCTATCTGGCGCCCTATCGGATGGTGATCTGCGCCGCGCCGGCTTATCTGGCGCGTTACGGAACGCCAGGGACGCCGGAAGATCTCGCCGATCATCTCTGCCTGTCCCATACGGTCTGGACCGCGCGCAACGAGTGGCGGCTGCCGGGCATGGAGGGGGAAGTGCGCTGGAAGCGCGATGCGGTTTTGCGCTGCAACGATGGCTATGCGCTGCGCCAGGCGGCGATCGCCGGGGCCGGGCTGCTGATGCAACCGGAGGTGCTGCTGGCCGATGCGCTGGCCAGCGGCAGCCTGATGCGGGTGCTGGAGGCGTGGACCCCACAGCCAAGGCCCGTGCATCTGCTCTGGCGCCAGGATCGCCGGCCCCTGCCGAAGCTGACGCAGTTTATCGCCCACCTTCAGCAGGGAATGGCCGACGCGCTGGCGACGACCCGCGCGTCGGAATAATCACTCCTCCCGTAGCGCCTGCTGCCAGTCGGCAATCAGATCGTGAGGATCTTCGATCCCGACCGACAGGCGGATCAGCTGCGGCGTGATGCCGTTCGCCAGGCGCTTCTCCAGCGGGATCGAGGCATGAGTCATGCTGAAGGGCTGGCTCACCAGGCTCTCCACGCCGCCCAGACTCTCCGCAAGGGTGAACCAGCGCAACTTGCTGATGATGCGTTCGGCGTAACCGTCATCGCCCTTCACCACGACGGAAATCATGCCGCCGGGCAGGGCCATTTGCTGGCGCGCCAGCTGATGGTGCGGGTGCGAGGCCAGCCAGGGGAACCAGACTCGCTCCACCTCCGGCTGCTGTTCCAGCCATTCGGCGAGCTGCAGCGCGTTCGCGCTGTGGCGCTCCATCCGCAGCGCCAGGGTACGGATGCCGCGTAGCGTCAGGAAGCTGCTGAACGGGTCGAGTACACCGCCTACCGCATTCTGCAGGTAGCCAAGCTTTTCCGCGAGCTCAGCGTTATCGCCAACCACCGCCAGGCCGGCGACGACATCGGAATGGCCGTTGAGGTACTTGGTCGCGGAGTGGACCACCATATCAAACCCATGCTCCAGCGGGCGATGGATCGCCGGCGAGGCGAAAGTGTTATCGGCGACGCTGATCAGGTTATGGCGGCGCGCGATGGCGGCGATGGCGCTGAGATCCGCCAGCTTCAGCAGCGGGTTGGTGGGCGTCTCCACCCAGATCATGCGCGTATCGGGGCGGATCGCCGCTTCAATCCCCGCCAGGTCGTCGGGTTTCACCCAGCTCACCTGCAGACCAGCGCTACGGCGGCGAACGTTTTCCAGCAGGCGGTAAGTACCGCCATACACATCATCGACCGCCACCAGGTGGCTGTCCTTATCCAGCAGCTCCAGCACGGTGGAGATGGCGGCCAGCCCGGAGGCGAACGCGTAGCCGCGCGTGCCGTTTTCCAGGTCGGCGATCGCCGTCTCCAGCGCGTGGCGGGTAGGATTCCCGCTACGGGAATATTCATAGCCGGTATGCTGCCCCGGCGCCGGCTGAGCAAAAGTGGAGGTGGCATAAATCGGCGGCATCACTGCGCCGTGGCTGTCGGTGAAGGTTCCGCTATGTACGCTCAGGGTGTGGATAGATGACATAAAAAATTCCTTATTGTGCGACTCGGTTGCGCCAGGCGGTCAGTACATCGCTGCGGGTGACCAGGCCAAGAAAACGCGCGTTGTCAGCGATCACCGCCACCAGACCGCGATCGAGAATGGCCTGCAGTTCGCTCTCTGGCGCACGCTTATCGAGAGTTTCAACATGGCGGCTCATCGCTTCACTGACCGGCAGCGAGAAGCGTTGGCGATCGCCCTTTACGTGGCGGATCAAATCCCACTCATCGACGATGCCGACCACGCGGCCATCCTCCAGCACCGGCAGCTGGGAGATGTCATACAGCCGCATGCGGGTAAATACTGCGGCCAGGGTGTCGTCCGGCGCGGCCGTGACGGTGGCGCCTTCGTCATGGCGCAGGGCGATAAAATCACTGAGATCGCCCTGTTCGGGGCGGGCGATCAGTCCCTGCTGGCGCATCCAGTCGTCGTTGAACATTTTTGACAGGTATTTATTGCCGCTGTCGCAGGCGAAGGTCACCACCCGCTTCGGACGGCTTTGCGCCCGGCAGTAGCGCAGCGCGGCGCTGAGCAGGGTGCCGGTGGAGGAGCCGGCCAGCACCCCCTCGACCTGCAGCAGCTGGCGCGCGGTGTGGAACGCTTCGCGGTCGCTGACGCGATAGGCGGTATGCACCCCTTCCAGCCTGGCCAGCGGCGGGATGAAATCTTCTCCAATCCCTTCGACCAGCCAGGATCCCGTTTCGCCGTAGCGTCCGGTATCAACCTGATCGGCAAGGATCGAGCCCGCCGGATCGGCGAGGATAAATTCCGTTTTTGGCGAATGTTCTGCAAACCAGGCCTGAAGCCCGCCCAGCGTGCCGCCGGAGCCAACGCCGACGACGATGGCGTCTATGTCTCCCTCCAGCTGCTGGAAAAGTTCTGGCGCGGTGGAGGTAGCGTGCGCCAGCGGATTCGCGTCGTTGTTAAACTGGTCGATGTAAAAAGCCCCCGGCGTTTCATCGGCAAGGCGGTGGGCATAATCCTGGTAGTAGGCCGGGTGGCCTTTATTGACGTCGGAGCGGGTGAGCAGCACTGTCGCGCCCAGCGCCCGCAGGTGAAAGATTTTCTCGCGGCTCATTTTGTCCGGCACCACCAGGATCAGGCGGTAATTTTTCTGCGCCGCAATCAGCGCCAGGCCGAGGCCGGTATTGCCGGCGGTGGCTTCGATAATTGTCCCGCCGGGGGCCAGTTTTCCCTGGCGCTCGGCTTCGTTAATCATCGACAGCGCAACCCGATCTTTAATTGAGCCGCCCGGATTCTGATTTTCCAGTTTTAAAAACAGACTGCAGGGGCCGGTATCCAGTTTGTGCAACTGGAGCAGGGGAGTATGACCGATCAGGTCGCTCACGGAATGAAACAGTGACATAACCATTTACCCACTCGTTTAAGATATTTTTGCATGGTAGGTCTGTGAAATCGGTTATTTAAAGAATATTTCTCTGTCATTTAGCGCAAAATGGAATATAAGATGCTATTCAGCCATCCGGAGGGAAAGCAGGGTAGCCGCCTGGGCGGATCGATTGCCAGAAAAGGGCGTTTTTAGCCGCTTTTGGCGACAAAAAGGCGATTTTAATCAGCGTGTTATCTGATATCTGGCAATGTATTTGCGAAAAGATTCTATGGGGAACAGGCCTGCGCTTGCCGTTAAGTGGCAGCGGGCTGGCCAGGAGAAAAGCGCAGCAGGGAAATCACGGGTTTACGCAGTTCGATGAAGAGTCCGGATGCAGAAAAGCAAAAACCCAGCCATAGGCTGGGTTCTTTAAATAGTGGTGCCCGGACTCGGAATCGAACCAAGGACACGGGGATTTTCAATCCCCTGCTCTACCGACTGAGCTATCCGGGCAACGGGGCGCATTAAACCGTAATCGCCGCGCCTCGTCAACGAAATTTATCTGTTTTGCAGCAGACTGAACAATCTATCACCACATTGCGCTAAAAGCACGCGTCTTCAGGCAAAAAACAGCGTCCAGGCCGCTGAAATCGGCATCGCCAGCACCAGCGCAGGCAGCATATTCACCACGGCAAACATTTTTATTCCGCAGATGCGCAGCCCGGTGGCCACCAGCAGCATACCGCCGACGGCGCTGAAATCCGCCAGCATCATCGGCGTGGTGAGCGGCATAATGATCGCCGCGCAGGCCGCGAGGGTCAGCTGGATAAGCAGCATCGGCACGCTGATGGCGGCGACGGCAATGCCCAGGGTGCAGGCGAAAATGGTGGCGGTGAAAAAATCAAGAAACGCTTTGGCAATCAGAATGCTGGCGTCGCCGGTCATCCCTTCGCGCATGGCGCCGAAGACGCCGGTGCCGCTGGCGCAGAACAGGACGATAATCGCCACATAGCTCTGAATATAGGAGTCATGCGCCGAGGCCTTTTTCTTACCCTTCGATGACAGCAACTGCTGAAGCTGACTGACCAGCGTATTTATGCCTTTTTCCATATTGCATATTTCGCCGAGCAGCGTTCCCACCAGGGTCGACAGCACCATCACCGGCAGATTGGCGCATTTAATCACCAGTAAAATACCGATGCCTAATGACGCCAGGCCAAAAATTGAGGTCATGGATGTGCGGATCCGTTCCGGCAACCGCTGGCTGAGTAGGGCGCCTAACACGCCGCCGACCAGCACCGCGCTGGCATTAATAAAAGGTCCTGTAACCACGCTGACTCCTGTTAAATATCCCTGATAACCGACTGATTATGACGTTAACCCGCCGTGAAAGCTTGTGTATCCGTGATATAAGTGCATACGGTTTTCATCTTGCGCCTGCCAGGGAAAGGTGCCATGATTGCGCGAATTTTCTCCTCCCTGATATGAGGCCGCCGATGACGACACTGCCATTACCTCGCCAGCGACGCCGCGCACAGATGCGTGGGCTGCCTCATCTTGCTACGCTTACCCCTTCGTTCACCATGCGGTGAAGGACACGTATGCTCACTGTAGGGCAACAGTAAGATCGGACGCGTCTGCTTTTACTGATGTCCGGCGGTCGGAGCTGAATCCGTCAGACCCGGACACATCGTTGGGCAAGGTTTCCCTTGTCTGAGATTTTTACACTCCCGATACGGGCATTTGCGCTTATGAAATCCATGCACATTGCCGCCAGCTGCGAGCTGGTCACCCGCTTGTCCACCCACCGTCGCGTTGTGGCGCTGGACAGTACCGATTTTACCGATGTGGCGGCAGTCGTCATCACCGCGGCGGACAGTCGCAGCGGTATCCTTGCCCTCCTCAGGCGTAGCGGATTTAACCTGCCGGTCTACCTGCTGAGCGAGACGGCGGTCGATAAGCCGGAGGGGGTACAGGCGGTGATCGCCGGTAAAGATCAGGAGTGGCTCGAGCTGGAAGCGGCGGCCTGCGATTATGAAGCGCGTCTGCTGCCGCCGTTTTTCAATACGCTGACCCAGTACGTCGAAATGGATAACAGCACTTTTGCCTGTCCGGGACACCAGCACGGGGCCTTTTTCAAAAAGCATCCCGCAGGCCGTCAGTTCTATGACTTTTTTGGCGAAAACGTCTTTCGCGCCGATATGTGTAACGCCGATGTAAAATTAGGCGATCTGCTGATCCACGAAGGGTCGGCCAAGCATGCGCAGAAGTTCGCCGCGAAGGTCTTTAATGCGGATAAAACCTACTTCGTCCTTAACGGCACCTCGGCGGCCAACAAAGTTGTGACCAACGCGCTGTTGACCCGCGGCGATCTGGTGCTGTTCGATCGCAACAACCACAAGTCAAATCATCACGGGGCGCTGATTCAGGCGGGGGCGACGCCTGTCTATCTTGAAGCCGCGCGCAATCCGTTCGGCTTTATCGGCGGCATTGACGAGCGTTGCTTTGATGAGCGCTACCTGCGGGATCTCATCCGCGAAGCGGCGCCAGAGAAAGCCACGGCCGCTCGCCCGTTTCGCCTGGCGGTGATCCAGCTCGGGACCTATGACGGCACGGTCTATAACGCCCGCCAGGTGGTCGATAAAATCGGCCACCTCTGCGATTACATCCTGTTCGACTCGGCGTGGGTGGGCTATGAGCAGTTTATCCCGATGATGGCCGACTGTTCGCCGCTGCTGCTGGAGCTGACGCCGGACGATCCGGGCATTTTTGTCACCCAGTCCGTACACAAGCAGCAGGCCGGTTTCTCGCAGACGTCGCAGATCCATAAAAAGGATAACCATCTGCGCGGCCAGGCGCGCTTCTGTCCGCACAAGCGGCTGAATAACGCCTTTATGCTGCATGCCTCCACCAGCCCGTTTTATCCGCTGTTCGCCGCGCTGGACGTCAACGCCAAAATTCACGAAGGCGAGAGCGGCCGCCGCCTGTGGGCCGAATGCGTGGCGCTGGGCATCGAGGCGCGCAAAGCGATCATCGCCAACTGTAAGATGATTCAGCCCTTTATTCCGCCGATGGTGGCGGGGCGCCCGTGGCAGGATCACCCGACCGAAGCGATCGCCCGGGAGCGTCGTTTCTTCAGTTTCGAACCGGGCGCGCGCTGGCATGGTTTCGAGGGCTATGCCGACGACCAGTATTTTGTCGACCCGTGCAAGCTGTTGTTGACTACCCCTGGCATCGACGCGGAGAGCGGGGAGTACAGTGAGTTCGGCATCCCGGCGACCATTCTGGCGCATTACCTGCGGGAAAACGGCATCGTGCCGGAGAAGTGCGATCTCAACTCGATTCTGTTCCTGCTGACGCCGGCGGAAAGCGCCGAAAAAATGGCGCAGCTGGTGGCGATGCTGGGGCAGTTTGAACAGCATATTGAAGCGGATACGCCGCTGGCCGATGTGTTGCCGACCATCTACAACAAATATCCGGTGCGCTATCGCGACTATACCCTGCGCGAGTTGTGCCAGGAAATGCACGATCTGTACGTCAGCTTTGACGTGAAGAGCCTGCAAAAAGAGATGTTCCGTAAACGGAGCTTCCCGCGGGTGGTGATGAATCCCCAGGATGCCAACCGCGAATTTATCCGCGGCGACGTGGAGCTGGTGCGTCTGAGCGAGGCGGAGGGCCGCGTCGCGGCGGAAGGGGCGCTGCCGTATCCGCCGGGGGTATTATGCGTGGTGCCCGGTGAGGTCTGGGGGGGCGCTGTGCTGCGCTATTTCCTCGCGCTGGAGGAGGGGGTCAATATGCTACCGGGCTTCTCGCCGGAGCTGCAGGGAGTTTATAGCGAGACGGATCCGGACGGCATTAAGCGGCTGTATGGCTACGTGTTGAAGGGATAAAAAAATGCCCCGCCGAACAGGCGGGGCGTTTTACTTTTGCCGATCACGCGCTCTGCTGCGCGGCGGTCGGCTGTCTGACGTGTTTGTATTTGAACAGCGCCACGAAGGCAAAAGCCAGCGCCAGCGAATAGCCGGCGAAAATCAGCCACACGCTCTGCCAGTTAGTGATCCCTTCGACGGTAAAGTGCTCCACCACTTTGCCGCTCACCATGCCACCGAGAATACAGCCGAAGCCGTTGGTCATCATCAGGAACATCCCCTGGGCGCTGGCGCGGATTTCCGGGCGCACCTCTTTCTCAACGAACACTGAACCGGAGATGTTGAAGAAGTCGAAGGCGCAACCGTAGACGATCATCGACAGTACCAGCAGCACGGTGCCGAACGGCGTCGGGTCGCCAAAGGCGAACAGGCCGAAGCGCAGCATCCACGCCACGATACTCATCAGCATAACGTTCTTAATGCCGTAGCGGCTGAGGAAGAACGGGATGGTCAGGATAAACAGGGTCTCGGAGATCTGCGAGATCGACATCAGCACCGAGGCGTGTTCGACGATAAAGCTGCCGGCAAACAGCGGATCTTTATCGAAGCTGTGCAGGAAGGTATTACCGAACATGTTGGTGATTTGCAGCTCGGCGCCGAGCATCATTGAGAAGATAAAGAAGATGGCCATGCGCTTGTTTTTAAACAGCGCGAAAGCGTTAAGCCCCAGCATCTCCGTCCAGCTTTGATTACGCTGGGCGTTAGCCACCGGGATCGTCGGCAGCGTCAGGGTGAACAGCGCCAGCAATACCGACAGCGTCGCACCGATGTACAACTGCATATGGCTCAGCTCAAAGCCGGAGAAGCTGACGCCCCACATGGCGAAGATAAAGCCGATAGTGCCCCAGATACGGATCGGCGGAAAATCGGTAACGATATCCAGCCCCGCCGACTGCAGGCGATAGTAAGAGATGGTGTTAATCAGCCCCAGCGTCGGCATATAGGCCAGTGAGTTGAGGAGGATCACGAGGAACATTTCGCCCGGCGTGGTGACCTGCGCCGCCAGATACAGCGTCAGCGCACCCACCAGGTGACAAACGGCATACACCCATTTGGCGCTAATCCACTTGTCGGCGACGATGCCGAGCAGCGTCGGCATCAGCACCGCAGCGATACCGAGCGAGCTATAAACCGCGCCGATTGCTGCGCCGTCAAACTTCAGGGTGACAAACATGTATGAGCCAAGCGTGGTAAGCCAGCTCCCCCAAAGACAGAACTGCAGGAACGACAGTATTTTGAGCTGCAGCTTAAGATTCATGTAGTTATCCTCACGAATATGGGCTTGTTATGTTTTTAAAATAACATTAAACCCGTTATTTTGATGCGATTCTATCATTCGCCAACCGAAGGCTTCTGTTAACTGCCGCAGAAAACCGAAAGATATTGCACCGTATGGCGCAGAAAAAACGCGGCCTCAGCGCGGGGCTGAGGCCGGTGTCAGGAGGGGGTTATTTACGGCGGTAGCTTTTCTGCGCCGTGTTAACTTTATACAGATAGCGGCGCGATTCCGCCGAAGGATGGCGGGTAGTCAGGGTCTGGTAGACGTCCCCTGGCGCCATGCTGTTGATGATATTGGCCGCCTGGACTTTATCGCTGGAGAAGACCCGCAGCACGCTGCCGGCGCCGCCGTTATAGGCGGTGATCACCGCGTAGCGACGCGAGGTGGGGTTATCGATGCCGGCGAGGTAGACATTGTTCAGCATCGCCAGGTAGGCGGTACCGGTGTCAATGTTATTCGCCGGGTCGAACAGATAGCTGCGGCTTGGCAGGCCCGATTTACCCTGGGAACGGAAGACGTCTCTGCCGGCGCTGTGCTGGACCACCTGCATCAGCCCCATGGCGTCGGCATGGCTGACCGCATAAGGGTTAAAGGAGGATTCGGTCTGCATAATCGCGAGGATCAGCGACTCATCAACCCCATACTTACGCGAGGCCTGACGCACCATGCCGAGGTATTTATGCGCACGTTTGTCGAGGTGGTTCGGCACCAGGTTGATGGTGATGCTGTAGACCACGCGCAGGCCGTTGTTGCGGCTCTTCAGGCGGGTTTGCAGCAGATAGTCGGCAAAGCGCGCGGCGCGCCACTCCCAGCGAATCGATGCCCCTGTGTTATCCACCACCTGGCCATAGAGGAACGGCTCTTTGGAGATCTGAATGTCATCGACATCGGAATAGAGGTCGATGGAGTTGGGGTCATCGCCCATCAGCAGGGTTTTGACGATCGCCTGGCGCAGTCGTCCGCGCGGATCGGTGCCGGCGATGGTCTCTACGGTGATCGTCCCTTCATCGAAGTTTATGTGGCTGCGGGTTTGATACTGGTCGGTGTATTTGACGTAGTCCTTCGGCCCGGCGAGCAGGACTTCGTTGTACCCCCAAATGTTCTCGATGTTGTGGGCAAACTGGCCCATCAGGATATCAAAACCGTTGGTATCCTTGACCCAGGCCTCGTTGTATTCGGCGCCTTTTTTATTGGAGCTGGAACACGAAACGAGCAACGGCGCAATCAGCGCGAGCGCTAAGTATTTTTTCATCATTCCGGGCGTGCGTGTTGTGTTTGTTTTTAAAAGGCCGCAGGGCCCTTACTGTTTTTCCGGCGGCGTATAGCCTTCGATGTGCACGTCTTTCCCTTCAAACAGGAACTGCACCATCTCCTGCTCCAGCAGCTTGCGGTGCTCCGGGTTCATCATGCTGAGCTTTTTCTCGTTGATCAGCATGGTCTGCTTGTGCTGCCACTGCGCCCAGGCTTCTTTGGAGATTTCGTTGTAAATGCGCTTCCCGAGTTCGCCCGGATACAGCTGAAAATCCTGGCCGTCCGCTTCACGCTGCAGGAAGGTACAAAAAATGGTTCTGCTCATAATCAATCCTCTTTGATAGCCGAAAATTTATACCGGCGTTCCGGCTTTTAACTGTTGCAACAAGCGCTCCACGGGGGCCGCCAGACCGACGGACGGCGGCTGCGCTAAGTTATACCAGAGTGCGTTGCCTTCATCCATGCATGCGCCAGATGAGTGCACTGTAAGCCACATCGGCACAATATCCAGATGGAAATGGCTGAAAGTGTGGCGAAAAGCGGTGAGCTGCGTCAGATTATCGGCCTTAATCTGGCGCTGTGCCAGCCACTCGCGCAGGCCCGCTTCGTCGGCAAACTGCGGAAAACAGAACAATCCGCCCCACAGGCCCACCGGCGGACGCTGGGCGAGAAACACCTCGTCGCCGTGCTGCATCAGCAGGAAATAGCCGGTGCGTTCCGGAATGGTCTGCTTCGGTTTTTTGCCCGGATATTCCGCCCATGAATGATTGGCGTAGGCCACGCAGCCGTTGCTCAGCGGGCACAGTTCGCACTTCGGCTTCGATCGGGTGCAGACCATCGCCCCGAGATCCATCATCGCCTGGTTAAAGCGCTCCACGCCCTTCGCCGGCGTGACCGCTTCGCTGATCTCCCACAGCCGTTTTTCCACCTCTTTTTTCCCCGGCCAGCCGCTGACAGCATAGCAGCGGGCGAGCACGCGCTTCACGTTGCCGTCGAGAATCGGATAATGCTGACCGAGCGAAAGGGATAAAATGGCCCCCGCCGTTGAGCGCCCGACGCCGGGAAGCGCCGCCACTTCGTCAAAGGTCTGCGGGAATTCGCCGCCGTACTGCGTCGTCACCTGCTGCGCCGCTTTGTGTAAGTTGCGCGCCCGCGCGTAGTAACCCAGTCCGGTCCACAGATGCAGCACCTCATCCAGCGGCGCGTTGGCGAGATCGACCACCGTGGGGAAACGCGCCATAAAGCGTTCAAAATACGGGATAACCGTGGTCACCTGGGTTTGTTGCAACATCACTTCGGAGAGCCATACTTTGTAGGGCGTCTTGGCGATTTGCCAGGGCAGGGTTTTACGCCCGTATTTGTCGTACCAGTCCAGGACCTGGGCTGAAAATTGCGTGGCGAGAAAAGTCAAAGCTACGGCTCCGGGATCGCGATTACAGGGTGGCAGATTGCAGCACAAGGCCGAGTGGCTGTAAACCCTTGCATCCGCCGGGTAACTTTGGATAATGCCCGTTTTCCGAACACTTTCACTAGCAGACCTAACTTTTATGAAAAACGACGTCATCTCTCCGGAATTTGATGAAAACGGCCGTCCGCTGCGCCGTATTCGTAGCTTCGTCCGTCGCCAGGGCCGCCTGACGAAAGGGCAGCAGCATGCGCTGGATAACATTTGGCCGGTGATGGGCGTTGAATTCAACGATGCGCCGCTCGATTTCGCCGCCCTGTTTGGCCGCGAAGCGCCGGTCACCCTCGAAATTGGCTTCGGGATGGGCGCCTCGCTGGTGGCGATGGCAAAAGCCAAACCGGAACAGAATTTCCTCGGCATCGAAGTGCACTCCCCGGGCGTCGGCGCCTGTCTGGCCTCGGCCGAAGAAGAAGGTGTGCAAAACCTGCGCGTGATGTGTCACGATGCGGTGGAAGTGCTGCACACTATGATTCCGGATAACTCGCTGAATATGGTGCAGCTGTTTTTCCCTGACCCGTGGCACAAAGCGCGCCATAATAAACGTCGTATCGTGCAGCCGCCTTTCGCCGAGCTGGTGAAAAGTAAACTGAAGCTCGGCGGCGTCTTCCATATGGCGACCGACTGGGAAGCCTATGCCGTCCATATGCTTGAAGTGATGTCCTCGCTGGAAGGGTACCGTAACCAGTCGGCAAGCAACGATTACGTACCGCGCCCGGAATCGCGCCCGGTAACCAAATTTGAACAGCGTGGCCATCGTCTCGGCCACGGCGTATGGGACTTAATGTTCGAGAGGGTGAAATAATGGCCAAGAATCGTAGCCGTCGTCTGCGGAAAAAAATGCATATCGACGAGTTTCAGGAGTTAGGCTTCTCCGTCGCCTGGCGTTTCCCGGAAGGGACCAGCGAAGAACAGATCGACCAGACGGTCAACGATCTGATCGAAGAGGTGATTGAGCCGAACAAGCTGGCCTTTGACGGCAGCGGCTATCTCTCCTGGGAGGGGCTGATCTGCATGCAGGAGATCGGTAAATGTACCGAAGAGCATCAGGCCATCGTGCGCCAATGGCTGGAAGCGCGTAAGTTAGAGGATGTGCGCACCAGCGAACTTTTTGACGTCTGGTGGGACTAAGTTTGACAAGGGTCGGCAACTGCCGGCCCGTTTTGTCTTAAGGGAGTTTTATGATGCGTAAAACGCTGCTGGCGGTGGCGCTCTCCGTCACCGCTTTGTCTGCCCATGCAGACTACCAGTGTAGCGTCACGCCGCGTGACGATGTGATCCTCACCCCGCAGCAGGTCCAGGTGAAAGGGGAAAATGGCAATCTGGTGATCAAACCGGACGGTAACCTGACCTTTAACGGCAAGGCCTATGCCCTCAGCGCCGCCCAGCGCGAGCAGGCCCAGGATTATCAGGCCGGTCTGCGCAGCAGCCTGCCGTGGATTGACGAAGGCGCGCGTTCGCGAGTCGAAAAAGGCCGCAAGGCGCTGGATAAAATCATTACCGAACAGGTCGGCGCCGACAGCAGTATGCACGGTCGTCTGACTAAGCTGGACGCGCAGCTGAAAGAACAGATGAACCGCATTATTGAGCGCCGCAGCGATGGCCTGACCTTCCACTATAAAGCCATCGACCAGGTGCGCGCCGACGGCCAGCAGCTGGTGAATCAGGCGATGGGCGGCATTCTGCAGGACAGCATTAACGAGATGGGGGCGAAAGCGGTGCTCAAAGGCGGCGGCAACCCGCTGCAGGGCATTCTCGGCAGCCTCGGCGGTCTGCAAACCGCGATTCAGGACGAGTGGAAAAACCAGGAGGCCGATTTCCAGCAGTTTGGTAAAGACGTCTGCAGCCGAGTGGTCTCCCTTGAGGACAGCCGCAAAGCGCTGGTGGGCTCGTTAAAGTAAGCGACATCCCGCTACCTGCGTCCGCAGGTAGCAAAATCAGATTTCATTTATCCTGCCTGCGGTGGCGAACGCCTTATGATGCCTGCTGTATTCATAAAAGGAATTTGCTGATGAAAGAGGCATGGAAAACGCTCACCGTCCTGATGATCGCTTCCCCTTGTTACGTGCTGGCGGATGCCAACACGCCAACAGACGACGTGGTGAAAAAGCAGTTTGCTGAACAGACTGGCGGGATTATGCGCTTGCAACGTGTGATGCTAAAGCAGCTCGACGCCCGGGGAAATCAGGCGACCTATATGCTGGAAGGCGATATGGCCGCCGCGGAAGATCTCTATATTTGCGTCGGCGTCGCGGGAGATTACTTTTTTTATGAGCGAGTCTGGACCAGGGGGCGGCCGGTAAAATTCTCCGCCATGATGACCTCGGTAGGGACCAAAGACTCCGGCTGGCAGACCGAATTCTTTTCGCTGCAAATGGCGGCGAAGAGGGGCGGGAGAACCTTGAAGGAAATCGGAGGGGATGAAAGTAAAAACCTGATCGTTAATGACCACAAATTTATGGCGCAATTTGCCAAAATTAACGCCAGCTTTGCCGCCAGCAAAGCCACGATGAAGACGTTGCAAGGGCAACAGGATGCGCTGAAAACCGAGATCGCCGCGTTAGAGGAGCAGATTAACCGTTCATGGGGTACGGATGCGAACGGCAAGACGCTCGATCGCAGCGACGTGCAGCAGGCGATGCTGGAAAAAATGTATGAAGTAGATCGGCAAAACGATCCGCTGAAATTCGAGAATCATTACTACAAAACTATCTATGAACCCGCCCTGACCGCCTGTCAGAAAAAAGCGGTTTGCGATGCCGGGCCGCTGCGCGCCGAGCGCGATGCTGTGCTGAATGAGCAGAAGCGTAACTATTATCGCCAGCATAAAGAGATGAGTGAAAATATCAAAGCGGAGATGGCTGCGCGCGATAAAAAGATAGCGCCGCTGCAGAAGCAAAAAGGCGAACTGAGCGCTCAGCTGATGGCGCTGGAGATACGCTATCGGGATTTGGCTCGCGACGAAAAATACTGGCTGGAGGGGCTGGAGAAGATGCGCCGCGACGGGGTCCTTAAGTAGCCGAATCAGGTTCGGAATGGCCCGGCTGCGCCTGGCGGGTATAGGCTTGTCGGATGACACAATGTTCTGATATTGAAGATTTTTGCCTGACGGGCAGGGCGCTAAGCGCCGCCCGGGCAGAAGCGTTAGCACGGGGGCTAACGCTCGTTTTTCCTCAGGGAGGAGAGCCCCTTCTCCTGGGCAAAACCCTACATCAGCCCCAGCAGCTGTGGAATAAACAGCGAGATCGGCGGGATATAAACAATCATCATCAGCGCGATCAGCAGGGCGGCGTAGAACGGCAGCAACGGTTTGATGAGCTGCTGAATTTTCACCCCTGAAATGGAGCAGCCGACAAACAGCGCGCTGCCTACCGGCGGGGTCAGCAGGCCGATGCACAGATTAGCGACCATCATGATGCCGAAATGAACCGGGTTCATGCCCAAATCCTCAGCAATGGGCAGAAATATCGGCGTGAAAATCAGCACAGCTGGGGTCATATCCATAAAAATGCCGACGATTAGCAGCACGATATTTATCAACAGCAGGATCACCACCGGGTTTTCCGACACCCCCATTAGCGCATCGCTTATCATGTAGGGAATGTCGGCGTTGGTCATCGCCCACGACATGCCCACCGAAAAGCCAATCAGCAGCAGCACAATAGAGGTCATGACTACCGATTCCAGAATCAGCTTCGGCAGATCGCGCCACTTCACTTCCCGATAGATCAGTACCGACAGGATAAAGGTGTAGACCACGGCGATGGCAGAGGCTTCCGTCGCGGTAAAAATGCCGCCAAGGATCCCGCCCATCACAATGATGACCAGCAGCAGGCTGGGTAGAGCATCGAAAAAGGCCTTTGCCGCCTGGGCGCAGGTCGGCCGTTCGGAAACCGGATAGCCGCGGCGTTTAGCGATGCAGCCGCAGACCAGCATAATAGCCAGGCCCATCAGGATGCCCGGCAAATAGCCGGCCATAAACAGCGAGGCGACCGAGACGCCGCCTGCGGTCAGGGAAAAGACGATCAGGACGTTTGACGGCGGAATAAGCAGACCCGTGATGCAGGATGAGACGTTTACCGCTGTGGAAAAGGTCGGATCGTAGCCTTTCTGCGTCTGAATGGGGTTGAGCGTGCCGCCTACCGCCGCGGCGGCGGCGACGGCTGAACCGGAAATCGAGCCGAACATCATATTGGCCAGCACGTTGACGTGGCCCAGAGAGCCCGGCACGCGTCCGACCATCACCTGCGCCAGATTGATTAAACGTATGGCAATCCCGCCGCTGTTCATCAGGGTTCCGGCAAAGATAAAAAAGGGGATGGCCAGCAGCGCGAAGTTATCAAGCCCGTTCGCCAGGCGTTGAGACACGGTAATCACCGCGATATCCCAGGGAAACATCAGCAGCATCGAACCAACGGTAGCGATACCGATGGCGAAGGAGATGGGAACGCCAATAAAAACCAGAATAAAGAAAGCGCCAAACAGCGTCAGTGCAATATAGCTATCCATGAGTTGCTCCTTATTCTGCATGTTTGATGTTTTTCAGGCCGTTACTGATAAAACACAATGCGTAAAACATCATCATGATGCCGGTGAGCGGCAGGATCAGATACACGTAGCCCATAGGGATCTGCATCGCGGCTGAGACCTGGGCGGTCGACAGCGTTTTTGCAATCAGTTTTACGCCGCCGGTTACAATCACTGCGCCGGCAAACAGCAGGATCAGCAGGTTAATGATGACGCTGAAAAGCGCCTGCCCGCGGGGAGAGAGCGTCATGGTGAGTAAATCAATCGCCAGGTGACGCTGGGCGCCGACCGTATAGGCCGCGCCCAGTAGCCCGACCCAGATCATTAAGAAGCGCGCCAGCTCGTCGGTCAGGGTGCTTGGCTGGTTGAGCACGTAGCGGCTGAATACCTGCCAGACGACGCAGACAACCAGCGCAATCATTACAGCGACAGAGAAGGCGGCGATGGTGCGGTCCACCGCCAGCTTAATGCGGTTAAGTATCATCGTTGATTTCCTGGTGCAAACGGGCCTGCGGCCGGCCCGTTAAAGGTTATTCCGCGGCAGCTTCAAATTTGGCCAGCAGGGCGGCCTGGCTGGGATCTTTTTTAAAGTCATCGTATAGCGGCTGCACGGCGGCGCGGAACGGCGCTTTATCTACTTTGACTATTTCTCCGCCCAGGGCTTTGGCCTGCGCGCGGGTATCGGCATCGATCTTCCGCCACAGCTGTTGCTGATAAATCTCTGAGGCTTTCGCCGCTTTGATCAGAATGTGCTGCTGATCCGGCGTCAGCTTGTCCCAGGTTTTGCTGGAGATAACGAGGAAGTCAGGGATGGAGGCGTGCTCATCTTCAGAGAATACTTTCGCGATTTCGATATGGCGCGTCTGCACCCAGGAGGGAACGTTATTTTCCGCGCCGTCTACCACCCCCTGCTGCATGGCGGTATAAACTTCACCAAAGGAGATGGGGGTCGGGGAACCGCCCATTAATTCGACCATTTTTAACGTTGTCGGGCTGGCCTGGACGCGGATCTTCAGTCCTTTTAAATCTTCTGGTTTAGTAATGGGCTTTTTGGCATAAAAGCTTCGCGTCCCGGCGACAAAAGCGGAAAGGGCAAAGAATCCTTTCTCTTTCGTCGAGTTCATTATTTCCTTGCCCACCTCGCCGAAGACGACTTTATTGAAGTGATTCTGGTCGTTAAACAGGAAGGGTAAATTATAAATGGCGTAAATATTATCGAAAGACTCCAGATCGCTGGCGGAACCTTTGGTCATATCCAGCGCGCCATTTTGTAATAACTCCATGGTCTCGCGCGCGCTGCCCATCTGACTACTGGGGTAAATACGAATCTTCATCTTACCGTCAGAAAGCTGGTTTACCTCTCTGGACATCTCCTCCAGCGCCTGATGCACCACATGGCTACGCTCAAGGTTATGTGCCAGTTTTAACGTGACTTTTTCAGCCGCGACGGCTCCTGCGGAGAGTAGGGCCAGTAAAGCTATACCTACCAGAGAACGAGAAAAAGGGTATTTTTTCATGAGTTGGCTCCATGCACTTGGGATAATTGGTCAATATCTTTAGCATCATGCTTTATTTCTGTATGACATATTATCTTTGTTGTCGTACATCTTTAAACTACCTGACTCACACTTTCTGGCAATGAGGTAAGGAAATAACCGATATTATTGCTGGATTGATATTTGACTTGTATTAATTAATGCAAATTAATTTAAGGGTGGAATATTTAATAAGAATGAATCGGATATAATAAGGTATATATGGCGGAGGAATCGAGTTATTCCCATTCCCGCACTCTGCCTGGCGGGAATGGGATAACGATATTTATTCGCTAAGGAATAGTTCGAGAAGAGAATTTAAAAACAGCTTTCCATGCTCGGTGATCTGCCAGTTCTGCTCGTCTTCCTGCAGATAGCCCTGAGCTATCGCCGCGTCCAGCTGCGGACGGATCGCCGCTTCATCAAGACCGGTATAACGGCGGAATTCCGCGCGGGGCGCGGCCTCCAGCAGGCGAAAACGGTTCATAAAGAACTCAAACGGTTTATCCGCCTCTTCCACATCATGCTGACGTTCGAGGTAGCGGCCTTCCATATAGCCGCGCGGGTGGCGGGTTTTGGCAGTACGCAGAATGCGCCCGTCCGGGAAGGTTATCTTGCCGTGCGCGCCGCAGCCGATGCCAAGGTAGTCGCCAAAGCGCCAGTAATTGAGATTATGCTGACACTGATAGCCCGGTTTGGCGTAAGCGGAAGTCTCGTACTGCTGGTAGCCGGCGGCGCTCAGCAGCTGATGCCCCTGCTCGAAAATATCCCATAGCGCGTCGTCATCCGGCAGCACCGGCGGCCGGGAGCCGAACAAGGTGTTCGGCTCAATGGTCAGCTGGTACCACGAGAGATGCGGCGGGTTGAGAGCAATGGCCTGACGCAGATCGTCCAGCGCCTCCTCCAGAGACTGGTCCGGCAAACCGTGCATCAGGTCGAGATTGAAACTGCGCAGGCCCAGGCCGCTGGCGAGGCGTGCCGCGCGTTTGGCCTCTTCCGGGCCGTGGATCCGCCCCAGCCGCTGCAGCTTCGGTTCGCTAAAGCTTTGTACGCCGATGGAGATGCGATTCACCCCGGCGCGCTGGTAATCAACGAAGCGATCGGCCTCCACGGTGCCCGGGTTGGCTTCCATGGTGATTTCCGCCCCGGCGGCCAGCGGCAGGCAGGCGCGGACGCCATCGAGCAGGGTTTGCATGGCCGGGCCGGACAGCAGGCTCGGCGTACCGCCGCCGATAAAAATGGTGCCTATTTCCCGTCCCTGGGCATACTGCGCATCGGCCCGCAGATCGTTCAGCAGATGCTGGACGTAGTCATCGTGCGGCACTTCGCCTTTCAGCGCATGCGAATTAAAGTCGCAGTACGGGCATTTCTGCACGCACCAGGGAATATGGATATAGAGACTCAGCGGCGGCAAATTAGCCATTACGTAATGCTTCCAGTAACAGTTTCAGCGCTTGCCCGCGATGGGAAATGGCGCTCTTTTCTTCACGGCTCAGTTCGGCCGCGGTTTTTCCTTCTGACGGGACGAAGAAGATCGGGTCGTAGCCGAAACCGCCCTGACCCGCGGCTTTCCGGGCGATCACCCCAGGCCAGCTGCCGTGGCACACCAGCGGCGTGGGATCCTCGGCATGGCGCAGATAGACTAGTACGCAGTGGAATTGCGCCTGGCGCTGGTCGTCCGGCACGTCCTGCAGGGCGTCGAGCAGTTTCTCAAGGTTCTGCTGGTCGCTGGCGTCGACGCCGGCATAGCGGGCGGAGTAGATGCCCGGCGCGCCGCCCAGGGCATCGACGGCCAGACCGGAATCGTCGGCGATAGCCGGCAGGCCGGTGATCTGCGCCGCATGACGCGCCTTCAGAATCGCGTTTTCAATAAAGGTCAGGCCGGTCTCTTCCGCAGACTCGACGCCCAGCTCGGTCTGAGCGACGATATCGAGACCAAAATCTTCCAGCAGCGAGGCCAGTTCGCGCACTTTACCGGCGTTGCCGGTAGCGAGGACGACTTTTTGCATGATGAATCCTGTTTATTCAGTTAGCGCCGCGACCGCAGTCGGGATCTGTTGTGGGGCGATGATTTTAACTTGCTTATGGCGGCCCAGCTCGCCTTTTTCAATCAGTACCTGGCTTTTGGCGACGCGGAACTGTTTGGCGAGAAATTTCACCAGATGGGCATTGGCCTGGCCATCAACGGGCGGGGCGGTAATGGCGACTTTAAGCTCGTCGCCATGCACGCCCACGATGCTGTCGCGGCTGGCCTTCGGCTGAATATACAGCCTCAGCACCAGCCCGTCAGCGCAGCTTTCAACGGCACTCATAGCGCCATCCACAGCCCCGGCAGCAGTACGTTACCGGTGGCCTGCAGCACCTCGGCGATACCCATATTGATCACGTACAGCAGCAGCACCAGCACCATCGGTGAGAAATCGATACCGCCCATCGACGGCAGCAGGTTGCGGATAGGGCGCAGCAGCGGGTCCGCCAGCTGCATCAGCACATACTCCACCGGGCTGCGTCCCTGGCTGACCCAGCTCATGATCGCCATCAGCAGGAGCACCCAGAAGATCAGCGAGCCGATGGTTTTCAGCAGAATAAGCAGGGCGGAGATCCATATGATCGGCTGGAAGGTGATCACCATAAACAGTACGATCGCTTTGATGACGCAGAGGATGAATGCCACCAGCAGCGAGGCGCTGTCAATCGGCCCCATTGCCGGGATAATCCGGCGCAGCGGCCCGACAATCGGCTGCGTGGCCTTTACCACAAACTGCGAAAACGGGTTGTAAAAGTCGCAGCGCGCCCACTGCATCCAGACGCGTAACAACACGACCATCGTGTAAAGCTCAATGACCGTTGAAAGCAGGAAAGTCAACGTCTTCATGGCGTTCCTCAGATTCCTTATTATTTGCTGTAGTCGCGCGCACCAAAAATGGCCGTGCCGATGCGCACCATTGTGCTTCCCGCCGCGATAGCGGCTTCCATATCGTCCGACATTCCCAGAGACAACGTATCGACCGTGGGGTACCGCGTTTTTAACCGCGCAAATGCTACCGCCATTTGCTGGGCGACGGCAAACTGCCTTACATATTCTGACTCAGGCGCGGGGATCGCCATCAGGCCGCGCAGCTCCAGATGAGGTAACTCAGCGATCTCCGCCGCTAAAGCATCGAGCGCTTCCAGCGGGATGCCGGATTTACTCTGCTCATCGCTAATGTTGATTTGAATCAGTACCTTCAGCGGCGGCAAATGCGCCGGGCGCTGCTCGTTCAGGCGGGTGGCGATTTTCAACCGATCGACGGTGTGGCACCAGTCAAAATGTTCGGCCACCAGCCGGCTTTTGTTGGACTGCAGGGGGCCAATAAAGTGCCACTGCAGACCGCTGACGCCTGCCTGCTGGAAATGGTTAATCTTCTCCACGCCCTCCTGGACGTAGTTTTCACCAAATGCCCGCTGGCCTGCCGCGATGGCTTCTTCGATCGCGCTCGCAGGTTTCGTTTTACTCACTGCAAGCAATGTCACTTCTTCTGGCGCACGCCCGCAACGGGCGGCGGCACCGGAGATTTTGTCCCGGACCTGTGCCAGGTTATGCGCAATATCGTTCATATTCCGAGGATGAGTTATGAAGCTGGAAGAAATCGTAGCCCTTAGTGTAAAGCATAATGTCTCCGATCTACACCTGTGCAATTCCGCCGCACCGCGCTGGCGGCGGCAGGGCAAGCTGGAGGCCGCTCCCTTTCCCGCGCCGGATATCGCGGATTTACTCAACGACTGGCTCGATGCCGCACAGTTCCAGCACTGGCAGGAGCACGGCCAGATTGACTTTGCGCTGACTCTGGCCTGCGGTTCGCGGCTACGCGCCAGCGCTTTCGCCCATACGCGCGGAATATCGCTGGTGCTGCGCCTGCTGCCCGTCCAGTGCCCGCGTCTGGAGACGCTGGGCGCGCCGCCTGCGCTAAGCGAACTACTGGCGGAAGAGAGTGGCTTGCTGCTGGTCACCGGGGCGACGGGCAGCGGCAAGTCGACTACCCTGGCGGCGATGGTCGGGCATCTCAACCAGCATCTTGATGGCCATATTCTGACGCTGGAGGATCCGGTGGAGTTTATTCATCACAGCGAGCGCTGCCTGATCCAGCAGCGGGAGATTGGCCGTCACTGTCCTTCGTTCTCCGCGGCGCTTCGGGTGGCGCTGCGCCAGGATCCGGATGTGATCCTGCTTGGGGAGTTACGCGACAGCGAAACCATCCGCCTGGCGTTGACGGCTGCGGAAACCGGGCATCTGGTGATGGCGACATTACACACCCGCGGCGCGGCGCCGGCGGTGGAGAGATTGATCGATGTCTTTCCGGCAGAGGAGAAAGATCAGGTTCGGAGTCAGCTGGCCGGAAGCCTGTGCGCGGTGCTGGCGCAAAAATTATTACCCGCACGTCAGGGCGGCAGAGTTGCGCTATACGAGCTTCTGGTCAATACGCCGGCGGTGGCGAATTTGATCCGCGAAGGAAAAGTGCACCAGCTGCCCGGTGTAATGCAGACCGGGATGCAGGCCGGAATGCTGACATTTACCCAGAGTTTTCAGCAACGTGTGGCCACAGGCCAGCTGTAGGGGGGGCGTGAAGCGGGTTGGGTGGTTAAAATGATGTGTTAACTGAATGTTTAAATGCTGTTTCTGGATATTATTTGATAATACAAATAATCTTTCTGAATAAATTCAAATAAGACATTCAGCTGAGATATTTCGACAGTGAATACGCATTTCCAGGAAAAAAGTTTGATTACCTTTTGACAGCTTTGCGGTATTCGATTTATGCTGTTTACGGGAATAGGATGATTCTCATGGAATAACGTTTCAATTTGTAAATTGCTAAGGCTATTTATAAATTCATGACTGATTGTATATTTTTTTATTCATTTAACCACCATGACGGTGGATAGCAGCTAAGGAGAGTTTTAAGTGATTAATTTAAATGGAAATTCATCATCTTCTCGTCAGGTTACATTTATTACCCACCCGTCAATCCAGAGTAAAGCCTTTGCCAGCTATCTCAGCGAAACCCTGATGGCACCGGTAGTTTTACAAAATATTAATAAACCGCTGGCGCAGCGACTGGTGAAAGACTCTGTAATATTATTTGATATCGCCGTTTCAAATAAGAAATTAAACGGGGTGTGGCGAGATATTATTCGGCTGCAGTCAGATAATCCCCGCTTGCTGATTATCAACAGCGCGCAAAAGTATGAGTTATACGAAATGGCGCAGTGGCCGGCTTTATATGGCGTGTTCCGCCATGACGATGATGAATCGCGCTTAATTGAGGGCGTCAAGGCCGTGCTGAACGGCGAACAGACGGCTGAATTGAGCGTGATGCACCCGGCGATGTACGCTGCGGACCATACATCGGCGCCGGTTGAAAACTCGCCGCTGACCGAACGAGAATGCGAGATCCTCAACGAACTGCGCTGCGGCGCGACCAACCTGGATATTGCCCGCGCGCTGTTTATCAGCGAGAACACGGTGCGGACGCACCTGTATAACGTGTTCCGTAAGCTGAGCGTTAAGAATCGCACCCAGGCGGTGAGCTGGGCTAACGAACATCTGCGCCACTAGGCGGGAGGATGTGCGCCGTTAGCGGTTCGCCGGCGGCGCAGAAGACAGAGCTTAAAAGCTCTGCTCGAAGTAGCTTTCCAGAATGACCACCGCAGAGGCCGAATCGACGCTGCCTTTATTTAGCGCCCGATAGCCGCCGTGTTCGAACAGGCCCGCCCGGGCCTCAACCGTACTCAGACGTTCATCGTGGAGAAGGATCGCGACGCCAAAGCGGCCATGAATTTTATTGGCGAAATTACGTGCGCGCGCCGTCAGCGGTTGCTCGGTGCCGTCCATATTCAGCGGCAGGCCGACGATCACCGCCTCAGGCTGCCACTCCTTAAGCAGTTTTTCGATGATATTCCAGTCCGGTTTGCCGTCCTGCGCCTTCAGCGCCGGCAGTGGCCGGGCGGTGGCGGTGATGCGTTGCCCCACCGCCACACCGATGCTTTTCGTCCCGAAATCAAAGCCGAGAAAGGTTCCGCTCATCATGCATGCCCCGCGACGCCTGGCATCGTCACGATGTCGATGCCAATCAGTTTAGCCGCCTCGCGCCAGCGATCGGCGATGGGCGTACGGAAAAGAATATTCTGGTCCGCCGGGGCGGTGAGCCAGGCATTATCTAAAATCTCCTGCTCCAGCTGCCCTTTCTCCCACGAGGAGTAGCCCAGCGCAACCAGCACGTTGCCCGGCTGCCGGTCGGTGCCTAAGGTTTCGAGGACATCCCGCGAGGTGGTGATCACCGTGTTATCCGAGATACGGATGCTTGAGGAAAAGTCAGAGGGCGGGGTATGTAAAATAAAGCCGCGGTCTTCCGCCAGCGGGCCGCCCAGCATCACCGGTTTATCCAGGCGGATCTCCGGATTACGCGGCTCCGGGACAATTTTGAGCTTCTCAAGGATCCCTTCCACCTGCAGATTTTCCAGCGGCTTATTGATAATAATGCCCATGGCACCCTCGTCGTTATACTCGCAGATATAGACCACGGAGCGGCGGAAAATGGGGTCCTGAAGCGCAGGCATGGCAATCAGAAAGTGATGCTGTAAATTCATTGTCAGAGGTTCTGTTCCTGGTTCAAAAAGCAACACCCAGTATGCGGGCAAAGTAGAATGGTGTCGATGCACTTTATCTGGCAGGCGCCTGAGCGGCGCCTGGCTGGAAGGGTTTCACCAGCGCGGCGATCCGCGCTCGCTGTGCCCTGAGCGGACGTTCGTCCGCCGTAGTGCTTATCGGGCGAGACGTCTTTCAATAGCGTCCATCAGCATGCCGGTGATCGAAATATCCGGGAAGGCGGCTTCGATCTCACGTACGCAGGTGGGGCTGGTGACGTTAATCTCCGTCAGACGGTCGCCGATGATATCCAGGCCGACGAAGATAAGACCTTTGGCCTTCAGCGTCGGGCCGACGCGGCGGGCGATGTCCCAGTCGCTTTCGGTTAGCGGGCGAGCTTCGCCGCGTCCGCCGGCGGCCAGATTGCCGCGGGTCTCGCCGCCCTGCGGAATGCGCGCCAGGCAGTAAGGCACCGGCTCGCCATCCACCACCAGCACGCGCTTGTCGCCATCTTTAATGGCTGGCAGATAGTTCTGCGCCATGCAGTAGCGGCTGCCCAGCTCGGTCAGCGTCTCGGCGATCACCCCAAGGTTCGGATCGCCGGCTTTGACGCGAAAAATAGAGGCGCCGCCCATGCCGTCGAGCGGCTTCATGATGATATCGCCGTGCTTTTCCCAGAAGGCTTTCAGCTGGGCTTTATTGCGGGTGACCAGCGTTTCCGGGGTCAGCTCGGAGAACCAGGCGGTGAACAGCTTCTCGTTACAGTCGCGCAGGCTCTGCGGCTTGTTGACGATAAGCGTGCCTTTCTCTTCCGCTCGCTCCAGAATATAGGTCGCATAAATAAATTCGGTATCAAACGGCGGATCCTTACGCATCAGAATGACGTCAAGATCCGCCAGCGGCAGGTCCTGTTCGCCGGTGAAGTCATACCATTTGTCGTAGTTCTGTTCGACGCTCAGCGTGCGCGTCCGGGCGCGGGCTTCGCCGTTGATCAAATAGAGGTCGTTCATCTCCATATAATGGAGTTCATAGCCGCGACGCTGCGCCTCCAGCAACATAGCGAAGCTGGTGTCTTTCTTGATGTTGATGGTTGCGATGGGATCCATCACGATGCCGAGCTTGATCATGGTTCTTCTCCGTTAACGCCTCAACCTAAGTCGCCAAAACGCACCTGCAGGGCGGTGATGGCGGTGAGCGCAGTAGTCTCTGTACGCAGAACGCGCGGTCCCAACAGGATATCAGTAAACTGGTATTTCGCGGTCATCGCTATCTCTTCAGCCGAGAGCCCGCCTTCCGGGCCAATCAGCAGACGGACGCGTTCAACCGGCAGCGGCAGCGTGTTAATGCTGGCGCTGGCGCGCGGGTGCAGGTTGAGCTTCAGCCCGCTGTCCTGCTCGGCGCACCACTCCTCCAGCTGCATCGCCGGACGAATTTCCGGTACCACGTTACGACCGCTCTGTTCGCAGGCGGCAATAGCGATTTTCTGCCACTGCTGGATCTTTTTCTGCAAACGTTCAGCGTCCAGTTTAACGCCGCAGCGCTCGGAAAACAGTGGCGTTATGAGGCTTACCCCGAGTTCAATCGATTTCTGGATGGTGAATTCCATTTTTTCGCCGCGGGACATCACCTGGCCTAAATGGATATGCAGCGGCGATTCCCGATCGTCGGGTTCGCCACTGAGGACTTCAACCGCGACGTTTTTCTTACCGGCCTCGGTGATGACGGCGTCAAACACCTGGTTACTGCCGTCGAAGAGCTGAAGGTGCTGACCAGCGGTCATGCGCAGGACGCGGCCGACGTGGTTGGCCGCGTCATCGCTCAACGCGATCAGGCTGCCGACAATGAGGCGTTCTGGATGATGGATGCGAGGAATGCGCATGCTTGATATTCCGTTCTTTGCGCAGATGCCAGCTTCCCGCCATTGGGCGGGAAGCACAGGGCTGCAAATTAACAATTGCCGCTAGTGTAGGTTAGCTCTTTTGCGCCTGGCAAGCCTGCAGGACATACGGATTATGGTTGCCCTGTACTTTCGCGATGCGTTCATCGCGTTCACACTCCCAGGCGGTGACCGGGTACTGTTTATTCCAGGCGGTAAACAGCTGAGTTTGCTGGCGGGAAAGATTCAGCTGGTAGCGGTCGCGCATATAGAAGTAGGTGCGGGCGATGGCGCCGCGTGCGCGGGCAGGGGGCTCGGCGATTTTATCTTTAAAATCGACCTTCATGGTGCACTGGCCGTACTGGCCTTCACCGCCGTTCCACTGGCTGTACATAAAGTTGCCGCGATCGCCATTCACTTCTCCCACCGCCGGCTGCAGATTGTGCATGTCGCTTTCCATCTTGCGGTACTCCGGATCTTTGGCGCAGTTTTTACGTCCGCCCTCCTGCCAGCACTGGCGCTGATGGCCGAACTGCCACGCCGGCACCACGTGTTCCCACTCAACCCGGCTGGCGCGGTTCTCATTTTTACGCACTTTATAGCCGCAAGATTCCAGATCGATAACGCCTTTTTTACCCTGCCAGTCAATTTTACAGCCGCAGTAAAAGTCGCCGGGAACGTCGGCGTTTACTTTGACGCCAGCGGCCTTGGCCTGGGAAAAGCTGGTAATTTCGGCGGCCGCAAGCGGGCCACTCACTGCCGTGCACAATACTGCAACGGCTAAAACATGCATACGGGACATCGTTCACTCCGTGTCAAAACGAGCCCGCAACGTAGCGAATGAGGGTGCCGGATGCAATCAGTCAGATCAGAAAGTTTCTAATTAATTCCAATGCTTATTTTTCAGCCACCAGCAGATCGCCGCAGCGCACGCAGCGGTAAGTGGCTTCGCCGCGCACCACCCGGTTATGGCGACGAACGGTGAGCTGATGCTGCTGGCAGCGGCAGCGGTAGGGGAAGGTATTCTGGCGGACCGAATCAAGTTCAAAACGGTGGGTGCGACGCGCGGGAACGCCCAGGACGCTCTCCATCATCCATTTCCACTCTTTGCCGTGCGGGGCTACCCGGCCAAAGTGTTGCCACACCAGCAGGTGCGCCAGCTCATGGGGCACCACTTCATCGATAAACTCCTGCTGATTCTCCAGCAGCAGCACCGGGTTTAAACGAATTTCGTTTTTCTCCAGCCAGGCGGTGCCGGCGGAGGTACCGCGCTGCTGGTAGACCAGCGTCGGCTCCGCGTAGCGGCGTTCCAGCTTGAGGTTCGCTTTGGCGAGATGCTCCCGCAGGCTGCGCATCACGGCCTGCTGAATAGCGATGGGAATACGGGGTGTTTTCATAGCGCCAGAGGATAGTGCGGCGGAGGGGGGAGAGCAAGAGGAAGCTTCCTCCCGTGAGGGGAGGAAGCTCAGGCGGGTTAATCGCGGGCGCCGATCTCGCGCAGCGGACGACCCTGCATCAGGTTGCGTTCGATATGTTCCAGCGAGACGTTTTTGGTTTCCGGGATCAGCCACAGCGTCAGCAGGATAAACAGCACGTTCAGACCGCCGTACACCCAGAAGGTGTTGGCGCTGCCCAGCGAATTAAGCATGGTCAGGAAGGTGGCCCCGACAATCATGTTGGCAATCCAGTTGGTCGCCGTGGAGCAGGTGATACCGAAGTCGCGGCCTTTCAGCGGCTGGATTTCGGAACACAGTACCCAAATCAGCGGGCCGGCGCTCATGGCGAAACCGACGATAAACATCAGCAGCATCAGGACGGCGATGTACTGGGCGGTTGAGGAGTGAATGCCGATGTGCATCATGCTGCCCAGCACGCCCATCCCCGCGGCCATGACGATAAAGCCAAGGATCAGCGTCGGTTTACGGCCCCAGCGGTCGACCAGACCGATGGCGATAAAGGTAGCCAGCACGTTAGTCAGGCCGACGATCACCGTCCCCCACATCTGCTCGGTGGTGTTGGCATAGCCCGCCAGCTCAAAGATCTTCGGCGCGTAGTACATGATGACGTTCATCCCGGTGAACTGCTGCATCACCTGCAGCAGAATGCCGAGGAACACCGCGCGGCGGAAGTTGCTGTTGTCTTTAAACAGCGACCAGCCGGACTGTTTTACCTTCAGGCTTTCGCGGATCTCGTCGAGTTCGCGTTTCGCTTCGGCGCTGGTATCGCGCAGGCGCAGCAGCACGCGCTCGGCATCGACAAAGCGACGTTTAGCGGCGAACCAGCGCGGGCTGTCCGGCAGGAAGATAACGCCGATCAGCAGCAATACCGCCGGAATAATGATTACGCCGAGCATCCAGCGCCATGCGCCGCTGTAGCTGAAAGCGGTGTCGGAGAGGTAGGCGCCAAGAATACCGATGGTGATCATCAGCTGGTACATGGAAATCATACTGCCGCGAATTTTCTCCGGAGCGATTTCCGACAGATACAGCGGCGCGGTGTAGGAGGCGACGCCCACCGCCAGGCCCAGCAGCACGCGGGAAACCAGCAGGATCTCGACGTTTGGCGCGGCGGCGGAGAACAGAGAGCCGGCGACGAAGAGGATGGCGCCGATCATCAGGCTCTTTTTACGGCCCAGTTTGAAGGAGAGCCAGCCGCTGCCGACCGCACCGACGGCGGCGCCGAACATCATGGAGCTGACCACCCACTCCTGAGTGTGAGCGGAAATCTGGAACTCATTGGCAATAAAGGGTAAGGCACCCGCAATAACACCGATATCAAGGCCGAACAGCAGGCCAGCCAGCGCGGCGAGGAAACAGACGAAGAACGTCATGGTCTTGTTTGAACGCCCTTGTTTTTTGTTGTCAGGCATAACGCCCTCCAGTTGAGTTATT
Source organism: Klebsiella sp. V115_8 (assembly GCF_029967715.1). NCBI lineage: Bacteria > Pseudomonadati > Pseudomonadota > Gammaproteobacteria > Enterobacterales > Enterobacteriaceae > Klebsiella > Klebsiella sp. V115_8. The sequence continues at coordinate 132,567 of NZ_JASCAR010000032.1, forward strand.
GATTCTGTCGATGGTTAGCGTAGGACACTCGTCGGTAAAAAAACGTGATTATAGTCACGGCTGTGTAATCGTTTCCACAAAGGTAAAGAAACGTAATTCATTAAATGTTTTTTAAATCAGCAATATAAACAAGGATAGACGACAATTTTAAAAACGGTAATCAGAGTTAACCGAAACAATATGTAACATTGTGAAAAATGCACGCATGAGAAGGCGCTTGCAGGCAGCAATCGACCATTTTCATGATGTAATCGCTTTCATTGCATCGCCGCGGTTCGCTGAAGCAGGGCATGGGAGGGTGGGTAACGGACATAAAAAGGCCAGCGCGAGGCTGGCCTTGAAGAGTGGAAGCGGGGGAGATTATTTCAGACCAGCCGCTTCGCGCAGCAAGGCCGCTTTGTCGGTTTTTTCCCATGGGAAATGTTCGCGACCAAAGTGACCGTAGGCAGCGGTTTCTTTGTAGATCGGGTGCAGCAGATCCAGCATCTGAATCAGGCCGTACGGACGCAGGTCGAAGAACTCGCGCACCAGCAGGGTCAGCTGTTCAGAAGGCACTTTTTCTGTACCAAAGGTTTCCACCATGATGGAAGTCGGCTCTGCAACGCCGATGGCGTAGGAAACCTGAATTTCGCAACGGTCAGCCAGGCCTGCGGCAACGATGTTTTTCGCCACATAGCGCGCCGCATAGGCTGCGGAACGGTCAACTTTAGATGGATCCTTACCGGAGAAGGCGCCGCCGCCGTGACGAGCCATGCCGCCGTAGGTATCGACGATGATCTTACGACCGGTCAGACCGCAGTCGCCCATCGGGCCGCCGATAACGAAACGGCCGGTTGGGTTGATGAAGAATTTAGTGGACGCGCTCAGCCATTCGGTTGGCAGAATCGGTTTGATGATCTCTTCCATCACCGCTTCCTGCAGCGATTTCTGGTCGATATCTTCCGCGTGCTGCGTGGACAGCACCACCGCGTCGATGCCGACGATTTTGCCGTCGTCATACTGGAAGGTCACCTGGCTTTTCGCATCCGGACGCAGCCACGGCAGGGTGCCGTTTTTACGTACTTCAGCCTGGCGCTGCACCAGACGGTGAGCGTAGGTCACCGGCGCCGGCATCAGCACGTCGGTTTCGTTGGTGGCGTAGCCAAACATCAGCCCCTGGTCGCCTGCGCCCTGTTCCAGCGGATCGGCACGGTCAACGCCCTGGTTGATGTCCGGAGACTGTTTACCAATGGCGCTCAGTACGGCACACGAGTTGGCGTCAAAGCCCATATCGGAATGCACGTAGCCAATTTCGCGGACGGTGTTGCGGGTGATCTCTTCAATGTCAACCCATGCGCTGGTGGTGATTTCGCCGCCTACCAGCACCATGCCAGTTTTGACATAGGTTTCACATGCGACACGCGCTTTCGGATCCTGCTCGAGGATCGCATCCAGCACGGCATCGGAGATTTGGTCAGCAATTTTGTCAGGATGCCCTTCTGATACGGACTCAGACGTAAAAAGGTGTTTTGCCATATTTTATTTCACCTGTGGACGATTCGGATAGCTCATACTGTTGTGTAATGTGGCTTTGGTGGATAATCAGCGCAAAGCCGCGCAGGTAGCGACACGAGCAGTCTGAGTGTTAATCAGTATAGACGGATTAACTTCTGGACGGCTATTTTAGGTCAAATCTTAAGCCCATTTCCAGCCTTTTTTGATGGCGGTCGCATTTATCGGAAAACTCGCCTGGCAAATTTTCCTGACAACCGCGCAAACCTGCACATTTTTATTTTGCTTTTTACCCCGCTTCTCGGTATAAAACGCCGCGCGCGGCTCATTAAAAAAGCGCACGGGGATCTCCCCGTGGTGCCACTTCCAGCCGGGTTAAGCAGTCTGTATTTACAGAATCTCGCAACGGCATAGCGCCTGTTGCCCGGTATGTATAGCTTTGGCTTGTCGCCGACCCTGACCCAGGGCGGTGTGGAGGTGATACCAGATAATGAACCAACGTTTTTCGCTTGATTCGTCGCGTCGTTCTGTCGCGCGTCAGCACTCCGCAACCTGCATCTCTCTCATGCAAACCAGCCGATGTTCACCCCATCTCGGCGCTTCTCAGGATTCCAGGGCCGGTCGGTCGTCAGAAAACTGAACAAGGGCGCTCTTGCCTGGCAAGAGTTTTCTCGTGGTTTCTCCGGACTGTCATACTCTGTTCGGCTACGTGTTTTACGATGATATGAATAAGAAACCGGTCGCGCAGTCGCAAAACCAGCAGATAGTGCTGGGCTTTAGGACTGTTCATGGGTTGTTATCGCATCTTTGGACTGCGATAGTAGTTAACTGTCTTACACTTATTATTAAAAATTGAGGTTCGCTATGTCTGACGACATGTCTATGGTTTCGCCTTCGTCAGCAGGCGAACACGGTGTACTACGTTCCATGCAGGAGGTAGCGATGAGCTCCCAGGAAGCCAGCAAGATGCTGCGTACTTATAATATTGCCTGGTGGGGCAATAACTATTATGACGTCAACGAACTGGGCCACATCAGCGTTTGCCCGGATCCGGACGTCCCGGAAGCGCGCGTTGACCTCGCTGAATTAGTCAAAGCGCGCGAAGCGCAAGGGCAACGCTTGCCGGCGCTGTTCTGCTTCCCGCAGATCCTGCAGCACCGCCTGCGCTCAATCAACGCCGCATTCAAGCGCGCGCGCGAATCCTACGGCTATAACGGCGATTACTTCCTGGTCTACCCGATCAAGGTGAACCAGCATCGTCGCGTCATCGAATCGCTGATCCATTCCGGCGAGCCGCTGGGTCTGGAAGCCGGTTCGAAAGCGGAACTGATGGCCGTGCTGGCGCACGCCGGGATGACCCGCAGCGTCATCGTCTGTAACGGCTATAAAGACCGCGAATACATCCGCCTGGCGCTGGTGGGCGAGAAGATGGGCCACAAGGTCTATCTGGTCATCGAGAAGATGTCGGAGATCGCCATCGTGCTGGAAGAGGCCGAGCGCCTGAACGTGGTGCCGCGCCTTGGCGTGCGCGCGCGTCTGGCCTCGCAGGGGTCCGGTAAATGGCAGTCTTCCGGCGGCGAGAAGTCCAAGTTCGGCCTCGCGGCGACCCAGGTTCTGCAGCTGGTGGAGATCCTGCGTGCCGCAGGACACCTCGACAGCCTGCAGCTGTTGCACTTCCACCTCGGCTCGCAAATGGCTAACATTCGCGATATCGCCACCGGCGTGCGTGAATCGGCGCGTTTCTACGTCGAGTTGCATAAGCTGGGCGTCAATATCCAGTGCTTCGACGTCGGCGGCGGCCTGGGCGTGGATTACGAAGGCACCCGCTCGCAGTCTGACTGCTCGGTGAACTACGGCCTGAACGAATACGCTAACAATATCATCTGGGCCATCGGCGACGCCTGTGAAGAGAACGGCCTGCCGCACCCGACGGTGATCACCGAGTCCGGCCGCGCGGTGACCGCGCACCACACCGTGCTGGTTTCCAACATCATCGGCGTGGAGCGCAACGAATACACCGAGGCGACCCCGCCGGCGGAAGACGCCGCGCGCCCGCTGCAGAGCATGTGGGAAACCTGGCTGGAGATGCACGAAACCGGCAATCGCCGCTCGCTGCGCGAATGGCTGCACGACAGCCAGATGGACCTGCACGATATCCATATCGGCTACTCCTCCGGCACTTTCAACCTGCAGGAGCGCGCCTGGGCAGAACAGCTGTATCTGAACATGTGTCATGAAGTGCAGAAGCAACTCGACCCGAGCAACCGCGCCCATCGCCCGATTATTGATGAGCTGCAGGAGCGCATGGCGGATAAAATCTACGTCAACTTCTCGCTGTTCCAGTCGATGCCGGATGCGTGGGGGATCGATCAGCTGTTCCCGGTGATGCCGCTGGAAGGGCTGAACAAGTCGCCTGAGCGCCGCGCGGTGCTGCTGGACATCACCTGCGACTCGGATGGCGCCATCGATCACTACGTGGACGGCGACGGGATCGCCACCACCATGCCGATGCCGGAATATGACCCGGAGAACCCGCCGATGCTGGGCTTCTTTATGGTCGGCGCCTATCAGGAAATCCTTGGCAACATGCACAACCTGTTCGGCGATACCGAGGCGGTAGACGTGTTCGTCTTCCCTGACGGCAGCGTTGAGGTTGAGCTGTCCGACGAGGGCGATACCGTGGCGGATATGCTGCAGTACGTGCAGCTGGATCCCAACACGCTGCTGACCCAGTTCCGCGATCAGGTGAAAAACACCGGCCTCGACGACGCGCTGCAGCAGCAGTTCCTCGAAGAGTTCGAGGCGGGTCTGTACGGGTACACTTATCTGGAAGACGAGTAACCGCTGATGCCCGGTGGCGCTGCGCTTACCGGGCCTGCGTATGGCGGCCGCCTAAGGCGAAGCCGTCATCCGGCAGAAGGCGATACTCACTTGAACCCGTATGCATTACCGGCGATAATTCACGCCAATAAGCGATTTATCTATCAAACCCTTCCTCGTCGGGCCTAACGACGCGGAGGGGTTTTTTTATACTTATTTTTTACGTTCCACGACTGTGAAAAGAGGTCATATCCATGAGCACTTTAGGTCATCAATACGATAACTCCCTGGTATCCAATGCCTTTGGCTTCCTGCGTCTGCCGATGAATTTCATGCCCTACGACAGCGATGCTGACTGGGTTATCACCGGCGTCCCGTTCGATATGGCGACCTCCGGGCGCGCGGGCGGCCGTCATGGCCCGGCGGCGATCCGTCAGGTTTCCACCAATCTCGCCTGGGAGCACAACCGTTTTCCGTGGAACTTCGACATGCGCGAACGCCTGAACGTGGTTGACTGCGGGGATCTGGTGTACGCCTTCGGCGACGCGCGCGAAATGAGCGAGAAGCTGCAGGCCCACGCCGAGAAGCTGCTGGCGGCCGGCAAGCGCATGCTCTCCTTTGGCGGCGACCACTTCGTTACGCTGCCGCTGCTGCGCGCCCACGCCAAGCACTTCGGTAAAATGGCGCTGGTGCACTTCGATGCCCACACCGACACTTACGCCAACGGCTGCGAGTTCGACCACGGCACCATGTTCTACACCGCGCCGAACGAAGGGCTCATCGATCCGAACCACTCCGTACAGATCGGTATTCGCACCGAATTCGATAAAGATAACGGTTTCACCGTGCTTGATGCGGGCCAGGTTAACGACCGCAGCGTCGATGACGTGATTGCCCAGGTGAAGCAGATCGTTGGCGATATGCCGGTGTACCTGACCTTTGATATCGACTGCCTGGATCCGGCGTTTGCGCCAGGAACCGGTACCCCGGTTATCGGTGGGCTCACCTCTGACCGCGCGATCAAGCTGGTGCGCGGTCTGAAGGATCTGAACATCGTCGGGATGGACGTGGTGGAGGTCGCTCCGGCCTACGATCAGTCCGAAATCACCGCCCTGGCGGCGGCGACCCTCGCGCTGGAGATGCTGTACATCCAGGCGGCGAAGAAGGGCGAATAACCCGAGGTCACCCCAACCCTCTCCCTTCCGGGGAGAGGGTACCGCACGGCACAGGGGGTTAATCAAGGCGCCGGACGGTTGCTCCTGCTGGCCGGGAGAGGGCCGACCCGCAGGAGAGGGTTCATCAGGTGCTTAAAACACGTTAAATGGATATTCGACGTAGAACCGCACTTCATTACCGCTGACGTTATAGTCGCTGGCGTTGCTGGAAACCCGCAGTACCGAATAGCGAAGCCTGAATTTCAAATCTTTCGCCGCCCCGTTTTGCACCTGGTATTGAACCTGGTTGAACCATTCATGTTCTTTGCCGTTGCTGGTCTCTGACGTTTTAATGTTATCCCCTCGCACGTAGGCGGTGGTCCAGGTCAGCCCCGGTAGCCCCAGCCCGGCAAAATCCAGTCCATACGATGCCTGCCAGGAGCGTTCATCTTCCCCGTTAAAATCAGACCAGTAGGAGTTGGCCAGCCAGATGGTGTTCCCGCCATCGCCGACGCCGCCCTGGTTCTGGTAGCCGCCGTAGTGGTAGCCGGTGCTGCCGCTGCTTTGCTGGTAAGCGACCTTAAAGGTATGGATATCCCAGATGTAGCTGGCGGCCAGGCTCCAGATACTGTTGCTGCGTCCGGTGTCATTGGCATCGGCATATTGCTGATCCAGGCGTGAGTGATAGCCGTTGAAGTCGAGAACCAGCTGTTGGTTGGCGGCGAACGGCTGCTGATAGTTCAGGCCGAGATACTGTTTGTTCAGCACATCTTCGACATGCGACGCGTACAGCGCGCCGCTGAGCTGGTCGTTGAACCGGTAGCTGGCGCCGCCGAAGGACAGGCTTTTCAGACCGCTGTTATGGCTGTCGTCGCTTTTACGCTGCTGATCGGTCAGGTAGCCGGCATTAATTTCCAGACCGTCGATTTCGCGTGAGGTCAGCATGGTGCCGGTATAGCTCTCGTACAGCAGACGTGAATCATCGGCGTAGACGATGGGCAACATCGGGCGCTGACTGCCGTAGCTGAGCACGGTATTCGAAAAGCGCATTTTGCCGGTGGCGCCGAATTTCGCGAGGTCGGATTTTGCCCGGCCGTCGTCATCCTGGGCGAAAAAGTCGATCCCGCCCGCGCCGCTGCGGCCGCGGCCGCCGTCGAGGCGCACGGCGTACTGGGCGATGCCGTCCACGCCGAAGCCGACCGGTCCCTCGGTAAAGCCGGATTCGAAGGTGGCGATAATTCCCTGGCCCCATTCGGCTTTATCCGGCAGCCCATCGCGATAATCGCGTTTGATATACGCGTTACGTAAAAAGAGATCCAGATGGCTGTCTTCAATAAAGCCCTGGCTGGTAGATTGTTGGCTGGCGAAAGCCGGCGCGGCGGCAATAATGCCAAGTGCGATGAATGATAATTCTTTTTTCACTGAGGGCACTTCTCTGTCTGTCGATATATTCAAGGGAATCACTGCAATCGCGATATTCTCCTGAAATAATGTCAAAAGCAATCATTGTGTGAGCAATGGTATCGGCAGGAAACAAGCGGTGTGGCGCATGCTGGCCAGGTTTGGCGAAGAGGGGTGGACTATTTAATATTTGGTCTAACCCGGCTCTGAAAGGCGGATTGTGTACGCCGTTTTTCATTTGCCAAATAATATTTTGCTGAGTGACAGCATATAAAATAATTGGCTGCGACGAGGTGAAATAATAATTAACGGTTTGTGCGCTTAAGTTATCAATTGATGCGGCTAAATATTTTTACTGGCAGATATAAAAGGGAGGCAGTCATGCCTCCCGCTGGCGATTATTTAATCCCGTCGGCCTTCATGCGATCGCGAATATGCTGGGCGCGCGCTTCTGAGGCCGGGTGATCGTCAAACATCGAGCTCTGACGGCCGGCTTCCAGCTTGGCCAGTTTCTCGAAGCTGGTGGCCAGTCCCGACGGATTGATGCCGCGCTTACGCAGCAGGTCGTAAGAGTAGTCGTCCGCTTCCGATTCCTGGCGCTGGGAGAACTGCGAGTTCACCAGTTTTTCACCCAGATCGCCGAGCTGCGACTGGGACAAGCTGCCGACGATGCCGCCGGCGGAGGCCGCCGCCGCGCGCACGGCGTTGGTGCCCAGGGCGACCTGCATGCCTTTCTTCACATGGCCCAGCGCGACGTGGCCCATTTCATGGCCGATCACCGCCTCGACTTCATTATCGTTCATCAGATCCATCAGCCCGCTGTAGACGCGGATGCAGCCGTTAGCCATGGCGAAGGCGTTGACATCCTTGGTCTCATAGACCTTGTAGTTCACGGGCTGACCATTGATGTTATCGCCCAGCGCGGCCGCGATTTTGTTCAGCCTCTGGCTGTATTCACTGCTGGCCGGGGCGATTTTCGCTTTGGCGTCCATCTCTTTACAGGCCTGGTCGCTTAAGGTTTTCACCTGCGCGTCGCTGAGGGAGTATGCCTGGAAGGCTTCGGCCCCTGAGCTGAGCAGACCGTTGGAGTCCATGTTCTGACATCCGGTGAGCGTTGCTGCGATCCCAAGAGCAAGTACGGTTGAGCGAATTTTCATTTTTTATCTTCCACAATCTTATGGTTGTTTATCCGACAATACGGCGACGGCAGGGAACCGTATTCTGCGTAAATTATAAAGAGTATCGCAGGATGCGGGCGAGCGGATTCCGGCGTAGCACAACCTGTTCCAGAGATTTCTTAAAGGGCAAAAGGATGCTCCATGTACATGACTTGTCGCTTGGGTTACATTGTTCACACTTTTTTCCGGCGTAGCCCAAAACGCGCTCTCGTCAAGTCGTTAAGGGCATGGCCTTCAACAGTCCGAACTGGAGTCAAAATGTCCTCACGTAAAGAGCTTGCTAACGCTATTCGTGCGCTGAGCATGGACGCTGTACAGAAAGCCAAATCCGGCCACCCGGGTGCCCCGATGGGTATGGCTGACATTGCCGAAGTGCTGTGGCGTGATTTCCTGAACCATAACCCGAACAATCCGGCCTGGGCTGACCGTGACCGTTTTGTACTGTCCAATGGCCATGGTTCGATGCTGATTTACAGCCTGCTGCACCTCACTGGCTACGATCTGCCGATTGAAGAGCTGAAAAACTTCCGCCAGCTGCACTCCAAAACGCCGGGCCACCCGGAAGTCGGCTACACCGCGGGCGTGGAAACCACCACCGGTCCGCTGGGCCAGGGTATCGCTAACGCGGTCGGGATGGCTATCGCCGAGAAAACCCTGGCGGCGCAGTTCAACCGTCCGGGCCACGACATCGTCGACCACTACACCTACGCCTTCATGGGCGACGGCTGCATGATGGAAGGCATTTCTCACGAAGTGTGCTCCCTGGCCGGTACCCTGAAGCTGGGCAAACTGGTGGCCTTCTATGATGACAACGGCATCTCCATCGACGGCCACGTTGAAGGCTGGTTCACCGACGATACCGCCAAACGCTTTGAAGCCTACGGCTGGCACGTGGTGCGCGGCGTTGACGGTCACGACGCTGACGCCATCAAACGCGCAGTAGAAGAAGCGCGCGCGGTCACCGACAAACCGTCCCTGCTGATGTGCAAAACCATCATCGGCTTCGGTTCGCCGAACAAAGCCGGTACCCACGACTCCCACGGCGCGCCGCTGGGCGACGCCGAAATCGCCCTGACCCGCGAAGCGCTGGGCTGGAAACACGCGCCGTTTGACATCCCGTCTGACATCTATGCGCAGTGGGACGCCAAAGAAGCCGGTCAGGCGAAAGAAGCGGCATGGAATGAGAAGTTCGCTGCTTACGCCAAAGCCTTCCCGCAGGAAGCAGCCGAATTCACCCGTCGTATGAAAGGCGAGATGCCGTCTGACTTCGACGCAAAAGCCAACGAGTTCATCGCGAAGCTGCAGGCCAACCCGGCGAAAATCGCCAGCCGTAAAGCCTCTCAGAACGCCATCGAAGCTTTCGGTCCGCTGCTGCCGGAATTCCTCGGCGGTTCCGCTGACCTGGCGCCGTCCAACCTGACCCTGTGGTCTGGTTCTAAGCCGATCAACGAAGACACCGCGGGTAACTACATTCACTACGGCGTGCGTGAGTTCGGTATGACCGCTATCGCCAACGGTATCGCGCTGCACGGCGGCTTCCTGCCGTACACCTCCACCTTCCTGATGTTCGTGGAATACGCGCGTAATGCGGTACGTATGGCCGCGCTGATGAAACAGCGTCAGGTGATGGTCTACACCCACGACTCCATCGGTCTGGGCGAAGATGGCCCGACTCACCAGCCGGTAGAGCAGGTGGCTTCTCTGCGCGTAACGCCGAACATGTCCACCTGGCGTCCGTGTGACCAGGTTGAATCCGCGATTGCATGGAAATATGGCGTCGAGCGTCAGGACGGCCCGACCGCGCTGATCCTCTCCCGTCAGAACCTGGCGCAGCAGGAGCGTACCGAAGAGCAGCTGGCGAACGTGGCCCGCGGCGGTTACGTGCTGAAAGATTGCGCCGGCCAGCCGGAGCTGATCTTCATCGCCACCGGTTCCGAAGTGGAGCTGGCGGTTGCCGCGTGGGACAAACTGACCGCCGAAGGCGTGAAGGCGCGCGTGGTCTCCATGCCGTCCACCGACGCGTTCGACAAGCAGGATGCGGCCTACCGTGAATCCGTACTGCCGAAAGCCGTGACCGCGCGCGTTGCCGTGGAAGCGGGTATTGCTGATTACTGGTTCAAATACGTTGGCCTGAACGGGGCGATCGTTGGCATGACCACCTTCGGTGAGTCTGCGCCGGCTGAGCAGCTGTTCGAAGAGTTCGGCTTCACCGTCGACAACGTGGTCGCTAAAGCGAAAGCGCTGCTGTAATTGCGGTTACGGTGCGGGCTGATGCCCGCAACCCAACCCTCTCCCACAGGTGAGGGGGCAAACGCCAAAAACGGTAACCCCTGGGTTACCGTTTTGCTTTTACCTCGCCACCCGGCTTTTTTGTATCTGCTATTCCTGAACCATGTAATACGGTTGTAAATTATTCCAGCGAAAATGTGATGTGAGTCATATGGCTGGTTTATTGCGCTGGACAAACATTCCTTTTATTCCTCGTTTGGCTTATTCTAGCTGAAGCGTTTCAGTCGTTTAAATGTTCGACAATTAATCAATCAGTCGCAGTTTGCAGCTGGTAAGGTTTCCCTCAGAGCGTAGCTGGATTACTCTGTCAGCCACCTCATAACAGGGACAGCCTTGCAGGAGATCTATGACCATTCGCATCGCGATTAATGGCTTCGGTCGTATTGGACGCAACGTGGTTCGTGCGCTATATGAATCCGGGCGCCGTGCGGAAATCACCGTGGTGGCTATCAATGAGCTGGCGGATGCTGCGGGCATCGCGCATTTGTTGAAATATGACACCAGCCATGGCCGTTTCGCCTGGGATGTTCGTCAGGAGCGCGAGCAGCTGTTTGTTGGCGATGATGCCATCCGTTTGCTGCACGAGCCGAGCATTGCGGCGCTGCCCTGGCGCGAGCTGGCGGTAGACGTGGTGCTCGACTGTACCGGCGTTTACGGGAGCCGTGAACACGGTGAGGCGCACCTGCAGGCTGGGGCGAAGAAAGTGCTCTTCTCCCATCCCGGCGGCAACGACCTCGACGCGACGGTGGTGTACGGCGTCAATCAGGATGAACTCCGCGCCGAGCATCGCATTGTCTCCAACGCCTCCTGCACCACCAACTGCATTATTCCGATCATTAAACTGTTAGATGATGCCTATGGCATCGAGTCCGGCACCGTCACCACCATTCACTCGGCGATGCATGACCAGCAGGTGATTGACGCCTACCATCCGGATCTCCGGCGTACCCGCGCGGCCAGCCAGTCGATCATTCCGGTGGATACCAAACTGGCGGCAGGGATCACCCGTATTTTCCCGCAGTTTAATGACCGTTTTGAAGCGATTGCCGTGCGGGTGCCGACGATAAACGTGACGGCAATTGACCTGAGCGTGACGGTCAAAAAACCGGTAAAAGCATGTGAAGTCAACCAGTTGCTGCAAAAAGCAGCACAAGGTGCATTTCATGGTATAGTTGACTATACGGAATTACCGTTGGTCTCAACAGATTTTAACCACGATCCGCACAGCGCCATCGTCGATGGCACGCAAACCCGGGTCAGTGGCGCGCATCTGATCAAAACGCTGGTCTGGTGCGATAACGAATGGGGCTTTGCTAACCGAATGCTCGACACGACGTTAGCGATGGCGGCTATTGGTTTCAGGTTCGACGCGTAAACGTCGACAAAACTTTATGAATCAACGAGAGGATTCACCATGTCTGTAATTAAGATGACCGATCTGGATCTGGCTGGTAAACGCGTTTTTATCCGTGCGGATCTGAACGTACCAGTTAAAGACGGGAAAGTAACCAGCGACGCACGTATCCGTGCCTCTCTGCCGACCATTGAACTGGCGCTGAAGCAGGGCGCGAAAGTCATGGTTACTTCTCACCTGGGTCGTCCGACCGAAGGCGAGTACAACGAAGAATTCTCTCTGCTGCCGGTTGTTAATTACCTGAAAGACAAACTGTCCAGCCCGGTACGTCTGGTTAAAGACTACCTGGACGGCGTGGAAGTCGCTGCCGGCGAGCTGGTGGTGCTGGAAAACGTTCGCTTCAACAAAGGCGAGAAAAAAGACGACGAAGCGCTGTCCAAAAAATACGCCGCGCTGTGCGACGTGTTCGTGATGGACGCTTTCGGTACCGCGCACCGCGCGCAGGCTTCCACCCACGGTATCGGCAAATTTGCTGACGTGGCGTGCGCAGGCCCGCTGCTGGCCGCTGAACTGGACGCGCTGGGTAAAGCGCTGAAAGAGCCGGCTCGTCCGATGGTCGCTATCGTCGGTGGTTCTAAAGTATCCACCAAACTGACCGTGCTGGATTCCCTGTCTAAAATCGCTGACCAGCTGATCGTCGGCGGCGGTATCGCCAACACCTTCGTTGCCGCTCAGGGCCACAACGTCGGTAAATCCCTGTACGAAGCGGATCTGGTTGATGAAGCCAAGCGCCTGCTGAGCACCTGCGATATCCCGGTTCCGACTGACGTTCGCGTCGCGACCGAGTTTTCCGAAACCGCAACGGCGACTCTGAAATCTGTTAACGACATTAAAGATGACGAGCAGATTCTGGACCTCGGCGACGTTTCCGCACAGAAACTGGCTGACATCCTGAAAAACGCCAAAACCATCCTGTGGAACGGCCCGGTTGGCGTATTCGAATTCCCGAACTTCCGTAAAGGGACTGAAATCGTGGCTAACGCTATCGCGGACAGCGAAGGTTTCTCCATCGCCGGCGGCGGCGACACCCTGGCAGCGATCGACCTGTTCGGCATCGCTGACAAAATTTCCTACATCTCCACTGGCGGCGGCGCGTTCCTTGAATTCGTCGAAGGCAAAGTCCTGCCGGCAGTAGCGATGCTCGAAGAGCGCGCTAAGCAGTAATTCAGTTCAGGCGGGGAAACCCGCCTGTTTTTCAGCGCGCTTAAGGGCTCGCGAACCTTCTTCAACGGTCGAAGATACAGATACAGGACTAAGTAACATGTCTAAAATTTTTGATTTCGTAAAACCGGGCGTCATCACTGGCGACGACGTTCAGAAAGTGTTCCAGGTAGCGAAAGAAAACAACTTTGCACTGCCGGCGGTAAACTGCGTAGGTACTGACTCCATCAACGCCGTTCTGGAAGCTGCTGCGAAAGTTCGCTCTCCGGTTATCGTTCAGTTCTCTAACGGCGGCGCGGCGTTCATCGCAGGTAAAGGCGTGAAAACTGACGTTCCTCAGGGTGCTGCTATCCTCGGCGCTATCTCTGGCGCGCACCACGTGCACCAGATGGCTGAGCACTACGGCGTGCCGGTTATCCTGCACACTGACCACTGCGCGAAGAAACTGCTGCCGTGGATCGACGGCCTGCTGGACGCGGGTGAAAAACACTTCGCCGCTACCGGCAAACCGCTGTTCTCTTCTCACATGATCGACCTGTCTGAAGAGTCTCTGCACGAAAACATCGAAATCTGCTCTAAATACCTGGCGCGCATGGCCAAAATGGACATGACCCTGGAAATCGAACTGGGTTGCACCGGTGGCGAAGAAGACGGCGTGGACAACAGCCACATGGACGCTTCCGCCCTGTACACCCAGCCGGAAGACGTGGATTACGCGTACACCGAGCTGAGCAAAATCAGCCCGCGCTTCACCATCGCCGCTTCCTTCGGTAACGTACACGGCGTGTACAAACCGGGTAACGTCGTTCTGACCCCGACTATCCTGCGCGACTCTCAGGAATATGTTTCCAAGAAACACAACCTGCCGCACAACAGCCTGAACTTCGTCTTCCACGGCGGTTCCGGTTCTTCCGCTCAGGAAATCAAAGACTCCGTCAGCTACGGCGTAGTGAAAATGAACATCGATACCGACACCCAATGGGCAACCTGGGACGGTATCCTGCAGTACTACAAAACTAACGAAGCTTACCTGCAGGGCCAGCTGGGCAACCCGAAAGGCGAAGACCAGCCGAACAAGAAATACTACGATCCGCGCGTATGGCTGCGTGCTGCACAGACTTCCATGGTGACTCGTCTGGAGCAGGCATTTAAAGAGCTGAACGCGATCGACGTTCTGTAAGAAAAATCTGTTTCTTACCCTGAAGCCCGCAGCAATGCGGGCTTTTTTATTAGCTTAACAACAGGATAGCGCGGCAGAAAACTGTGATCCATTTGGCAAAACGTGCACTTATTGTTTACCCTATAACCTGACTGCCCTGTCGCAGGCTGAGTTATTTACTTCCCCCTGGGGGATTCATAAGGAATGTTAAATGGAAGATTTGAACGTTGTCGATAGCATCAACCACGCCGGGACGTGGCTGGCACGCAACCAGGAGCTGCTGCTGAGCTATGCCGTCAACATCGTCGCGGCTATCGCTATCCTGATCGTCGGGATGATCGTGGCGCGCGTCGTCTCTAACACCGTCAACCGCCTGATGCTGGCGCGTAAAATTGACGCCACCGTTGCCGATTTCCTCTCCGCGCTGGTGCGCTATGCGGTTATCGCCTTTACGCTGATTGCCGCCCTGGGCCGCGTGGGCGTGCAGACCGCCTCGGTCATTGCGGTGCTGGGCGCCGCGGGTTTAGCCGTCGGTCTGGCGCTGCAGGGGTCACTGTCTAACCTCGCGGCTGGCGTACTGCTGGTGATGTTCCGCCCGTTCCGCGCCGGTGAATATGTCGATCTCGGCGGCATTGCGGGTACCGTACAGAATGTGCAGATTTTCTCCACGACCCTGCGCACCGTCGATGGCAAAATCGTGGTGGTGCCGAACGGCAAAATTATCGCCGGCAACATCATTAACTTCTCCCGCGAACCGGCGCGCCGCAATGAGTTTATTATCGGCGTCTCTTACGATGCCGATATCGACAAGGTGAAGCAGCTCCTGACCTCGATTATCGAATCTGACGATCGTATTCTGCGCGATCGGGAAATGACGGTGCGCCTGAACGAACTCGGCGCCTCGTCGGTGAACTTCGTGGTGCGCGTGTGGAGCAAAAGCAGCGATCTGCAAAACGTCTACTGGGATATCCTCGAGCGCATCAAGCGTGAATTTGACGCCAATGGCATCAGCTTCCCGTATCCGCAGATGGATGTTCATGTGGTGCGCCTGCCGGAAAAAGCCGAGTAAACCACCACTCAGTGACTCAGGCCGGCCATGCCGGCCTTTTTTAATGGCTCATTATTAGCTTCGCTTATTAATGATTAATACTTTCAATTTCCGCTAATAATTTATTCGCGTTATAGTCAGCGCCACTCTCGAAGACAGCGGAAAAATCCTCATGTTTACCTATTACTTTCAGGGCCTTGCCCTGGGAGCGGCAATGATTTTGCCGCTTGGCCCACAAAATGCTTTCGTGATGAACCAGGGCATCCGTCGTCAGTATCACCTGATGATTGCCTTGCTGTGCGCCGTCAGCGACTTGCTGCTGATCTGCGCCGGCATTTTTGGCGGCAGCGCGCTGCTGATGCAGTCTCCCTGGCTACTGGCGCTCGTGACCTGGGGCGGCGTGGCCTTTTTACTGTGGTACGGCTTTGGCGCGCTGAAGACGGCGTTCAGTCAGAATCTTGAGCTCGCCAGCGCCGAGGCGATGCAGCAGGGGCGCTGGAAAATCATTATCACTATGCTGGCGGTCACCTGGCTGAATCCGCACGTTTATCTGGATACGTTTGTGGTGCTGGGCAGCCTGGGAGGCCAGCTGGCGATGGAGCCGAAGCGCTGGTTTGCGCTGGGAACCATTAGCGCCTCTTTCCTGTGGTTCTTTGGTCTGGCGCTGTTGGCCGCCTGGCTGGCGCCGCGGCTGCGTACCGCCAGAGCCCAGCGGATCATCAACATTGTGGTCGGCGCCGTCATGTGGTTTATTGCGTTTCAGCTGGCAAAAGAGGGCGTCGTCCATATCCAGGCGTTGCTCAACTAAGCGTTGTCCGATGGACTTTCCTGCTGTACGCGCTAAGCTTGCTGGCATGCGTCCCGTAAGGGCGATTTAAGTAACATGGAGAAACGACAGTGAAGTTAAAAGTCTTAGCCCTGGCGGCAACACTCGGATTTAGCACGATGGCGGCACAGGCAAGCGAATTGCCGGACGGTCCGCACATTGTGACTTCAGGCACAGCAAGCGTTGCTGCGGTTCCAGATATCGCTACCCTGGCGATCGAAGTGAACGTGGCGGCAAAAGATGCCGCATCGGCAAAAAAACAGGCTGACGATCGCGTTGCGCAATACCTTTCTTTCCTCGAAAAGAGCGGCATTGCGAAAAAAGACATCAACTCGGCGAATCTGCGTACCCAACCTGATTACGACTATCAGAACGGGAAAAGCATTCTGAAAGGCTATCGCGCGGTGCGCACCGTCGAAGTGACCTTGCGCCAGCTGGATAAACTCAACGGTCTGCTGGATGGCGCCCTGAAAGCCGGTCTGAACGAAATTCGCTCCGTCTCGCTGGGCGTTGCGCAACCGGACGCTTACAAAGATAAAGCGCGTAAAGCGGCGATCGACGACGCCGTGCACCAGGCGCAGGAGCTGGCCGCAGGTTTCCACAGCAAGCTGGGGCCGGTGTACAGCGTGCGCTACCATGTCTCTAATTATCAGCCGAGCCCGATGGTTCGCATGATGAAGGCCGCTGACGCTGCGCCGGTTTCCGCCCAGGAAACCTACGAGCAGGCGACTATCCAGTTTGACGACCAGGTCGACGTCGTGTTTGAACTGCAGCCGGCGCAGGCCGCGGCTCCGGCGAAACCGGCTGAAGCGCCGAAACCGGCCCAGTAAACGAGAGAAACAAAAAAGCCACTTCAGCGAAGTGGCTTTTTTTATGCCCGCGGTTTAATCCTGACGCAGCACCTTGTGACCGTAGTCGATGAGCGCATCGGTCACCCGCCGCATCATGCGGCTTTCCGGGGCAAAGCGGTGCCAGTAGAGCATACGGCGCTGAAACAGGCCGGGAGTGAGATCGATAAGCTCGCCGCTGTTGAGCTCTTTTTCGATCTGCAGATGCGGGATCATACAGCAGGTAGTGCCCTGGCGCGCCAGCTGGACGAAGGCTTCCGACGAGTTGACGATATGGCAGGGGACGCTGCCCGGTGGCAGGTCGAAGTTTTGCTGCAGAAAGGCCTGATGCATATCGTCCAGATGGTCGAAGGCGACGACCGGGGCTTTCAGCAGCGCCGAACGCGTTACGCCGTTCGGGAAGTAGCGTTGCGCAAACTCTTTTGAGGCAACAAACAGGTAATCGAGCGCGCCGAGCTGATCCACCAGGCAGCTTGGCAGCGCCTGTGGCTGGATACTTACCGCGCCGACCACTTCGCCACGGCGCAGGCGCTCCTGGGTGCGGGTTTCATCTTCCACCTGCAGGTTGAGACGAATAGGGGAGTCCGACAGCACATTAGCCAGCGCCGGCAGCAGCCAGGTCGCCAGACTGTCGGCGTTCACCGCCAGCGACAGCAACAGCGGCGTGGAGCCAGTCTGCTCGTCGCCCAGCCACTCCTCTTCCAGCAGTTCAACCTGGCGCAACAGAGCCAGCAATTTTTGTCCTTGCTCGGTTGGGCGCGGCGGCACGGTACGTACCAGCAGCGGCTGGCCGAACATATTTTCCAGCTGCTTAATTCGCTGTGAGACGGCGGACTGGGTAATACATAGCTTCTGCGCGGCGCGCTCAAATCCTCGTTCTCTAATCACCGCGTCCAGCGCTTGTAGTGTCCTGTAGTCCGGTCGTTTCATTATTCTGGCGTGCCCCCATAACTAATCGTTATCTCGCACTATGACATAAATTTTTATTTGATACAGACGAAATTGGTCTGCTCTGTTGTGTGATCTGCATCGCAGGGACATTTCCACTGTCGATGTTCTATAATGCGCCACAGGCATTCACATCTCGGACCATGATTATGACGCAGGATGAACTGAAAAAAGCGGTAGGTTGGGCAGCGCTGCAATACGTACAGCCAGGGACCATTGTGGGCGTTGGCACCGGCTCGACGGCGGCCCATTTTATTGACGCGCTGGGCACCATGAAAGGGCAGATCGAAGGGGCGGTCTCCAGCTCCGATGCCTCCACCGAGAAGCTGAAAAGCCTCGGGATCACCGTCTTCGATCTCAACAGCGTCGATCGCCTGGGGATCTACGTTGACGGCGCGGATGAGATCAACGGTCACATGCAGATGATCAAAGGCGGCGGCGCGGCGCTGACCCGTGAGAAGATCATCGCTTCGGTGGCCGATAAATTTATCTGCATCGCCGATGCTTCCAAGCAGGTCGATATTCTGGGCAAATTCCCGCTGCCGGTTGAAGTCATTCCGATGGCGCGCAGCGCCGTTGCACGCCAGCTGGTCAAGCTGGGCGGTCGTCCGGAATACCGTCAGGGCGTGGTGACCGATAACGGCAACGTGATCCTTGACGTGCACGGCCTGGAAATTCTCGATGCTATCGCGCTGGAAAACGCGATTAACGGCATTCCTGGCGTCGTGACCGTAGGGCTGTTCGCCAATCGCGGCGCCGACGTGGCGCTGATCGGCACCGCTGACGGTGTGAAAACCATCGTAAAATAGTCTGTCCGCAGGGAGCCAACCGGCTCCCTCGCAAATATTTTTTCACCTGGTGCAATTTAGTGACTTCTGTCACATTTGTGCAACCATTCTGATTAACGCGCTACCGTTCATTATCTTTCTGGTGTTTTGTCCTGCCATTTCCTTCTGAATGACATTTCTTCAGGACGGCGACGCAAACGTTCATATTGCCGCGATAGTTTTTTTTGATATGTTGCTGAGACGAACTTTCGTTCAGCACGACATCAGTTAAGACAAAACAGGACGGGGAAATGGCTAAGGTATCACTGGAAAAAGACAAGATTAAATTTCTGCTGGTTGAAGGTGTGCATCAAAAGGCAATCGATAGCCTTCGCGCGGCAGGTTACACCAACATTGAATTTCATAAAGGCGCGCTGGATTCCGAACAGCTGAAAGCGTCGATCCGTGATGCCCATTTCATCGGCCTGCGTTCCCGTACCCATCTGACTGAAGAGATTTTCGCCGCGGCGGAAAAACTGGTTGCCGTCGGCTGCTTCTGCATCGGTACCAACCAGGTCGATCTGAACGCCGCCGCGAAGCGCGGTATTCCGGTGTTTAACGCGCCATTCTCTAATACCCGTTCGGTGGCCGAGCTGGTGATCGGTGAGCTGCTGCTGCTGCTGCGCGGCGTGCCGGAAGCCAACGCCAAGGCGCATCGCGGCGTATGGAATAAGCTGGCGGTGGGGAGCTTTGAAGCGCGCGGCAAGAAACTGGGGATTATCGGTTACGGCCACATCGGCACCCAGCTCGGCATTCTGGCGGAATCGCTGGGGATGCATGTCTTCTTCTATGATATTGAAAACAAACTGCCGCTCGGCAACGCCACTCAGGTACAGCATCTCTCCGACCTGCTGAACATGAGCGACGTGGTCAGCCTGCACGTGCCGGAAAACGCCTCCACCAAAAATATGATGGGCGCGGAAGAGCTGGCGCTGATGAAGCCGGGCGCGCTGCTGATCAACGCCTCCCGCGGTACCGTGGTGGATATTCCGGCGCTATGCGATGCGCTGGCGAGTAAGCATCTGGCCGGGGCGGCAATCGACGTCTTCCCGACCGAACCCGCGACCAACAGCGACCCCTTCACTTCGCCGCTGTGCGAATTTGATAACGTGATCCTGACTCCGCATATCGGTGGCTCCACTCAGGAAGCGCAGGAGAACATCGGTCTGGAAGTGGCCGGCAAGCTGGCCAAGTACTCTGACAACGGGTCAACCCTGTCGGCGGTTAACTTCCCGGAAGTTTCTCTGCCGCTGCACGGCGGACGCCGTCTGCTGCACATCCATGAGAACCGGCCGGGCGTCCTGACCGCCATCAACCAGATCTTCGCCGCGCAGAGCATCAACATTGCCGCCCAGTATCTGCAAACGTCGCCGCAGATGGGTTACGTGGTTATTGATATCGAAGCGGAAGAAGACGTTGCCCAGCAGGCGCTGCAGGCAATGAAAGCGATCCCGGGGACTATCCGCGCCCGTCTGCTGTTCTAATCATTTTTGCCTCTCGGGCAGGTCGCGTACCTGCCCGTTTTTTTGTTAATACTTTCCAGGCTGAATTTCTCGTCCCCGCGTACCTACCAACACCAGGTTTTGCCCGGGGTGATCACCGCCTGCAGCGGGATATCCCACTCTTCGCTCGGCAGGGTGTCCACCTGCTGGCAGTCGTGCGCGTAGCCCACCGGCTGCAGGCGATACTGCTGCCAGTTTTGCAGCGTCCGGTCGTAAAAACCGCCACCCATCCCCAGCCGTTGGCCGCCGGCATCGAAGGCCACCAGCGGGGTGACCAGCACATCAAGTTCAGCGAGCGGCAGCACGTCGCGCACGTCGAGCTTCGGTTCGCGGATCTTCAGGCGATTCACTATCAGTTCGCTCTGCGGATGGTAATGTAAAAACAGCAGGTTACCGGGGCTAAACGGATGCAGCACCGGGAGATAGACTCGCTTACCGGCCCGCCAGAGCTGGTCGATCAGCGGTTGGGTGTCCAGCTCGCCGTCAAAGGAGAGAAACAGCGCCACGGTGTGGGCGAGAACCACCGGCGGCCAGGCCATCATCCGCTCTGCGGCCTGCAGGGCAAACTGCCGCTGTTGCTCAGGGCTGAGCGCGCGTCGACGCTCGCGGATCTGCTGGCGAATGCGCTGGCGGGAGAGCAGGGTATCGGGCTGTAGAGTCATGCAGGTCTCATGGCGAGCAGGCGTAACAATAGAAAACAGTGTAATACAGTGCGGCATCAGCCGAAAACAGGCGTGGGGAAATAATGCGAGGTAAGGAAGGGAATCTCCGAGATGCCGCCGCAGGCTGTAACCCTTGAACCCTTGGTTCAAGGTGAATGTGTCGTCACAGTTTTAAGGCTTCTCGGACGGACCGAGCATGCTCACCAACCGTGGAGCGCCACATTCTTGTGGTATGAAATATCGGCTCAGGGGACTGGCCCGCTTGCAAACATCTCAGAGAAATTTTGTTCCTGGAGTTACTCTAACACAGTTAACTGCAAAGTGTTATTCAAACTTCGACCCTGGTCTTTCGCTTATGCGACCTTGCTCAAGCAATGCTTGCTCGATGGTCTGCTGAAGCATGCGAATGCGCTGCTCCATACTGGAAGCGTAGTCGCGGGTCTTCGCTTTTTCCTGAGTCAACTCATAGCTGATGTTCAACGCGGCGATGAAGACCAGCTGCTCAGTATTTGTGACTCTAGTGCGTTCTTTTAAATCTTGCAACCGCTGATTAAGGTCTTCAGCTGCCTGATTCAGGGCATCCCTTTGTTCAGGCGGGCAATTCACTCGCAGTGAACGGCCGAAAATTTGGAGATCTACGGGTTGTGCAGACATGCCACCTTCCTGCTGATTGACTGCGC
The DNA here is from genome assembly GCF_029967715.1 of Klebsiella sp. V115_8. Classification (NCBI taxonomy): domain Bacteria; kingdom Pseudomonadati; phylum Pseudomonadota; class Gammaproteobacteria; order Enterobacterales; family Enterobacteriaceae; genus Klebsiella; species Klebsiella sp. V115_8. Next base: position 153,975 of record NZ_JASCAR010000032.1, read on the forward strand.
TGCCTTCACACCCTGACCCGGGTCTGCGAAGGGGCGACACTATAGCTACCCTGGTGCGAAGATACAAGCCCTATTCTGGTTCACCAGGGTCCAAAGTGGTAGCATACCATGAATATTCCTCCCAACGATGACGAATGCGCATGTCTATACAGAACGAAATGCCTGGTTACAACGATGTAGACCAGTTACTGAACCAACAAGGGGTAGGGCTTACCCCGGCCGAGATGCACGGTTTGATCAGCGGATTACTGTGCGGCGGCAACACGGACAGCAGCTGGCAGCCGCTGGTGCACGACCTGACCAACGAAGGTCTCGCCTTCGGCCATGAGCTGGCCCAGGCGCTGCGTAACATGCATTCCGCCATCAGCGACTCACTGGATGACGACGGCTTCCTCTTTCAACTGTATCTGCCGGAAGGCGATGCGGTGAGCGTCTTTGACCGCGCCGACGCCCTCGCCGGCTGGGTCAACCACTTCCTTCTCGGCCTTGGCGTTAGCCAGCCGAAGCTGGATAAAGTGAAAGACGAAACCGGGGAAGCGATTGACGATCTGCGTAATATTGCCCAGCTGGGCTACGATGAAGACGAAGATCAGGAAGAGCTGGAGATGTCTCTGGAGGAGATTATCGAGTATGTCCGCGTTGCCGCACTGCTGTGCCACGACACCTTTGCGCGTCAGCAGCCAACCGCACCGGAAGTCCGCAAACCGACATTACACTAACTAAAATTCGTTCAGGGGGCGTCATGACTCAGCAGGAATTTCTCTCGCGTCGCCAGGCGCTGTTGGCGCAGATGCAGCCAGGCAGCGCGGCGCTGATTTTCGCCGCACCGGAAGCGGTGCGCAGTGCAGATTCGGAATATCCCTACCGGCAGAACAGCGATTTCTGGTACTTCACCGGCTTCAACGAACCGGAAGCGCTGCTGGTGTTGATTAAAAGCGATGAAACCCACAACCATAGCGTGCTGTTCAACCGGGTTCGCGATCTGACCGCTGAGATCTGGTTCGGTCGCCGTCTGGGCCAGGAGGCCGCGCCGGCGAAGCTGGGCGTTGACCGGGCGCTGGCGTTCAGCGAAATCAACCAGCAGCTGTATCAGCTGCTCAACGGTCTGGACGCTATCTATTTTGCCCAGGGCGAATATGCCTATGCCGATGAGATTGTGTTCAACGCCCTCGAAAAACTCCGCAAAGGCTCGCGGCAGAACCTGCAGGCGCCGAACTCGGTGATCGACTGGCGGCCCATTGTGCATGAGATGCGCCTGTTCAAATCCGCGGAAGAGCTGGCCGTGATGCGCCGCGCCGGGGAGATCAGCGCCCTGGCCCATACCCGGGCGATGGAAAAATGCCGCCCTGGCATGTTCGAGTATCAGCTGGAGGGCGAAATTCTCCATGAATTCAATCGCCACGGCGCGCGCTTCCCCTCCTATAACACCATCGTTGGCGGCGGCGAAAACGGCTGCATTCTGCACTACACCGAAAACGAATCTGAACTGCGCGACGGCGACTTAGTGCTGATTGACGCCGGCTGCGAGTATCGCGGCTATGCCGGCGACATTACCCGCACCTTCCCGGTGAACGGCAAATTCAGCCAGCCGCAGCGCGAAATCTACGATATCGTGCTGGAATCGCTGGAGACCGCGCTGGAACTCTACCGCCCGGGCACCTCAATCTGCCAGGTGAACCAGGAAGTGGTGCGCATTATGATCACCGGCCTGGTGCGGCTGGGGATCCTCAAAGGCGAGGTTGACGAGCTGATCGCCAACAATGCCCACCGCCCGTACTTTATGCACGGTCTGAGCCACTGGCTGGGGCTGGATGTACACGATGTCGGTCACTACGACACCGACCGTTCTCGCGTCCTGGAGCCGGGGATGGTGCTGACCGTCGAACCGGGGCTGTATATCGCCGCCGACGCCGACGTGCCGGCGCAGTACCGCGGCATCGGCATCCGTATTGAAGATGACATCGTCATTACCGAAGACGGCAACGAAAATCTCACCGCCGGCGTGGTGAAGAAGGCGGATGAGATCGAAGCGCTGATGGCGGCGGCGCGCCAGTCATGAGCGTGCTGATCGTCGGCGGCGGGATGACCGGGGCGACGCTCGCCCTGGCCATCTCCCGTTTGACCGGCGGCGCGCTGCCGGTCCATCTGATTGAGGCGCAGGATCCCCAGTCGGCTCGCCATCCCGGCTTCGACGACCGGGCGATCGCCCTGGCCGCCGGCACCTGCCAGCAGCTGGCGCGCATCGGTGTCTGGCAACGTCTCGCCGAGCGGGCGACGGCTATCCAGCGGGTACACGTCAGCGACCGCGGCCATGCCGGTTTTGTGAATCTGGCGGCGGCGGATTATCGCCTGCCGGCGCTGGGTCAGGTGGTTGAACTCCACGATGTCGGCCAGCGCCTGTTTAGCCTGCTGCGCGAGGCGCCGGGCGTGACGCTGCATTGCCCGGCGAAGGTGGCAGCGGTCAGCCGCAGCCAGGAGAGCGTCAGCCTTACCCTTGAGGGGGGCGAAACGATCAGCGGCAAGCTGCTGGTGGCGGCGGACGGTTCGCGTTCGTCGCTGGGCGCCCGCTGCGGCATCAGCTGGCAACAACAGCCCTATGAGCAACTGGCGATTATCGCCAACGTAAGCACCGCGCTGCCCCACGAAGGCCGCGCTTTCGAACGTTTTACCGAGCATGGCCCGCTGGCGATGCTGCCGATGTCGCAAGGGCGCTGCTCGCTGGTGTGGTGTCATCCGCAGTCGCGCCGCGACGAGGTGCTGAGCTGGTCTGACGAACGCTTTTGTCAGGAGCTTCAGCAGGCTTTCGGCTGGCGTTTGGGGCGGATTACCCACGCCGGGAAGCGCAGCGTCTATCCGCTGGCCCTCACCACCGCCAGCCGCGCGGTGTCGCACCGCCTGGCGCTGGTCGGTAACGCGGCGCAGACGCTGCACCCGATTGCCGGGCAGGGCTTTAATCTCGGCCTGCGCGATGTGATGAGTCTGGCGGAGCTGCTCGCTGACGCCCATCTCAGCGGCGAAGATGTCGGCCATTATCCGCTGCTGTGTCGCTATCAGGCGCGCAGAACAGGGGATAAAGCCGCCACCATCGGCGTGACCGATGGGCTGGTGCATCTGTTTGCCAACCGTTGGGCGCCGCTGGTGGCGGGGCGCAATGTCGGTCTGATGGCCATGGAATTATTTACCCCGGCGCGCGATGCGCTGGCGCAGCGTACCCTCGGTTGGGTTCCCCGTTAAGGAGTAGAACGTGCAAAGTGTTGATGTTGCCATTGTTGGCGGTGGAATGGTGGGGCTGGCGGTAGCCTGCGGTTTACAGGGCAGCGGCCTGCGCGTCGCGGTGCTGGAGAAAGCGGAGCCGCAGCCGCTGGCTGCCGATGCGCCGCCGGCGCTGCGCGTGTCGGCAATAAACGCCGCCAGCGAAAAGCTGCTGACGAAGCTGGACGTCTGGCGCGAGATCGTTGCCCGACGCGCCAGCTGCTATCACGGAATGGAAGTGTGGGACAAAGACAGCTTCGGCCGCATTAGCTTTGATGACCAGAGCATGGGCTTCAGCCATCTGGGCCATATTATTGAAAACGCCGTGGTGCATTATGCGCTGTGGCAGAAGGCGCAGCGCTGCGCCGACGTCACCCTGCTGGCGCCTGCGCAACTGCAGCAGGTGGCGTGGGGCGAAAATGAGGCCTTTCTCAGCCTGCAGGACGGCAGCATGCTCACCGCGCGTCTGGTGATCGGCGCCGATGGGGCGAATTCATGGCTGCGCAATAAAGCCGATATTCCGCTGACCTTCTGGGATTACCATCATCACGCGCTGGTGGCGACTATCCGTACCGCTGAGCCGCATCAGGCGGTGGCGCGCCAGGTATTTCATGGCGACGGGATCCTCGCCTTCCTGCCGCTCTGCGATCCGCACCTGTGCTCGATCGTCTGGTCGCTGTCGCCGGCGGAGGCGCAGCGGATGCAGGAGGCTGATGAAGCCACCTTTAACCAGGCGTTGAATATCGCCTTCGATAATGGCCTTGGCCTCTGCCAGCTGGAAAGCGCACGTGAAGTCTTCCCGCTGACCGGCCGCTATGCCCGCCAGTTCGCCGCCCACCGCCTGGCACTGGTCGGCGATGCCGCGCATACCATCCACCCGCTGGCCGGGCAGGGCGTCAACCTCGGCTTTATGGATGCGGCCGAGCTTATCGACGAACTGAAGCGTCTGCACGCCCAGGGCAAAGATATCGGCCAGCATCTTTATCTGCGCCGCTACGAGCGCAGCCGCAAGCACAGCGCCGCGCTGATGCTGGCGGGTATGCAGGGCTTCCGCGACATGTTTTCCGGTAGCCATCCGGCGAAGAAGTTCCTCCGCGACATGGGGCTGAAACTGGCCGATACGCTGCCGGGCGTGAAACCGCAGCTGATTCGCCAGGCGATGGGCCTTAACGATCTGCCTGCCTGGTTACGTTAACCGCGTCACACTTCTTTCACCCGGCCTGCGCGCCGGGTTTTCCCCCTCATTTGAAATATTCTAATTTCACCTCTTTTTTCGCATTAGTTTTATTAATGCGTCCTTTTTTTTGTTAAAGAAATTAGGGCTATAAAATCGCATAAAACACCATCATTACCTAATTCGAGCCGCGGTATTGTTAATTTTATGTGGCGTAAATCGCTTTTTTCCAGTCAATAACTCTGTAGGCTTTTCGGCGGATTTTAGTCATAAGCTAATGTGATGCCCTGAATGAGCTTATGGTTTAGCGCCGGGTTCGGTGGTAAGTTCAGGCAAAAGAGAACGTTTGCGTCGGTGTCCGTCAGCGATGCCGACGCCCCATTTCGTGGCGAAAAATCGCCGACAATCTCGTGGCTGGTTCCGTTTTATTCGATGAGGAAAAGATGGCTCAACAGACTCCGTTGTATGAACAACACACGCTGTGCGGCGCGCGCATGGTGGATTTCCATGGCTGGATGATGCCGCTGCATTACGGATCCCAGATTGATGAGCACCATGCGGTGCGCGGCGACGCAGGCATGTTCGATGTGTCGCATATGACCATCGTTGATTTCCACGGCAGCCGGACCAGAGAGTTCTTGCGCTATTTGCTGGCCAACGACGTGGCGAAGCTCACCACCCCGGGCAAAGCGCTCTACACCGGCATGCTGACCGCCTCTGCCGGCGTCATCGACGACCTGATTGTCTATTTCCTCTCTGAAGATTATTTCCGCCTCGTTGTTAACTCCGCCACCCGCGAAAAAGACCTCGCCTGGATTTCCGAACAAGCTGAACCTTACGGCCTTGAAATCATCGTTCGCGACGATCTCTCGCTGATCGCGGTCCAGGGGCCGCAGGCGAAAGCGAAGGCGGCGACGCTGTTCACCGACGCGCAGCGTCAGGCCGTGGAAGGTATGAAGCCGTTCTTCGGCGTGCAGGCCGGCGAGCTGTTTATCGCCACCACCGGCTATACCGGCGAAGCGGGTTATGAAATCGCCATGCCGAACGAGCAGGCGGCGGATTTCTGGCGCGGTCTGCTGGACGCTGGCGTTAAGCCGTGCGGTCTCGGCGCGCGCGATACCCTGCGCCTGGAGGCCGGGATGAACCTGTATGGCCAGGAGATGGACGAAGGCGTCTCTCCGCTGGCGGCGAATATGGGCTGGACTATTGCCTGGGAACCGGCGGATCGTAATTTTATCGGTCGCGAAGCGCTGGAGATGCAGCGTGAAAAGGGCACCGAACAGCTGGTTGGCCTGGTGATGACCGAGAAAGGCGTCCTGCGCGGCGGCCTGCCGGTACGTTTTACCGATAGCGACGGTACTCAAAAAGAAGGCATTATCACCAGCGGCACCTTCTCGCCGACCCTGGGCTACAGTATCGCGCTGGCTCGCGTGCCGGCCGGAATTGGCGACACCGCGGTGGTGCAAATTCGTAACCGTGAAATGCCGGTAAAAGTGACTAAACCTGGTTTTGTACGCAATGGCAAAGCCATTGTGTGATTTCCCTTTTTTGGAGATGAATTGATGAGCAACGTACCAGCAGAACTGAAATACAGCAAAGAACACGAGTGGCTGCGTAAAGAAGCGGACGGCACCTATACCGTCGGGATCACCGAGCATGCGCAGGAGCTGCTGGGCGATATGGTATTCGTTGATCTGCCGGAAGTGGGCGCCACCGTTGAAGCGGGCGCCGATTGCGCGGTTGCCGAATCCGTGAAGGCGGCTTCCGATATTTATGCCCCGATCAGCGGTGAAATCGTTGCCGTTAACGAAGAGCTGAACGACTCGCCGGAACTGGTCAACAGCGACCCGTACACCGACGGCTGGATCTTCAAAATCAAAGCCAGCGATGAAGCGCAGGTTGCCGCGCTGCTGGATGCGACCGCCTATGAAGCTCTGTTAGAAGACGAATAAATACGTTTCATCCTTCACGCTGCAGGGGCGTTGGCTTCCTGCCGCGCGGACGATTTTGCGTATTCCGGCCCGGTAAGCATCAGCGTTTGCCGGGCAAACCAGTCAGACAATCACGATTCACCGCACGTTTCAGGAACCATCGCTCATGACTCAGACTTTAAGTCAGCTTGAAAACCGCGACGCCTTTATCGAACGTCACATTGGCCCGGACGCTCAGCAGCAGCAAGAGATGCTGAAGACCGTCGGCGCGGATTCGCTTAACGCCCTGATCGGCCAGATTGTGCCGCAGGATATCCAGCTGGCGACCCCACCGCAGGTGGGCGACGCGACAACCGAATTCGCCGCGCTGGCAGAGCTGAAGGCGATCGCCGGTCGCAACAAGCGCTTCAAGTCTTACATCGGCATGGGCTACACCGCCGTGCAGCTGCCGCCGGTTATTCAGCGCAACATGCTGGAAAATCCGGGCTGGTATACCGCCTATACCCCTTACCAGCCGGAAGTCTCCCAGGGCCGTCTGGAATCGCTGCTCAACTTCCAGCAGGTTACGCTGGATCTCACCGGGCTGGATATCGCTTCCGCTTCGCTGCTCGATGAAGCGACCGCCGCCGCCGAAGCGATGGCGATGGCCAAACGCGTCAGCAAACTGAAAAACGCCAACCGTTTCTTCGTCGCCGCCGATGTCCATCCGCAAACCCTGGACGTGGTGCGCACTCGTGCGGAAACCTTCGGTTTCGACGTGATCGTCGATGACGCCGACAAAGTGCTCGATCACCAGGATGTCTTCGGCGTGCTGCTGCAGCAGGTGGGCACCACCGGCGAAATCCACGATTACAGCAAACTGATCGCCGAGCTGAAAGCGCGCAAAGTGATTGTCAGCGTCGCTGCCGACTTTATGGCGCTGGTGCTGCTGACGGCGCCGGGCAAGCAGGGCGCGGATATCGTCTTCGGCTCCGCCCAACGCTTCGGCGTGCCGATGGGCTATGGCGGCCCGCACGCGGCCTTCTTCGCGGCGAAAGATGAATTCAAACGCTCCATGCCGGGCCGGATTATCGGCGTATCGAAAGATGCGGCGGGGAATACCGCGCTGCGCATGGCGATGCAGACTCGCGAACAGCATATCCGCCGCGAGAAAGCGAACTCCAACATTTGTACCTCGCAGGTGCTGCTGGCCAACATCGCCAGCCTGTACGCGGTATTCCACGGCCCGGCGGGTCTGAAACGTATCGCAGGCCGCATTCATCGCCTGACCGACATTCTGGCCGATGGCCTGCAGAAGAAAGGGCTGAAGCTGCGTCATGCCCACTACTTCGACACCCTGTGCGTGGAAGTGGCGGATAAAGCCGCGGTGCTGGCGCGTGCCGAAGCCCTGCAGATTAACCTGCGCAGCGATATTCACGGCGCGGTGGGCATTACGCTCGATGAAGCGACCACCCGTGAAGACGTGCTCAACCTGTTCCGCGCCATCGTCAGCGACGATCATGGTCTGGACATCGATACCCTGGATAAAGACGTGGCGCTGGACAGCCGCTCCATCCCGGCGGCGATGCTGCGCGACGATGCGATCCTCACCCATCCGGTGTTCAACCGCTACCATAGCGAGACCGAGATGATGCGCTACATGCACGCCCTGGAGCGTAAAGATCTGGCGCTGAACCAGGCGATGATCCCGCTGGGTTCCTGCACCATGAAGCTGAACGCCGCGGCGGAGATGATCCCCATCACCTGGCCGGAGTTCGCTGAGCTGCACCCGTTCTGCCCGGTAGAGCAGGCGGAAGGGTATCATCAGATGATCGCTCAGCTCTCCGACTGGCTGGTGAAACTGACCGGCTATGACGCCGTCTGCATGCAGCCGAACTCCGGCGCGCAGGGCGAATATGCTGGCCTGCTGGCGATTCGCCACTACCACGAGAGCCGCAACGAAGGCCATCGCGATATCTGCCTGATCCCAAGCTCCGCGCACGGCACCAACCCGGCTTCCGCGCAGATGGCGGGTATGCAGGTGGTGGTGGTCGCGTGCGACAAAAACGGCAACATCGATCTCGCCGACCTGCGTGAAAAAGCAGAGCAGGCGGGAGCGAATCTCTCCTGCATCATGGTCACCTATCCGTCGACCCACGGCGTATATGAAGAGACCATTCGCGAAGTGTGCGAGATCGTGCACCAGTTCGGCGGCCAGGTTTACCTTGACGGCGCCAACATGAACGCCCAGGTCGGGATCACCTCTCCGGGCTTTATCGGCGCTGACGTTTCGCACCTCAACCTGCATAAAACGTTCTGCATTCCGCACGGCGGCGGCGGCCCGGGTATGGGCCCAATCGGCGTGAAAGCGCACCTGGCGCCGTTCGTGCCGGGTCACAGCGTGGTGCAGATTGAAGGGATGCTGACCCGTCAGGGCGCGGTTTCCGCTGCGCCGTTCGGCAGCGCGTCCATCCTGCCGATCAGCTGGATGTATATCCGTATGATGGGCGCGGAAGGGCTGAAGCAGGCGAGCCAGAACGCGATCCTTAACGCCAACTACATCGCTACCCGTCTGAAAGACGCCTACCCGGTGCTCTACACCGGTCGCGATGGTCGCGTGGCGCACGAATGTATTCTCGATATTCGTCCGCTGAAAGAAGAGACCGGCATTAGCGAGCTGGATATCGCCAAGCGCCTGATCGACTTTGGCTTCCATGCGCCGACCATGTCCTTCCCGGTAGCGGGTACGCTGATGGTTGAGCCGACGGAATCGGAAAGCAAGGTGGAGCTGGACCGCTTTATCGACGCGATGCTGGCGATCCGCGCGGAAATCGACCGCGTCAAAGCCGGTGAATGGCCGCTGGAAGACAACCCGCTGGTGAACGCGCCGCATACCCAGGGTGAGATCGTTGGGGAATGGAACCATCCGTACAGCCGCGAGCTGGCGGTATTCCCGGCGGGTCTGCACAACAAATACTGGCCGACGGTGAAACGCCTGGACGACGTGTACGGCGACCGTAATCTGTTCTGCTCCTGCGTGCCGATGAGCGAATATCAGTAACGTGCGGAATTAGCTATACTTTTAAAGGCGCTGCGGCGCCTTTATTTTTTGGGAGAAAAGCATGGGGATAGCACTGATTAGCGGCGCGAGCCGCGGAATAGGCCGGGCGACGGCGCTGCTGCTGGCGCAGGAAGGGTATACTGTCGCGGTCAATTATCATCACAATATTAACGCTGCCACCGAGGTGGTGAATACCATTGTTGCCGCCGGCGGCAAAGCCACGGCGCTGCGGGCGGATATCAGTGATGAAGCGCAGGTGATGGCGATGTTTGAGGCGATTGACCGCATGGGCGAGCCGCTGACGGCGCTGGTCAACAACGCCGGGATCCTCTTTACCCAGTGTACGGTGGAGAGCCTGAGCGCCGAGCGCATTAACCGCGTGCTGGCGACCAACGTGACCGGCTATTTCCTCTGCTGCCGCGAGGCGGTCAAGCGCATGGCGCATCAGCATGGCGGCAAGGGCGGGGCGATAGTTAACGTGTCGTCGGCGGCGTCGCGCCTTGGTTCGCCGGGAGAATATGTAGATTACGCCGCGTCGAAAGGGGCGGTGGATACCCTGACCACCGGGCTGGCGCTGGAGGTGGCGGCGCAGGGGATCCGGGTAAATGGCGTGCGCCCTGGGCTGATTTATACCGAGATGCACGCCTCCGGTGGCGAACCGGGGCGCGTGGATCGGGTGAAGCATTCGCTGCCGATGCGGCGCGGCGGTCAGCCGGAAGAGGTCGCTCAGGCCATTGCCTGGCTGCTGAGCGACAAAGCGTCCTATGTGACGGGCAGTTTCCTCGAACTGGCGGGCGGTAAATAACCCGCTGATGTCAATTGCCCGGCGGCGCTGCGTTTGCCGGGCATGGGGGTAAGGCGAACGGTAGGCCGGGTAAGGCGTAGCCATCACCCGGCATAAAGTCCGGTAAAGTGGCTGACCTACCAGGAGGCCAGCCACAGCCGTAGACGCATTCCCCAGCCGCTGGTCCAGCCGGTGGTGACCGACTTCACCTCGCCTCGATAAATCACCACCAGCGTTGGCGTCACCCGAATGTCCCACTGCCGCGCCAGCTGGCCGCTCGGGTCATTTACCGTCGGCAGCGCCAGTTTCTTTCTGGCAAGCCACGTCTCCAGCGCGGCGTTATCGCCGGATCGCAGGGCCACGGTCAGCACATTGCCGCCATCGGCGGCAAGCGATGCCACCGACGGCGTAGTGTAGCGACAGACCCCGCACCAGGTGGCCCAGACGTACAGCAGCAGCGGCTTTTGCTGGCTCATGGCGTTCAGATCCACCGTCCTGCCGTCGAGGGTGTGCAGCGATGTGGCGCTGACGTTTTGCGGCAGCGCGGGCTGGCGAAAATAATCCACCGCCAGGCCCACCGCCGCGCCAATCAGCAGCCACACCGCCAGCTCACACAGCCAGCGCCGGAGCTTACTGGCCACGGGCTTTCGCCAGCTGCTCTTTCACCAGCCCCTCCAGTTCGTCAGCAGGGATCGCCCCGGCCACCATCTGATCGCCGATGATGGTCGCCGGCGTGCCCTGAATATTCAGCACCTGCGACAAAATCAGGTTCATCTTCAGCGAATCCATGGTCTTGTCATCGAGACTGACGCTGTCGGTGGCGGTTTTCTTCTGCGCCGCGGCGATGCTGGCGTCATCGTGATAGCCTTTTTTCGCCATCAGCCGCTGATGCAGCGCCCAGAACTTATCGGGCTGCTGGCGCCAGGTAGAGAGCGCCGCTTTGGCGGCATTGACCGAACTTTGCCCCTTGAACGGCAGCAGCTTCACGATCAGCCGGATGTCCGGGTTATCGTGGACGATTTTTTCCAGCATCGGATCAAACTGTTTACAGTAAGGACAGTTGTAATCGGTAAACGAGACGATCGTCAGCTTCGGCGCTTTGGCGCCGGTGCGCGGGCTGTTCGGATCGTTAAACAGCAGCTGCGCCAGCTGGTCATTACCGTTTGCTGGTGGTTCTTCCGCCGGGGCGGCGAAACTGAAGGCGGATACGCACAGCAGCAATAAGGCGGTGATAGCTCTCATGTTAGTTTCCTTTGGCGGCGGACAGGGTGGCGAGGAGGTGGTCGCGATCTAACAGCGCAGGCAGGATCTCTCCCTGCGGCAATCCCGGTCCGTAAATCTGGTTAAACGGCACCGCGGCGCTGCCGCGGTCGGTTAAAAACTGACTAATCGTGGCGGAGGGGCGGCTCCAGTCGCCGCGCAGGGCGACCACGTCCGGCGCTAACAGCGCCTGCTGGACGTCATCGCGCAGCAGCACGTTGTATTTATTGGCTTTACAGGTCACGCACCAGTCGGCGGTGACATCAATAAACACCCGCTTATGTTCCGCCAGGGCGCTGGCGATAGCCTGCTCGCTGAGCGGCTGCCAGTTAACCCGGTCGCGGCGCGGGCCCTCGCCGTCAGGCCGGGAGACAAAGGCGACGGCGCCGGCCACCACGATGGCCAGAGCCCCTGCGCGCAGCGCTGTCCGCCAGCGGTAGTGCCAGGCGGTGGCCAGCAGCAGGGCTACGGTCAGTATCACCAGCAGGGTAAGCACCGGGGTACGGCCGATGTGGATCGTCAGCAGGCTGACCAGCCATAGCGCCGAGCCCAGCATCATCACCCCCAGCGCCACCCGCAGATGATTCATCCAGCGGCCTGGGCGCGGAAGGCGTTGCGCCAGCCCCGGCCAGGCGACGATCAGCAGCCACGGCAGGCTCATGCCGATCCCCATGGCGAAGAAAATCCCCCACAGCAGCGGCAGCGGCGCCACCAGCGCCACCGACACGGCGGTGCCGAGGAACGGCGCGGTGCAGGGCGTCGCCAGCAGGGTGGCGAAGGCGCCCTGCCAGAAATGGCCCATTAAGCCGTTGCCGCCTCGGGTGGCGAGGAAGGTGCTGGCGGTGGAGGAGAGGCGGATTTCGAACAGCCCCAGCAGACTGGCGCTGAACAGGACCATCACCAGCGCCATGGCGCCGATAAACCACGGGTTCTGGAACTGGATCCCCCAGCCGAGCGCCTGATTACCCAGGCGTAGCGCGGTCATCATCAGCGCCAGCGCCAGGAACAAGACGACGATCCCGCACGCCGAGGCGAGGAACTGTCGGCGCACCGCGCCGCGTTCGCGATGTTCGGTTTGCATCAGCGAGCCGAGCTTCATCGCCAGCACCGGCAGGACGCAGGGCATTACATTGAGGATAAGCCCCCCGGCCAGCGCCATCAGCAGCACCCAGCCTAACGCCGCTCCCGGCGCGGCGCTGCCTGCGCTGATAGCGAGCTGGCTTTCCTGCGCCTGGCCGCTATCCGCCAGCACCAGCGACAACGTTTTACCGCGTAGATCCGGCGCCGCTTCGCCCCAGCTATCGGTGACCGGCACGCTGGCGGTCAGCGTATCGCCGCGGGTGGTAAAGCTCGGCTTGCCGAAATCGACATCCTCCATGCTGTCGATAAACAGCGCTGGCTGCTGCCAGCCGGCATCACGGCGGGCGGTCACCGTCAGTTTGCCGCTGACGTAGCTGGCGTTCAGCTGCGAAGTCAGGCCATCGCGCAGCGGCAGCGTGCCCATCGCACGGGTGTAATCGTAGGCAAAACCCTCCCCTGGCGGGGCCGTCATATCCAGCGAAAACGGATATTCAGTGAGAATGCAGACATTGCTGCAGGTGGATAATGTCAGTACGCCGCTGAGCGTCGGCGGTATCTTCCCGCGCAGGGTCATCGGGAAGCTGATGTCGCCGTGATACCCCTGAGTGGAAATGCCCGCAACGTCGAAACGCTGCGGCGTCGGCCAGCGCCAGTCAACCGCCAGCGGCGTGCCCCAGGCGATAGCCGGCGCGATGCCGCCTTCCCCTGGCGAGCGCCAGTAGGTTTTCCAGCCCTTTTCCAGCGCCACGTCTAAAAGCAGGCGGGTATCGCCATTGCTCTCGGTTTGCGCCCGCAGGCGCACGCTGGCGTGTTGATTATCGGCGGCGCGTAGCCAGCCGCTGTCGGCGGCCTGGCTGACGGGCAGCCATAGCCAAAGCAGGCAGACCAGTAGTCGCCTGAATAACATAGACATAAATTTGCTCCGTAAATGATGAATTAACCTGAACTGTCAGGAAAATCACTCACTCACGGAAGACGCATAATCGCAGATGCACCCGCAATCGGGGCGGGGAGATAACGCGGGGAGGCCACTGGCGTTCGATACGCGGCGGGATCGCCGCCAGCACCGCCAGCAGCAGGGTGATAGCCAACAGCGCCCCTTCGAACAGCATCGGCGGGACGGCCATCAGCGATTTGGCGCTGAGCTCGCACGGCGTGACCGGCGCGTCGGCCTTTTCCTGGGTTTGCTGTAGCGACGGGCTGTCGGCAGCGAGGTTCATGACCAGCGCGTGCATCCCGGCCATTCGCTGGGCGGTGCAGACCAGCACCACCAGACAGGCCAGGAGGACAAAAAGAATGGCTTTGCGTTGTCGCTTAATCATGAGCGCCTCAAATATTCACGAGGCCTATCTTATCGGGCGAACGCGTTTTGGCAATGGTAAAGCTGTAAAGAAGTGTCTGGCGGATAAGCGATTTGCCCTCCCCCGGCCGGGAGAGGGCAGTCAATTACAGATTCTCACCGTTGCTGGCGATGACCTCTTTGTACCAGTTGAAGCTCTTCTTGCGCGAGCGGGACATATCGCCGGTGCCGTCGTCGTGTTTGTTGACGTAGATGAAGCCGTAGCGTTTGCTGTACTGGCCGGTGGTGAAGGAGACGCAGTCGATGCAGCCCCACGGGGTATAGCCCATCAGATCGACGCCGTCGTAGGTGACGGCTTTCATCATCTCTTCGACGTGGGCGCGCAGGTAGTCAATGCGGTAGTCATCGTTGATGCTGCCGTCGGCTTCGACTTTGTCGTAGGCGCCAAAGCCGTTCTCGACGATAAACAGCGGCTTCTGGTAGCGCTCATACAATTCACACAGGGAATAGCGCAGACCGACCGGGTCAATCTGCCAGCCCCAGTCGGAGGCTTTGACGTGCGGATTCGGCACGCTGCCTTCGAAGCCGGAAATGGCGTCGCCGGTGCCGCCTTCGGCTTTTACCGCGTTGGTCATGTAGTAGCTGAAGCCAAGATAAGCGCAGGTGCCTTCGCGCAGGATCTGCGCGTCGCCATCTTCCATCTTGATGTTGAAGCCGCGGCGCTCCCACTCATTCAGCACATAGCTCGGATAGTAACCGCGCAGCTGAACGTCGGTAAAGACGTAGCGCTCGCGCATCGACTCCTGAGCAAACATCACATCTTCCGGTTTGCAGGAGTAAGGGTAGAGGGCGACCATCGCCAGCATGCAGCCGACCTGCATGTCCGGGTTAATACCACGCGCCGCTTTCACCGCCAGCGCGCTGGCGACGAACTGATGGTGCAGCACCTGGTACATGGTCTCTTCCGGGTTGTCATGCTCGGTATAAACCACCCCGGAGCAGCAGTAGCCGAACAGCGGCGCGCGCCAGTTACGCTGGTTATTGATCTCGTTGAAGGTCATCCAGTATTTCACTTTGTGCTTATAGCGCTCGAAGACCACTTCGGCGAAGCGCACAAAGAAATCGACCACTTTACGGTTGGTCCAGCCGCCGTACTGCTGCACCAGGTGCAGGGGCATCTCGAAGTGGGAGAGGGTGATCACCGGCTCGATGTTGTACTTCAGCAGCTCGTCGAACATGTCGTCGTAGAACTTCAGCCCCTCTTCATTCGGCTGGGTCTCGTCGCCCTGCGGGAAGATGCGGGTCCAGGCGATGGAGGTACGGAAGCATTTGAAGCCCATCTCGGCGAACAGTTTGATGTCTTCTTTGTAGCGGCCGTAGAAATCCACCGCTTCGTGGTTGGGGTAATATTTGCCGGCTTCAACCTGGTGGGTGATTTCACGCGGCACGCCGTGCGCCCCGCCGGTCAGTACGTCGCAGATGCTCGGGCCTTTGCCGCCCTGATCCCAGCCGCCTTCAACCTGATGCGCGGCAACCGCGCCGCCCCATAAAAAATCTTTCGGAAGGGTTAATTTTTTCATCCTGGCTAATCTCTCTAATAACTATTGCTCTCGAGTCTAGCAAAGTGAAATTGAATGTCACGATATAACAAATTACGCCAAACGTAATATGTTACATCGAAAAAACAGGCTGTTATTTTTAGCTGATTTTGCGCGCTAATTTACGTCCGAGCGTTTCGAGAATATAGATCACTGGAATTTGCGTCGTAATATCGTAGACACCGCCAATGCGCGTCTGCGGCACGTGCCAGGAGAGATTGAAATCGGCCAGTTTGGCCAGCCGCGAGTGTTCGTGACTGGTAATGGACATCACCTTGCAGCGGTGCAGGCTGAACTGGCTGGCGAAGCGCAGGATCTCTTCCGTCTCGCCGGAGACGGAAAGCACGATCGCCAGCGCGTTACGGGCCATATCGTTAGTCACCGGAAAATAGGGGTCATCAATATGATTACTAAATTTCCCGACGTTGGAGAAGAAGCGGGCGCCATATTTCGCCAGCGCGCCCGAGGTGCCTGCGCCGACGAAAATAATACGTTCGGAGGCGAGAATAATATCGACGGCCTGCTCGAGTAATTCATCGAACTCGTCATTATTAACGCTTTTAAAAAAGCTCATGATTTCGCTGGCGCCGATATTTGCCTGTTGAGGCTCGTTCTGCTCAAGATATAATTTAAAGCGCACGCGAAATTCAGAGTAGCCCTCGCACTGCAGTTTGCGGCAGAAGCGCAACACGGTGGTGGTGGAGACGCCGGCGGCTTCGGCCAGTTCGCGGATGGTCATGTACATCACTTTGTCACGATTCTTAATGACGTAGTGGTAGACCATCATCTCAAGATTATTGAGACTGGCGACAGCGGCGTGGGAGAACATACTCACAGTGGCGAACTCACAATTCATAATGACCAGGACGGAATTATATCATGCAGGCCAATGACATTACCTTTTTTCAGCGCTTTCAGGAGGACATCCTCGCCGGGCGCAAAACGATCACCATTCGCGATGCGGCGGAGTCGCACTTTAAGCCCGGCGATGTGCTGCGCGTCGGGCGCTATGAAGACGACGGCTATTTTTGCACCATCGCCGTAACCGCGACCTCTACGGTGACTCTCGACACGCTAACCGACCAGCATGCTCAACAGGAGAATATGACCCTCGGGCAGCTGCGTCAGGTCATCAGCGACATCTATCCTGGGGAGAACCAGTTTTATGTCATTGAATTCAAAACGCTTTAAGACAATCAGGAACAGCTGTGAGTTGAAATAAAATTGTAACTTTATGATTTTAATGTATTTACAAATATACATCGTTTTATTTTAGCTAACAGGTGTTCACTGGAATCATTCTCAGTTACCCTAAGTGGGCAATGAAAGCGTTCTTGTTTTCACGGAGTCAAATATGGTGCGCAAACCATTAATCACTCAGGGATATTCTCTGGCAGAGGAAGTTGCCAACAGCATCAGTCACGGGATCGGGCTGGTGTTCGGTATCGTCGGCCTCGTACTCTTGCTGGTGCAGGCGGTGGACACTAACGCCAGCGCGACGGCGATCACCAGCTACAGTCTGTACGGCGGCAGCATGATTATGCTGTTTCTCGCCTCCACGCTCTATCACGCGATCCCGCATCAGCGGGCGAAACAGTGGCTGAAAAAGTTCGACCACTGCGCCATCTACTTGTTAATCGCCGGGACCTATACGCCGTTTTTGCTGGTAGGGTTGAACTCGCCGCTGGCGAAGGGGCTGATGATCGTCATCTGGAGCCTGGCGCTGCTGGGGATCCTGTTTAAGCTGACCATCGCGCACCGCTTTAAAATCCTGTCGCTGGTGACCTATCTGACCATGGGCTGGCTGTCGCTTATCGTGGTCTATCAGCTGGCGGTAAAGCTGGCGGTGGGCGGTGTGACGCTGCTGGCGGTCGGCGGGGTGGTGTACTCGCTCGGGGTCATCTTCTACGTCTGCAAACGCATTCCCTATAACCACGCTATCTGGCATGGCTTCGTGCTCGGCGGCAGCGTGTGTCACTTCCTGGCGATCTATCTGTACGTCGGCCAGTCCTGATAAACATCCCACGGCTTACCGTGGCTACGGTTATCTGCGGCCTGGAAATCCCACGGTGGCGCTGCGCTTACCGTGGCTACGGTTATCTGCAGTCAAGTAGCCCGGCTAAGGCGCGAGCGCCGCAAGCCGGGAGTCATAACGCTTTATTACGCGTCTTCCAGTGAATAGGGCAGCGGTTCGATGCGCAGGCTGCCGGCATCGTCGCGCACGCGGAACACGCTGTCCGGCTCCATATCGTTATTCATCACCACCTGCACCAGCAGCTGGCCATCATCCAGCTGAACCGCCGCAAGCACCGTACCGGTGCGGCGCCAGTTTTCGCCCATCTTCAGCTCCAGATCTTCTCCGGCCTCCGGCACCCGGCTGGCGGTACCTGACAGCGTCCACAGCGCGCGCTTATTGGCGCCGCGGAATTTCGCCCTGGCGACCATTTCCTGGCCGGTATAGCACCCTTTTTTGAAGCTGATACCGCCCAGCGCCTGCAGGTTGGTGGCCTGCGGAATGAACTGCCCGCTGTTGGCGCTGTCGATAACCGGCAGACCGGCTTCAATATTCAGCGCCAGCCACTGCTGGCTGTTGTTGAGCTGCGCTTCGCCACGCAGCGCGTCGGTGACGCGATTGGCGGTGTCGACATCAGTCACCAGCAGGAAGCGTTCGCCCGGGTGTTCAAACCACAGCAGGCTGGTGGCGCCTTCGCTAATCACCGGCGTCGCGGCGTCGGGCAGGGCGGCGAACAGCGGCGCCAGCGCGGCGCGCGCCTGGAAGCCGGCCACCCCCAGCAGAACCAGATCGTCGTTGGCGGCGATGGTGACTTTGGAGAAGACGGCATATTTTTTCAGCTCGGTCAGCTGCGCGTCGCGCAGGCTGCGGCGCTCAATCCACGCGAAGCCGCCGTCGCGGCGGAATACGCGCAGGTTGCTCCACATCTTGCCTTTGGCGTCACAGTGGGCGGCAAGCAGATGCTGGGCATCGGTGAGACTGCTCACATCGGCGGTAATCTGCCCCTGCAGATATTTTTCGCTGTCCGGTCCGCTAATTGTCGCCAGCGCCCAGTCATCCAGGGTCATCAGCGTTAACGGCAGACGAGCGGAAGAGGAAGGCTGACGCGGAGGAAAAGGTGTAAAAGCCATAGTCATATCCTGAATCGCTTAACGCAGTGTGTGTGACCAATGGTAAAAGAGCTATAGTGCATTGCAAGCGCTTTCAACAGGCCATTTGTGCGCTGACGTTTGGCGACGGCCTGACGCGGGAAAACAATAAGCCCATCATTATTTTATGGTTTTTATGGAAGGATGCTCGCATTCAGCGATATTCCTGTAAAGTTACGGCAGAAAACGGGTTAAACTAACCTATATTTTGCTGCAGGAAGGTCAACATGGACATTAACAATAAAGCACGTATCCACTGGGCATGCCGCCGCGGGATGCGCGAACTCGACATCTCCATCATGCCGTTCTTTGAGTATGAGTACGATACCCTCAGCGACGCTGACAAACAGCTGTTCATTCGCCTGCTGGAAAATGACGATCCGGATCTGTTCAACTGGCTGATGAACCACGGCAAACCGGCCGATGCGGAGCTGCAGCGGATGGTAACCTTAATTCAGACACGGAATCGGGAACGTGGTCCTGTGGCAATCTGATCTCCGTATCTCCTGGCGCGCGCAGTGGTTTTCCCTGCTGCTCCACGGCGTTGTGGCGGCGCTGGTGCTGCTGGTTCCCTGGCCGTTAAGCTACACCCCGATCTGGCTGCTGCTGCTGTCGCTGGTGGTCTTTGACTGTGTGCGCAGCCAGCGACGGATCCATGCCCGTCGCGGGGAGATAAAACTGCTCACCGATTCCCGGCTGCGCTGGCAAAACGCCGAATGGGAGATCCTCGGGACGCCGTGGGTCATCAACAGCGGTATGCTGCTGCGTTTGCGCCATGTCGATACCCGACGCGGTCAGCATCTGTGGCTGGCGGCGGACAGCATGGATCCCGGAGAGTGGCGGGATCTGCGCCGGCTGGTGCTGCAAAAACCGGCGCAGGAGTAAGCGGCGTCAGGAGAAGTGTTCGGCCATTTCGCCGAGGATCTGCTCGCACCAGCTCTGGATGCGCTCGTCGCTCAGGTCGTACTGGTTGGTTTCATCCAGCGCCAGGCCAACGAACAGTTGGCCATCAGCGATCACCGGTTTCGGGCTGGTGAACTCATAGCCTTCGGTTGGCCAGTAGCCGACAAACTTCACGCCTTTGGTCGCCAGCTTGTCATGCAGCATGCCCAGCGCGTCAAGGAACCATTCGCCATAGCCCAGCTGATCGCCCATGCCGTACAGCGCGACGATTTTGCCCTCCAGGTCCAGGGTGTCCAGCTGGTCCCAAACCGCTTCCCAGTCTTCCTGAATTTCGCCGAAATCCCAGGTCGGGATGCCGAGGATCAGTACATCGTACTGGCTCATCAGGGCGGGGGAGTCATCTTTCAGATTGTGCAACGTCACCAGCTCAGGGCCGATGATATCGCGGATTTTCTCCGCGGCCATTTCGGTGTAGCAGGTACTGGAGCCGTAAAACAGACCTATATTCATCGCGTAAACATCTCGATTCTTGCTGTGAATGGCGGGCAGTGTACCAGAAAGGCGTCCTCTTAAGGCATAATGAGAGCGTTTAACGAACAAAGAGGCCGATGTGAAACAGGATCTGGCACTAATCGAACAGTTTCTCGATGCCCTTTGGCTGGAGCGCAATCTGGCGGAGAATACGCTCAGCGCCTACCGTCGCGATTTGACGATGCTGGTGGAGTGGCTGCACCATCGCGGCCTGTCGCTGGTAAGCGTCGGCAGCGACGACCTGCAGGCGCTGCTGGCCGAGCGGCAGTCCGGCGGCTATAAAGCCACCAGCACCGCGCGCCTGCTGAGCGCCGTGCGTCGTTTCTTCCAGCATCTGTACCGGGAAAAAATTCGCCCGGACGACCCCAGCGCGCTGCTGGCCTCGCCGAAGCTGCCGCAGCGGCTGCCGAAGGATCTCAGTGAGGCGCAGGTTGAGCGTCTGCTGCAGGCCCCGCTGGTGGAGCAGCCGCTGGAGTTGCGCGACAAAGCGATGCTGGAGGTGCTGTATGCCACCGGCCTGCGCGTCTCGGAGTTGGTGGGGCTGACGATGAGCGACATCAGCCTGCGCCAGGGCGTGCTGCGGGTGGTGGGCAAAGGCAATAAAGAGCGGCTGGTGCCGCTGGGGGAAGAGGCGGTACTGTGGGTGGAAAATTACCTCGAGTATGGTCGCCCCTGGCTGCTGAACGGCGTGGCGTCGGATGTCTTATTTCCCAGCCAGCGCGCCCAGCAGATGACGCGTCAGACCTTCTGGCACCGGATTAAACACTATGCCGTGCTGGCGGGGATCGACAGCGAAAAGCTCTCCCCGCACGTGTTGCGCCATGCGTTCGCCACGCATTTGCTCAATCATGGCGCCGATCTGCGCGTGGTGCAGATGCTGTTAGGACACAGCGATCTCTCCACCACGCAGATCTACACCCACGTGGCGACCGAGCGTCTGCGACAACTTCATCAACAGCACCACCCGCGGGCGTGAGTGCTGAACAAAAGGACTGAGTATGAAAAAAGGTTTATTGATGTTCACCCTGCTGGCGGCTTCCCTTTCCGGGGCGGCGCATGCCGATAGCGCGGCAATTAAACAGTCGCTGGCGAAGCTGGGTGTGCAGAGCACCGATATTCAACCGTCGCCGGTTTCCGGGATGAGCACGGTGCTGACCGACAGCGGCGTACTGTATGTCACCGACGACGGCAAGCACATCATCCAGGGGCCGATGTACGACGTGAGCGGCGCGCAGCCGGTCAATGTCACTAACCAGCTGCTGCTGGGTAAACTGAACGCGCTGAGCAACGAAATGATTGTCTACAAAGCGCCGAAGGAGCAGCACGTCATTACCGTCTTCACCGACATCACCTGCGGTTATTGCCACAAGCTGCATGAGCAGATGAGCGACTACAACGCGCTGGGGATCACCGTGCGCTATCTCGCCTTCCCGCGCCAGGGACTGCAGAGCCAGGCGGAGCAGGACATGAAGGCCATCTGGTGCGCGAAAGATCGCAACAAAGCGCTGGATGACGCTATGAACGGCAAGGGCGTGCAGCCGGCGAGCTGCAGCGTGGATATCGCTAAACACTACACCCTTGGCGTGCAGATGGGCGTCAACGGTACCCCGGCGATGGTCCTCAGCAACGGCATGGTGCTGCCGGGCTATCAGGGGCCGAAAGAGCTGAAGGCGTTCCTCGACGAGCATAAAAAACAGACAAGCGGTAACTGATTCGCGTGAAACAACAGATACAACTACGCCGCCGCGAGGCGGTTGACGGCGTCGATTTACCCGCCGATCTGCCGCCGCTGCTGCAGCGGCTGTATGCCAGCCGCGGGGTGCGCAGCGCCCAGGAACTGGAGCGCAGCGTCAAAGGCATGCTGCCGTGGACGCAGCTCACCGGCGTTGAAAAAGCGGTCGGGATGCTGCACGACGCTTTCCAGAAAGGGTTGCACATTGTCGTAGTCGGCGATTTTGACGCCGACGGCGCCACCAGCACCGCGCTCAGCGTGCTGGCCCTGCGCGCGCTGGGCTACGGCAACGTCTCCTACCTGGTGCCGAACCGTTTTGAAGACGGCTACGGCTTGAGCCCGGAAGTGGTCGATCAGGCCCACGCCCGCGGCGCGCAGATGATCATGACCGTCGACAACGGGATCTCGTCCCATGCCGGCGTCGATCATGCCCATGCGCTGGGGATCCCGGTGCTGGTAACCGATCACCACCTGCCGGGGGAGACGCTACCGGCGGCGGAGGCCATCGTTAACCCTAACCTGCGCGATTGCGACTTTCCGTCGAAATCGCTGGCCGGGGTCGGGGTGGCGTTCTATCTGATGCTGGCGCTGCGCACCTTTCTGCGTGATAACGGCTGGTTCGATGCCCGCGGCATCGCCGCGCCGAACCTTGCCGAGCTGCTGGATCTGGTGGCGCTTGGCACCGTTGCCGACGTCGTGCCGCTGGATGCTAACAATCGTATTCTCACCTGGCAGGGGTTAAGCCGCATTCGCGCTGGCAAATGTCGGCCCGGCATTAAGGCGCTGCTGGAGATTGCCAACCGCGATCCGCAAAAGCTGGCGGCCAGCGACCTCGGTTTTGCCCTCGGGCCGCGCCTGAACGCGGCGGGGCGGCTGGACGACATGTCGGTCGGCGTCGCGCTGCTGCTGTGCGATAACATTGGCGAAGCGCGCGTGTTAGCCAATGAGCTTGACGCGCTCAACCAGACGCGCAAAGAGATCGAGCAGGGGATGCAGGCGGAAGCGCTAACGCTCTGTCAGCAGCTGGAACGCAGTAGCGACACCCTGCCCGGCGGGCTGGCGATGTACCATCCGCAGTGGCACCAGGGGGTGGTCGGCATCCTCGCCTCGCGAATTAAGGAACGTTTCCACCGGCCGGTGATCGCCTTTGCGCCCACCGGCGACGGTACGCTGAAAGGCTCCGGCCGCTCCATTCAGGGGCTGCATATGCGCGATGCGCTGGAGCGTCTCGATACGCTCTATCCCGGGCTGATCCTGAAGTTCGGCGGCCACGCGATGGCGGCAGGATTATCGCTGGAAGAGGCGCGCTTTGAGGAGTTTCAGCAGCGCTTTGGCGAGCTGGTGACCGAGTGGCTGGATCCCGCGCTGTTACAGGGCGAGGTCGTTTCCGACGGGCCGCTGGCGGCGGCGGAGATGAGCATGGAAGTGGCGCAGATGCTGCGCGACGCCGGGCCGTGGGGACAGATGTTCCCGGAACCGCTGTTTGACGGCCGTTTCCGCCTGCTGCAGCAGCGGCTGGTGGGCGAGCGTCACCTGAAGGTGATGGTCGAGCCGGTTGACGGCGGCCCGCTGCTGGACGGTATCGCCTTCAACGTGGATACTTCCATCTGGCCCGACAACGGCGTGCGTGAAGTCCAGTTAGCCTACAAGCTCGACATCAATGAGTTCCGCGGCAACCGCAGCCTGCAGCTGATCATCGATCACCTCTGGCCAAATTGACAACAGTGTATGAATAAGGGCGCGAATCCGGTAGAATTCCGCTCTTATCACCGCATTTTGACAAATCCATTAAAAGAAACCGACCATGTTTGAAATAAATCCGGTAAAAAACCGCATTCAGGACCTCACGGAGCGCTCCGACGTTCTTAGGGGGTATCTTTGACTACGATGCCAAGAAAGAGCGTCTCGAAGAAGTAAACGCCGAGCTGGAACAGCCGGACGTCTGGAATGAACCTGAACGCGCTCAGGCGCTGGGTAAAGAGCGTTCTTCCCTGGAAGCCATCGTAGATACCCTGGATCAGATGTCCCAGGGGCTGGAAGACGTTGCCGGCCTGCTGGATCTGGCCGTGGAAGCGGACGACGAAGAGACCTTCAACGAAGCCGTCGCCGAGCTGGATACGCTGGAAGAGAAGCTGGCGCAGCTTGAGTTCCGCCGCATGTTCTCCGGCGAATACGACAACGCCGATTGCTACCTCGATATTCAGGCAGGCTCCGGCGGCACCGAAGCCCAGGACTGGGCCAGCATGCTGATGCGCATGTACCTGCGCTGGGCGGAAGCGCGCGGCTTTAAGACCGAGATCATCGAAGAGTCCGAAGGTGAAGTCGCGGGCATTAAATCCGTGACCATCAAGATCATTGGCGATTACGCTTACGGCTGGCTGCGTACCGAAACCGGCGTTCATCGTCTGGTGCGTAAGAGCCCGTTCGATTCCGGCGGCCGCCGTCATACCTCCTTTAGCTCTGCGTTCGTTTACCCGGAAGTTGAAGACGATATCGATATCGAAATTAACCCGGCCGACCTGCGCATCGACGTTTACCGCGCCTCCGGCGCCGGTGGGCAGCACGTTAACCGTACAGAATCCGCGGTGCGTATTACCCACATCCCGACCGGGTTGGTGACGCAGTGCCAGAACGACCGTTCGCAGCACAAGAACAAAGACCAGGCCATGAAGCAGATGAAAGCGAAGCTTTATGAGCTGGAGATGCAGAAGAAAAATGCCGAGAAGCAGGCGATGGAAGACAACAAGTCCGATATCGGCTGGGGCAGCCAGATCCGCTCTTACGTGCTGGATGACTCGCGTATTAAAGATCTGCGTACCGGGGTGGAAACCCGCAACACTCAGGCGGTGCTGGACGGCAGCCTGGACCAATTTATCGAAGCAAGTTTGAAAGCAGGGTTATGAGGAACCAACATGTCTGAACAACAAGCACAGGGCGCTGACGCGGCAATTGACCTTAATAATGAACTGAAAACCCGTCGCGAGAAGCTGGCTGCGCTGCGTGAGCAGGGCGTCGCTTTCCCGAACGATTTCCGTCGTGACCATACCTCTGACCAACTGCACGCTGACTTCGATGCCAAAGAAAACGAAGAGCTGGAAGCGCTGAACGTTGAAGTGGCCGTGGCTGGCCGCATGATGACCCGCCGTATCATGGGTAAAGCGTCCTTCGTCACCCTGCAGGACGTTGGCGGCCGCATCCAGCTGTACGTAGCGCGCGATGACCTGGCGGAAGGCGTTTACAACGACCAGTTCAAAAAATGGGATCTCGGCGACATCATCGCCGCCCGCGGTAAGCTGTTCAAGACCAAAACCGGTGAGCTGTCTATCCACTGCACCGAGCTGCGTCTGCTGACCAAAGCCCTGCGCCCGTTACCGGACAAGTTCCATGGCCTGCAGGATCAGGAAGCGCGCTATCGTCAGCGTTACCTCGACCTGATCTCCAACGATGAATCGCGCAACACCTTTAAAGTGCGTTCGCAGATCCTGGCGGGTATCCGTCAGTTCATGGTTGGCCGCGGCTTTATGGAAGTGGAAACCCCGATGATGCAGGTGATCCCGGGCGGCGCCTCCGCGCGTCCGTTCATCACCCATCATAACGCGCTGGATCTGGACATGTACCTGCGTATCGCGCCGGAACTGTACCTCAAGCGCCTGGTCGTGGGCGGTTTCGAACGCGTCTTCGAGATCAACCGTAACTTCCGTAACGAAGGGATCTCCGTTCGTCATAACCCAGAGTTCACCATGATGGAACTCTACATGGCCTATGCGGACTATAAAGATCTGATCGAGCTGACCGAATCCCTGTTCCGCACCCTGGCGCAGGACATTCTCGGCAACACCGAAGTGCCTTACGGCGACCAGGTGTTCGACTTCGGCAAGCCGTTTGAAAAACTGACCATGCGCGAAGCAATCAAGAAATACCGTCCGGAAACCGAGATGGCGGATCTGGATAACTTCGATTCCGCGAAAGCGATCGCTGAGTCTATCGGCATCAAAGTGGAGAAGAGCTGGGGTCTGGGCCGTATCGTGACCGAGATCTTCGAAGAAGTGGCGGAAGCCCACCTGATCCAGCCGACCTTCATCACCGAATACCCGGCGGAAGTTTCTCCGCTGGCGCGCCGTAACGACGTCAACCCGGAAATCACCGACCGCTTTGAATTCTTCATTGGCGGCCGTGAGATCGGTAACGGCTTTAGCGAGCTGAATGACGCCGAAGATCAGGCGCAGCGCTTCCAGGACCAGGTTGATGCGAAAGCCGCAGGCGACGACGAAGCGATGTTCTATGACGAAGACTATGTCACCGCGCTGGAGCACGGCCTGCCGCCGACCGCCGGTCTGGGTATTGGTATCGACCGCATGGTGATGCTGTTCACCAACAGCCACACCATCCGCGACGTGATCCTGTTCCCGGCAATGCGTCCGCAGAAATAATCGCGTCTTGTGAAATGCAAAAACCCGGCTTGCCGGGTTTTTTTATGTCTGACGTGAGGCCTGAAGGCTGGCGTAGCGCGGCTGGCGGCGTAAATGCCTTATCCGGGCTACGCAACAGCGCAGAACCGTAAGCCTGTGCAAGCGTAGCGCCGCCAGGCATTAATGACAGGCACAGGGCTGTGCCTTGCCTGGAGAATAGTCAGCTTACCCGCGCACACGCGCAACAAAGTTGGTCAGCGCCTGGCGAGCGTCCCGATTTTCCGCTTCCAGCACCATCCACGGGCTAAACGCCCACGGCGTGGCGGCCAGCGCGCTTAACATCGTTGCCAGGTCAACCCACTGATAATCCATGACTTCATCGTCGTTAGGCAGCACTTCGCTCACCACGCGCGCGGCATACACCGGGCATACTTCGTTCTCAACGATGCCGTTCGGGGCGACCGCCCGGTAGCGGAAGGCCGGGTGAACCGGCACGATGTCGGCGATCTCCACGCCGAGTTCGAAGCGACAGCGGCGCGTGACGGCCTGCTCGAAGGTCTCGCCCTGCTGGGGATGTCCGCAGACGGAGTTGGTCCACACCCCGGGCCAGGCTTTTTTGCCCAGCGAACGGCGGGTGACCAGCAATTGACCCTGCTGATTAAACAACCAGCAGGAAAACGCGAGATGTAAAGGGGTATCAAGCGTGTGGGCGGCATACTTCTCCAGCATACCGGCAGGTTGATCCTGCTCATCCAGTAAAATGACGTGTTCCCCGGCCATGACGACTCCTGAAAATAAAAAATGACCCGGCACAAACCCGCCGGGTCATGTACTCAGGCCTCTAGGGTAGCCGATAAATGGGAGAAAGGCATTACCAAAACAAGCCCTGGAGTCCGCTCTGTGAGCGGCAACGCGCCATGGCGGGCAAGCCCACCACGATGTGCGACACCAGCAGCAATCGCTGTTCGTCGCGGGCCGTATTCGATGGCAGGGGGATATTGGTTTCGCCATCAGGGATGACGCCCTGCGCCGCGGACTGGTATGATATTCGCCCTGGTTGCGAGGTAAGTGGTTGTGTTAAGTGCAGGATGCCTGATGATGAAACGCGTTTTTATGACACTGATGCTGGTGGTAAGCCTGGCGCTGGCCGGCTGCTCCAGCAACTCCGATTCCGGTACGACCTACACCGTCAAACGCGGCGATACCCTGTATGGCATCTCCCGCACCACCGGCACCAGCGTTCGCGATCTGGCCCGCCTGAATAATATCTCGCCGCCCTACACCATTGAGGTGGGGCAGAAGCTGAAGCTTAACGGCAGCAGTTCAACGAAGACAACGAAGAAAAAATCTTCCTCCACGCGCACGGCGGCGGTCACGCCTTCGTCCGCGGTACCTCAGTCCTCCTGGCCGCCGGTGGGACAGCGCTGCTGGCGTTGGCCGACCAGCGGCAAAGTGGTCCTGCCTTATTCCACCGCCGATGGCGGCAATAAAGGCATTGATATCGCCGGGACTCGCGGCCAGCCCGTGTACGCCGCCGGGGCGGGCAAGGTGGTCTACGTCGGCAACCAGCTGCGCGGCTATGGCAACCTGATCATGATTAAGCACAGCGAGGATTACATCACCGCCTATGCCCACAACGATAAGCTGATGGTGAATAACGGCCAGAGCGTGAAGGCCGGCCAGCAAATCGCCACCATGGGCAGTACGGATGCCGACTCAGTGCGTCTGCATTTTCAGATCCGCTATCGGGCGACGGCCATCGATCCGCTGCGCTATCTGCCGCCGCAGGGCAGTAAACCTAAGTGCTAAAAGGTTATTTTATCGCCAGTCAGCATCCGGCGGGCTTGTCACAGGGTGCGTAAGGGCTATAATGCTTCTCGCACCTCTTCGCGGGCGTAGTTCAATGGTAGAACGAGAGCTTCCCAAGCTCTATACGAGGGTTCGATTCCCTTCGCCCGCTCCAAACTCAAGTCTTCTGAAGTCTACCCAACTCAATCTTCCCTTGATAAATCAGCAGTTATAGCATTCTGTTAGTCTATTGAACTCCGACGGAGGACTCCTCTTTGGTTGCGGGATCGGCGTTTTGCGCTGCTGGCGCTGGAGTAGTAGCGTTTAGTGATATTTTCGC
This sequence comes from Klebsiella sp. V115_8, assembly GCF_029967715.1. NCBI lineage: Bacteria > Pseudomonadati > Pseudomonadota > Gammaproteobacteria > Enterobacterales > Enterobacteriaceae > Klebsiella > Klebsiella sp. V115_8. Next base: position 182,259 of record NZ_JASCAR010000032.1, read on the forward strand.
ACTTATCCTGTTTCCGCAGGATGAGTGATTTTACGCAACCGGCTCGCGCTGACGACGACCGATACCGCAGAGGCCGCGGCGGCGCTCCACAGCGCAACATGAATTGACCTTTCATTTGCTGCCAGCAGAACGCCTACGGCGGCGGCTCCCAGGCACTGCCCGAAAGTGCGCATAATGGATAAAACTCCGGACGCATAACTCGCGTGCTCACGAATAACGTTTGAGAGCATTTCCCGGTTATTGGGACTCTGAAAGCAGCCAAACCCTATTCCGCACACCAGACTTCGCAGGCAGATATCCCACATTGGAGGGCTGGCGGGTAACGTCGCCAGCAGGATCAAACCGACGACAAATATCACCAGCCCCAGGGTGGATATCGCCGGGGCTGATATCGTGTCCGCCCAACGGCCTGCATGCGGCGCAATCAGCACGATCCCTAACGGCCACGGCGTAAACAGCAGGGCAGACACTACCGGACTGTAGCCGTATTCGCTCTGAAACAGGAAGGGTAGCGCAATAAAGGTGATCCCCTGGCTGACAAAAGCAACCATTGACGTGAAAGCCGCGAGGGTAAAACGTTCATTTTTAAACATGCTCGGCGGCAGTAAGGGATGACCCGTACGGCGGATTTGCCAGATAAAAGCCATGCCGCTCAGCGCAGCGAGAGCCATCCAGCAAAGGCTGCCGAATTGAGAAGTAGCGTTCTGTAGGCTGTTCGCCGCCATGATCGTCGAACCCAACAGCAGCGCCGACAATATGGCGCCCACGGTGTCGAAGGGCGCCTGCATACGGATCGCATCCCGCGGCAGCGCTCTGACCGCCAGCAGTAAGGCGAGGGTGCCGGGAAGAACGTTTATCGCAAACAGCCATTGCCAGCTCAGGGTGTGAAGGATCGTACCGCCCAATACCGGGCCGATAGCGGAGCTGGAGGCAATGAGCAGGGCATGGAACCCCAGAATGCGGCCAAGTAAGCGTCCGGGAAATACGGACCTGAGTATTGCGGGGGCAATACTCAGCGTCGCCGCGCCGCCGATCCCCTGAAGCACGCGCATACCGATAAGCACTTCGGGCTTATTCGCCAGCGCGCAACCCAGTGATGTCAGGGTAAAGGTCGTCAGGCCCGCCAGAAATACGGGGCGATAACCCAGACGGGCCGCAAGCGCCGCGAATATCGCCAGCGTCATCGCAGCCGCCAGCAGATACCCGTTGGCGAACCAGACGGCAATACCGGCAGGTACCTGCAAATCCTGAGCCATTGAGGGCAGGGCAATGTTGATCATGGTGCCATCAAACACGCCCATTAAGGTGGTGGTCATTATTGCGGCCATCACCCGTGCGCGCGCCGGGCCAGGCAGTCCTTCGTCGCCGGGTTGGCTGGAAAAGAGCGTCATCATTTGTCCTCTGAGAAGAGTGTATGGATGACAAAACTATAAAGATGGCTTTTACCGGGCGGAAGGCGCACTATTTTCACTTTATTGTTGCATCAAACGCCTTATCTTAATGTGCTGGGAGAAAGGGGAATGTCTGATCCCGATTTTAATTTGCTGGTAGCACTCGACATATTGCTGAGTGAAGCGAGTGTCGCAGGTGCGGCACGTCGTCTGAACCTCAGCACCTCAGCCATGAGCCGGACATTAAGCAGGTTACGCGATGTCACAGGAGACCCGATCCTGGTGCGCGCCGGGCGTAACATGGTACTGACCCCGTGGGCCGAAGCGACCCGGGATCACGCCAGGCGTGCAGTGCACGATGCCAGGGCGGTATTGCAGCCCTCAACTGAAACGTTCTGCGCGCGAAGTCTGGCGCGTCTTTTTACCATCAGGGCAAACGATGGTTTTGTGGTGGCGTTTGGGCCTGCGCTCATCGCAGCGGTTGCCGACGCCGCGCCGGACGTCTGTATACGCTTCGCGCCTAAGCCGGAAAAAACGTCGCGCTATCTTCGGGAAGGGCTGGTTGATCTGGAGATTGGCGTTCAGAGTAATATGGGGCCAGAAATACGGCTGCAACGACTGTTTGAGGATCGGTTTGTTGGCGTCGTGCGTAAAGGGCACCCGCTGGCTGAGCAGGCAGAAATAGGCGTGGGTGATTATGTCGCCTGGGGCCATGTGGTAGCGTCACCCGAGGGCGCGTTGCACGGATCCGTTGACGATGCGCTGGCCGAACTGGGGACAAAACGTAAAATTGCGAGCGTCGTACCGGGATTTCCGACAGCACTGTCCGTGGCGTTGGAATCGGATCTTATCGCCATGATACCCGCACTCTATTTACTCAATCAGCAGGTAACGGACCAGGTACACGTTTTCGAGCTGCCGTTCAAAAGCCGTCGTATTACGGTATCGCAGATGTGGCACCCAAGAATGGAACGCGACCCCGGTCACCGCTGGCTGAGAGAGCAAATTCTTGCGATATGCGGTGTGGCCAGGTCAGTCATGGCTAAGGAGCCTGTATAGCGATTGCTATAACATCAACTTATATTAAATTAACAACACAATACATTGATATTTAAGATAAAATAAATTAAGTGTAGTAGCTGAATTAAGATGGCGATCTCTGACCAAATAGACATGTCCGCGCTACAGTCTCGCCACAGCGATCGCTGCTTTCAAAGGATGAGACTCATGACGGCATATGGAACGGAAATTTTCTCAATGAGCGATCTGAACAGACTCACGATCGAAGTCTCCATACTTCGATAGACCGTTTATGTTCTTTCTGCGAGACCTAATCGAAAGCCCTCGTGGTACCTTTAAATTAACAATTAACGACGAATAAAGGACAGCTTCCCTGTCCTTTATTCTTTTTTATTCAGCTTTGCTCTCGCGCGATCGCAACACTTCACCGACCACCGGGGCGGCGGTAAACGCATTTGGCCATCCCGCGTAGAACGCTGCCTGGGCGACCACTTCTCCGGCCTCTTCAGCCGAAAGCCCATTATCCATCGCCCTGTTTAGGTGGTAGCCAATCTGCGCGCTCTGTCCGGCGGCGATTAACGCGCTGACCGTCACCAGACTTCTGTCGCGGGGCGTAAGCGCGGGCCGTTGCCAGAGGTCGAGAAACAGCGGGTCGGCGGTAAATTTAACCAGGCCAGGCGAAATGGGACCGACATTTTTCTCCACGGTCTCTGCACGCTGTTTCTCTACCTGTTCATTGAGAGGCAGCAGCGTTGGCGAGGCGGCGGGAAGGGCCTCTGCCGTCACGCCCCTGGCTTCAAAGATAGCTTTCGCGACGCTGACGGCTGATATTGCATTGGGCCAACCTGAGTAGAACGCCAGATGGGTAATGATCTCTGATACTTCGGCTGGCGTCACGCCGCTATCGAGCGCAACTTCAATATAGTGCTTCAGCTCGCCTGGCTGGTTGCGGGCAATCAGCATCGCCATGGTCGCGATGCTACGGTCGCGGGCGGACAGGGCGTCACGTTGCCAGAGGTCGTTGCTGATGGCCTCGCGGCCGAAGCGCGCCAGCGCCGGCGACACCGCTTGAATATCAGCGTCCGTAAGGGTAGAAGGGGTAATTTTCATCATAGCTTCATCTCTTTGTTCGTTGGCATAAGCAAAATCAGACAGCACAAGCGACAAGGCTGCCGCGGCAATCACGTTTTTTATATTTGCTCCTTTCCGATCCACAGGGCGGATCGTTAGAGCGTCCACACCTGAGGATGGTCTTTGGCTTGTGGCGTGTTTTGCGCCATCACGCCTGTGAGGAAGTGCGGCTGATAGGCTTCTTCCAGATAGCGGATTTCTTCCGGGCTCAGTTGAAGGGCTACAGTGTTGACCGCGCCGTCAACATGATGCTTTTGCATGGCGCCGACCACCGGGGCGGTGACTTTAGTCAGCAGCCAGGCCAGCGAAATTTCGGTCATGGAGACCTGATGCCGTTCGGCAAGTTCGGCGACGCGGGCAATAATGCTCCGATCCTGCTCTGCCGTGCGGTCGTATTTGCCCCGGGCATAATCATCTTCCATCGCTCGCCGCGTGTGGCCTTCTAAGCGGGCGAGACGGCCGCTGGCCAGCGCGCTATAGGGAGTCATAGCGATATTATCTTCAGCGCACAGCCCGAACAGCTCTCGTTCGTCTTCACGCATAATCAGGTTGTAGTGGCTCTGCACAGAAACAAAGGACGTCAGCCCTTCGCGTTCGGCAAGGGCGTTCGCCTTCGCCAGCTGCCAGGCATAACAATTGGAAATGCCAATCGCGCGCACCTTGCCGGCGGCGACAGCGGCATGCAGCGCCTCCAGCACGTCGATAACCGGGGTGTTGTAATCCCAGATGTGGTAAATGTAGAGGTCGATGTAGTCCATCCCGAGGTTTCGCAGACTCTGGTCAAGCGAGCGGGTGATCGCCTGTTTTCCGCTGATCCCCTCGGCAATCTGGGCAGCGGTTCGTGGCAGAAACTTGGTGGCCAGCACCACATCCTCGCGTTTTGCCATCTCCCGCAGCGCCCGGCCAACGTACCGTTCGCTGGAGCCGTTCTGATAGGCGATGGCGGTATCGTAAAAATTGATGCCCTGTTCCAGAGCGTAGCGAATGATGTCCCTGCTGGCTGTTTCGTCCAGCGTCCAGCGATGCTGGCCCGTTGACGGATCGCCAAACCCCATACATCCCATGCAGATGCGGGAGACCAGTAAGTCACTCTTCCCGAGCCGGGTATACTGCATCTTTATTTTCTCCCTTTGGGTTATTCCACCAGAGTTTTAAGCCGTGCGATCAGTCTGGCCGCGTGTTCCCGGACACGCGTTTTTTGCTGAGCGATTTTGTCGGCATCCCGGTCGGCGTAGCTAATGCCGCAGGTATAAACCGGCGCCAGCAGCTCAAGATTGCACAGCCTGGCCGTGGTCTCGAAGGGAAGGAGATACTCCTCAATGGCATGGCCAAAGAAACCGTCAGCGGTATAGAGCGTCTGTGGCGCTCCCGTGGTGAAGGAGAGGATCAGCTTTTTACCACCCAGTTTCGCCGTTGAGCCATGGGCGAAGCCGTGGACAAAGACCTCGTCCAGCCACTGTTTCATTAACCCGGGCAGCCCATACCAGCTAAAGGGAAACTGCCAGACAATCACATCCGCCTGCAGCAGGCTTTCCTGCTCTGCGGCGATTTTGAATTTGCCGTCCTGATAGAGCCAGTCCAGACGACGGATTTCCGCGTCAGGCAGGGCGGTCGCCAGCTCATCGAGGATGGTGGCGTTGGCGATGGAATGGTTAAGATCCGGATGCCCGGAAACGATAAGGATATGAGGCTTTCTCATCGTTACTCCTGAGGTTTAAATTCGGCAGAGAAGAGGTTTTCCCAGTTAATAAACGAGCCGAGTGGAATACACTCGAAGGTTAATAAACCCGCCTTCGCCAGCGGAAATTCGGCCATGACGTTATTCGCCTCTTCCACGGTGTCGCACTCGAGGAAAATAGCGACGCCGGGTCGGTCCTGACGGAAATAGATGTCGCGGATAAAGCCAGATTTATACAGCCCCCAGGCATGGAGGGCTTCCGCGGTAAGGTGCGGCGCATAGTGCTCCAGCGTTGCGCCGGGCGCGGGGATATCCAGACATAAAATTCGCATCGTTGTCTCCGGAAAGTCGTTATCAGCGGGAAGAGACAAAAGTATACGAGCCACAGGGAGTGAAGATTAGGCGGTCATTGACTTAAGAATATTTAGCCTGTACTTAATAATCAGGCGAGACTGTCGCAAGGAGATGCTATGAATAACGCCCTTTATAATCAAATACGCATCTTTCAGAGCATTGCGCGCGAAGGCAATATCTCGGCTGCGGCGAGGAAATTAGAAATCACGCCGCCGTCTGTCAGCAATGCCCTTAAGCTGCTGGAAGAGCATATCGGTCATCCGCTTTTTGTGCGTACCACCCGGCGAATCGAGCTGACGGAAACCGGCCAACAGCTGCTGGAGCAGACCGCTGCGGCGGTCGAGGTCCTGGAAACATCGCTGGAGAGCCTCCGCGACCAGAATCGGGAACCCTCCGGGGCGGTGAGAATTACGCTCTCGCGCTTTGCCTACCTGCTTATTCTTAAACCGGCGATGGCGGCTTTCTGTCAGCAATACCCGGGGATCCAGCTGGAAATATCGGTCTATGACGGTACCGTCAATATCATTGAAGAACGATTCGACCTTGGGATCCGCTTTGGCGATATTCTCGAAGGCGGGGTGGTCGCCCGCCCGTTAATGAAACCGTTTCGCGAAGGGTTATATGCCTCCTCAACCTATCTGGCCGAATATGGCGTGCCTGAGTCGCCCGCCGATCTCAGCCATCACCGGCTGATTGGCTATCGCTTTATTACCAACCACCGCATCCTGCCGCTGATCCTCAATGACCACGGCGAGCAACTCACCGTGGAGATGCCGGGGCAGTTAATTAGCAATGATATTGACGTCATGGCAGACGGTATCCGCCATGGACTGGGGATTGGACGCTTGTTTGAACCTATCTGGCGGCTACAGCCCGATCGTGAACAGTTTCTACCGGTGATGGAGGACTACTGGAAAACCTATCCGCCGGTTTATCTCTATTACCCGAAAAACGCGGGTAAAACGAAAAGGGTGAAAGCCCTGATTGATTTTCTGATAGCGCATACCGCGGCATAAAGGCTATTTTGCGTGCGAAATGTCTGAAGACACCGGCCCTGTCTTTCCCTCTGTCTTAACCCTATACTCCCTGTGGATAAAGCGGTTTTTTATCGCGGTGTAACGGCTTATCCCATCGTCAACGCGATGGGCGGGGAATTTCAATAAGGGAGAGGCAGCAATGGGCAGACGCTTAATGGTCTGTGTGTTCGCGCTGGTGGCGTTTTCAGCCACTGCAGCGCATGGCCATCACGGCCAGTCGGTAATATCGGGCGCCGACGGCGGCAACGGTTCGGACGGCGGCAGTAGCGATAACTCCTCGGGCAGGGCAGGGTGCCCGGGCGGCACCGATCCCGATAAGCACGGCCATTTTTACCTGCCCGGGACCCGCGAAGCCTGCAATCCTGGCCCTCAGGATGCAGAGAAAGTCGGGTCTTCCCGCTAGCGTTCAGCTCAGATCGTGCAGCGCTTTGTCCAGCGGCGGGGAAAGCTGAATATCCCGAAATGCAACCGCCAGTCCGCCGCGCTCCGGTGAGCAGCACATGACGCCGGCTTTTACCGGGCCTGGCGGAAAGTAGCCGAGACGCAGTAGCGGCCAGCGCTCGCCGTCGGTCGAATACTGCAGCCTTAACGCATCGCCCTTGCGGGTCAGCCGCAGCCAGAAAGTGCGCGGGTCGCCGGGGAAAAGCCCGGTGGCCCAGTCGGAGTGGGTTAACGTCAGCACGCTGCCGATGGCCGGGGCATCGTCATTAAACTCAATCCCCGCCTTCAGCCAGGTCTGCTCGTCCGCGATCATCATCAGCCCGGCCTGGTCGTAAAGCGTGGTGAAATCCGCACAGATTTTTGCCTGCAGGGTAAAATCGCCATCCACCTCAGCGGCATAAAGATGGCCGGAGAAGCGCTCGAAGCCATACCAGGTATGACGCCAGAAATCGGTATGCTTATCGGTGATCACCGTCAGGCCGTCGGTATCGCGGCGCCACTCGGCAGGTTCATTGATCCAGTGAAAGGACGGCTGCATGTTTCCTCCGGGACAGGCTTATAACAGCGTCTGCAGCGCGGGGGACGCCATGCTGGCCTCAAAGGGGATAATCTCCGTATGGGCGAGACCCAGCTGCTGGAAGGGATCCTGGCTCAGACGCGATTCCAGAATTTCCCGGCTGTCACATTTCGCCAGAATCACCCCGCCGGTGCGGGGAAGGCGGCGGCCAGAGGCGAGAAAGAGGCCGTCAGCATAGCATTTTTTGAGCCATTCGACGTGGGCGTGGATCGCGTTGTCAATCTCTTCGAGCGGTTTTATATACGTTAAAACAACCACATAAATCGTACTCATCCTGAAAACCCTGTCAATCCGATGGGATCTTCAGCCTGACACATTTCAATGATGGATAAAAGAAAGCGCGGCATTTTTGCGTGCTATTGAGCAGGAGGCACATGTCGCAACGGTATGGAGATTTATCGCGGCTGTGAACATACATATGTTTTTTCGAATGCATATTGATCTTTGTTCGTGGTCCCGTATGCTGTCCGTCACGCTTGAGGAGAAACCATGTCTTTATTGCCCCTGCAACTGTTCAAAAACCTCGCCGATGAAACCCGGCTGGGGATCGTGCTGTTGCTCAAGGCGCGGGGAGAGCTGTGCGTGTGCGATCTCTGTATGGCGCTCGCCCAGTCCCAGCCCAAGATCTCCCGCCATCTGGCAATGCTGCGGGAGAGCGGGCTGCTGCTGGATCGAAAACAGGGTAAGTGGGTCCATTATCGCCTCTCTCCGCAGATGCCGGCCTGGGCGGCGCAGGTGATTGAGCAGGCCTGGCTAAGTCAGCAGGACGAGGTGCGGCTAATGGTCAGCAGACTGACTGACGGGCCGGGTTGTCGGTAAAAAATTTATCTTAACATATATGATTTTTCGAATGTGATTGGTGAGGGAACGATGTTGCTGGCAGGTGCGATTTTTGTCCGGACCCTGGTACTGGTGATCTGGCAGCCGCGGGGTTTAGGGATCGGCTGGAGCGCGGGCTTTGGGCCGCGACGCTGGGCACCGGTATCCTGTCGGCCTTCCTCTCTTCGATCATGAATAATATGCCCAGCGTGCTGGTCGGCGCCTTGTCGATTGATGGCAGCGCGGCAACAGGGACGATCAAAGAGGCCATGATATATGCCAACGTCATCGGCTGCGATCTGGGGGCCAAAATCACGCCGATTGGTAGCCTGGCCACGCTGCTCTGGCTGCATGTGCTGACGCAGAAGCACATCACCATCGGTTGGGGGTATTATTTCCGCTGCGGCATCATCATGACCCTGCCGGTGCTGCCGGTGCTGCCGGTGCTGCCGGTGCTGCTGGTAACGCTGGCCGCGCTGGCGCTGCGTCTCTCCTTCAATCAGCCATGAGAACGTGCTATGAGCATCACCATTTACCATAACCCTGAATGCGGCACCTCGCGTAATACCCTGGCGCTGATCCGCAACAGCGGCGCTGAGCCCACCATTATCTATTATCTGGAGACGCCGCCGTCGCGTGATGAACTACGCCAGCTGATCGCCGCGATGGCGATCCCGGTGCGGGCGCTGCTGCGGCAAAACGTCGAACCCTACGATGCGCTGGGCCTGGCGGAAGAGCGGTTTACAGATGACCAGTTAATCGACTTTATGCTCCAGCATCCGATCCTGATCAACCGTCCGATCGTGGTGACGCCGCGGGGCACCCGGCTCTGCCGCCCGTCAGAGGTGGTGCTGGAGATCCTGACGGCGCCGCAAAAAGGCGCCTTCGTGAAGGAAGACGGTGAGCGCGTCATTGATCGGGCGGGGCAGCGTGTGAAATAGCGCGCAAAATGGCGCCGGCTGTAGCAGCCGGCAAGCCATGTGGATCCTGCCTCGCGGGAGGCTCTCCGGGTGTGAAACACCTGGATGGCTGAACAATATTCTCCCTTAGCGCTATTTCTGCCTCCTCAGCCCCGTTTCCCTTACTTTTCCTGTCGTTATATGCCCTGCCTGCACCGACGGTTTTTGTCCTTTGTTACTCAATCAACTTACTGTTTTTAATAAATAAAATTATGTATTCTTTACAATGGCATAATGTCAACGCCGTTTTCGCTTTTGCGAACATTAAATCTATAAAACTAGATGTTTGTCGACTTTTCATCTAAAAAGGGAAGGTAAGGGGCTGGACAAAACCACTGCATGGTTATCAAATGGTTAAAAATGCTCGTTCCTGATGTTAAGACAAACAAATTATAAATCGTCAGCCCGCTTTATACGGTTAACTTGCGCTGCGGTGCACCTTATCTGGAGAATTTATGCATTCCTCTGTTAATAAAAACGAAAGCCGAACCTTTTTCGGTCATCCTTATCCGCTGGGCTCCCTGTTCTTCACCGAAATGTGGGAGCGCTTCTCGTTTTACGGCATCCGCCCCTTACTGATCCTGTTTATGGCGGCGACGGTTTACGACGGCGGAATGGGGCTGGCGCGGGAGAACGCCTCGGCGATCGTCGGGATTTTTGCCGGCAGTATGTATCTGGCCGCGCTGCCGGGCGGCTGGCTGGCGGATAACTGGCTTGGCCAGCAGCGCGCCGTCTGGTACGGCTCGATTCTGATCGCCCTCGGGCACCTGTCGATCGCCCTGTCGGCATGGCTGGGCAACGACCTGTTCTTTATCGGCCTGATGTTTATCGTCCTCGGTTCCGGGTTGTTTAAAACCTGTATCTCGGTGATGGTCGGCACTCTGTATAAAAAAGGCGACGCGCGCCGCGACGGCGGTTTCTCGCTGTTCTACATGGGGATCAACATCGGCTCGTTTATCGCGCCATTGATCTCCGGCTGGCTGATTAAATCCCATGGCTGGCACTGGGGCTTCGGCATCGGGGGGATCGGGATGCTGGTGGCGCTGATCATTTTCCGTGTCTTTGCCGTGCCGTCGATGAAGCGCTATGACGCAGAGGTCGGCCTCGATTCCACCTGGAACAGCCCGGTGGCGAAAAAGAATGGCGTTGGGGCGTGGCTGCTGGCGCTGGCGTTGGGAGTGGCTGTGCTGGTCACGCTCATTAGCCTGGGCACGATCGTGATTAACCCGGTGGCGGTGGCCAGCGTGCTGGTCTATGTGATTGCCGCTTCCGTAGCGCTCTATTTCATCTGGCTGTTCGTCTTCGCCGGCCTGAACCGTAAAGAGCGGGCGCGCCTGCTGGTGTGCTTTATTTTGCTGGTCTCGGCGGCCTTTTTCTGGTCGGCATTTGAACAGAAACCGACCTCATTCAACCTGTTTGCTAACGACTATACCAACCGGATGATCGGCGATTTTGAGATCCCCTCGGTCTGGTTCCAGTCGATTAACGCCTTATTTATCATTCTCCTCGCCCCGGTATTCAGCTGGGCGTGGCCAGCGCTGGCGCGTAAAAACGTTCGTCCGGGCAGCATGACCAAATTCGTCATTGGCATCCTGTGCGCGGCGGCGGGCTTTGGCCTGATGATGCTGGCGGCGCAGAACGTCCTGAACAACGGCGGGGCAGGTGTGTCGCCGCTGTGGCTGGTGGGCAGCATCCTGATGCTGACGCTCGGCGAACTGTGCCTGAGCCCGATTGGCCTGGCGACCATGACCCTGCTGGCGCCGGAGAGAATGCGCGGCCAGATGATGGGGCTGTGGTTCTGCGCCAGTGCGCTGGGTAACCTGGCGGCGGGCCTGATTGGCGGTCACGTGAAGGCCGATCAGCTGTCGCTGCTGCCGGACCTCTTCGCCCGCTGCTCCATCGCGCTGCTGATCTGCGCCGCCGTGCTGGCCGTGCTGATTGTCCCGGTCCGCCGGATGCTGGAGAACAGTCAGTCCAGCGGCGAGCAAAAATCCGTCAGCAACGCCTGACGCGACCCCCAGGCCGGTCCCGCGGGACCGGCTTGTTTTTTGTCCAACCCCCGCCCCTGCAGTGCAAAATCCCCTTTTCTGAATGCGCGATGTCCCATAACGTGAGCGTGTTCTTTGAAATCACGTCGCTTTCCGGTCCATAGTGTAGTCAGGTTTACTATGTGGTTAATATAAGGACACACCTATGCCAGCAGTCATTGATAAAGCATTGGATTTCATTGGTGGTATGAATACGTCTGAGCCAGTACCACAGTCTATGGATGAAAGTACCGCGAAGGGAATTCTCAAATATTTGAAAGAGCTGGGCGTGCCAGCCAGCCCGGCCGACGTCGCTGAGCGCGGTCAGCAGCAAGGCTGGAGCGCCGGGTTTACCGACAAAGTGGCGGAGTGGGCTGAACGGGTCGCCGCCGGCGAACGGCTGGTGATTAAGCATCCGGAATTCTTTTCCACCTACATGCGGGAAGAGCTGCGCGCCCTGGTGTAATCGCCGCGCATTAACCCCGCATCTTCTGTTTAATGCCTTCCCCACCGGGGAAGGCATTCTGGCTGATGACAAACCTGTTTCATTATTGTGCCCGCATTTCTGCCGGGTGGCGGCTTTCGCCTTACCCGGCCTACGAAAGACCGCAATATCAAACTGTTATGCGGTTGGCTGTAGGCCCGCGCAAGCGCAGCGCCGCCGGGCAATCCCTGAAGACGGTTTAATGGCTTCCCCACCGGGGAAGGCATTCTGGCTGATGACAAACCTGTTTCATTATTGTGCCCATATTTCTGCCGGGTGGCGGCTTTCGCCTTACCCGGCCTACGAAAGACGGCCATATCAAACCGCTATGCGGTTGGCCGT
>NZ_JASCAR010000024.1:0-188592 GCF_029967715.1 Klebsiella sp. V115_8
TTACGCAAATATCTGTAGGCCCGCGCAAGCGCAGCGCCGCCGGGCAATTCCTGAAGATTGCACCTGGCCAGCACGATAAAAGCCCTCTTTACAGAGGGCTTTTATCGCACAATAGCGAAGATTAACGCTTAAAGCGGTCCGGGAAGGTCATTTCGCTGTAGCGAACGAAGCGGGTGCCTTTCGCCAGTTTGTACCCAAACCAGATGACGAGGAACAGCGGAATACCGATGTAGGTCGCCGCCACGCCGCCCCAGTCAATGGTGTCCTTGAGGAACGCTTCGTAGTTCTGTCCGAGGGTGATGATCAGGCACAGCACGAAGGCGAAGATCGGCCCCAGCGGGAAGAACCCGGAACGATACGGCAGATTATTAATATCGTTACCCTGCAGGACGAAGCCACGACGGAAACGATAGTGGCTGATGGCAATCCCCAGCCAAGCGATAAAGCCCGTCATCCCCGAGGTGTTCAGCAGCCACAGGTACACCGTCTGGTTACCGAACATCGAAGTCAGGAAGCACAGCGCCGCGATAACGGTGGTCGCATACAGGGCGTTGCGCGGTACGCCGCCGCGCGACAGCTTCGAGAAAATGCGCGGCGCTTTGCCGTCGCAGGCCAGGGTATACAGCATACGCGTAGAAGCGTACATCCCCGAGTTACCCGCCGACAGAACGGCCGTCAGGATAACGGCGTTCATGATCGCCGCCGCCGACAGCAGACCGGCGTGCTGGAAGACCAGCGTGAACGGGCTGACGGAGATATCTTTAACGTCGTTGCGCAGCAGGCTCGGATCGGTATACGGAATGATCAGGCTGATAATCAGGATCGCGAAGACATAGAACAGCAGGATACGCCAGAAGACCTGGCGCACCGCGCGCGGAATGTTCTTTTCCGGGTTCTCAGACTCACCGGCGGCAATACCGATAAGCTCGGTGCCCTGGAAGGAGAAGCCGACAATCATCGCCACGCCGATCATCGCCGAGAAGCCGCCGGCAAACGGCGCATCCGCGATCCCCCAGTTGCTCCAGCCGGCAGGCTGCGCCCCTTTGAAGATGCCGACAATCATCATCACGCCGACGATGATAAAGATAATGACGGTGGCCACTTTGATCAGCGAGAACCAGTATTCCGCCTCGCCAAATCCGCGCACCGAGATCCAGTTCAGCAGGAACATAATGCCGAGGAACAAGGCGCTCCAGATCCAGCCTGGGGTATCAGGGAACCAGTAGCTCATCACCAGCTGCGAGGCCACGAGGTCAACGGCGATCGTTACCGCCCAGTTGTACCAGTAGTTCCAGCCCAGCGCGAAGCCGAAGCCCTCTTCAACATAATTCTGCCCGTAGGTGGCGAAGGAACCGGACACCGGCATAAACGCCGCCAGTTCGCCCAGGCTGGTCATCAGGAAATAGACCATCAGACCGATCAGAATATAAGACAGCAGCGCCCCGCCGGGACCTGCTTGCGAAATCGTTGCGCCAGAGGCAACAAAAAGACCCGTACCGATGGAACCGCCGATGGCGATCATGGTCAAGTGGCGCGCCTTTAGTTCACGACGTAGCGTGGGCGCTTCTGTGGTTTTAGTTTCCGAAACCATGTGATAATGCTATCCATCCAAAAAATGAGGCGCGATTGTAGCAGACGATCGGGGTTCCATCCGGTACAAATGCAAAGTTATAAGAGAGCTTCATGATCGACCGCAAATTATTAGTAAAGCACTAACCTTCGGAATTGCCAGCAAATTCCCCCCTTTTATCAGGCGATAAAGCCGGATCGCTACACCTGGCAATACTGCAGAAAACGTTGTAATGCTTTGGAAATATGCTTCTGCCGGTGGTGGATGCGCCACAGCGTGCGCGTCAGCCGGGGCAGCGGCACTTTCAGCTCCGCCAGCGTGCCGGAGGCCAGCTGTTCGGCAATCACCCGCCGCGATAAGCAGCTGATCCCCAGCCCATGGCGCACCGCGTGCTTGATCGCCTCCGAGTTGCCCAGCTCCATCCCCAGGTGAAACGCCGGCAGATGCGACAGCAGAACGTAATCGACAATCTCCCGGGTGCCAGACCCATGCTCGCGCAGGATCCACGGCGCCTCGGCCAGCTGCTGCAGGGTCACCTCCCCCGCCAGCAGCGGCGAGTCAGGCGCGGCAAACACCACCAGCTCATCTTCCAGCCACGGCTCGGCGATAATATCGGCGGCATGGCACGGCCCCTCGATCAGACCGAAATCCACCCGCAGGTCGGCAACGGCGTTAATCACGTCCAGGCTGTTGCCCACGCTCAGCTCAACCGGCAGATCCGGGAAGTCATGGCGATAGCGGGCAATGATCTCCGGCATAATATAGTTGCCGATGGTGCTGCTGGCGTAGACCCGAATCGCCCCGTTGTCGCCGCGAAACAGCTGCTCAATCTCCAGGGCCCGCTCCAGCAACGCCAGGGCGCGCGGATAGAGCAGCCGTCCATGCTCATTGACCACCAGCCGCTTGCCGACGCGGTCGAACAGCTGTACGCCAAGCTGCCCTTCCAGATCGGTCAGCGCGGCGCTGACCGCCGATTGCGAAAGCGCCAGCATCTGTGACGCCTGAGTGGTCGACCCACTCTTATGGACTTCGGCGAACACTTCCAGCTGCCGCAGCGTAATATGCATAACCCACCCGTTTAGTAATCCAGTCTGAATAACCTTCCTTACTATGGTGACACAAATCGAGGCGGCTGACGGAAGGAAAATCCCCTTACGTCACAAAATCATCGTCTTGCTGACAAGATCAGCTCGCTTGCGCGCCTCACTCCCCTGCCCCGTTGTCGCCAGCGAAGCGGCCATTTACCACTTATTACGATTGATTATAAACATATAATCAATTTTATATTTAATCCCGCGCGGCGTAACCTTTAGGCAGACAAAGGAGAAGGTTATGACAGCACTCACTTTACCCACCAAACATCGTTCCCTGCGGCATTTTGTCCCAGGCCTGGCGCTGACCGCCGCCCTGACCGGCGCCGCCCTGTGGGCCGGTAGCTTCCCGGCCATCGCCGGGGCGGGCTTCAGCGCCCTGACCCTCGCTATTCTGTTCGGGATGGTCGTCGGTAACACGGTCTATCCGAAAATCTGGCAGCCCTGCGACGGCGGGGTGATCTTCGCCAAACAGTATCTGCTGCGCCTGGGGATCATCCTCTACGGCTTCCGCCTGACGTTCGCCCAGATTGCCGACGTCGGCGTGAGCGGTATTTTGATTGACGTTCTGACGCTCTCCAGCACCTTTTTCATCGCCTGCTTCCTGGGCCAGAAAGTGTTTGGGCTCGATAAGCACACCAGCTGGCTGATCGGCGCCGGCAGCAGCATCTGCGGCGCGGCGGCAGTGCTTGCCAGCGAGCCGGTGGTCAAAGCCGAAGCCAGTAAAGTGACCGTCGCCGTCGCCACGGTGGTGATCTTCGGTACCATCGCCATCTTCCTCTACCCGGCGATGTACCCGCTGCTGGCGCACTGGTTTACCCCGGAGACCTACGGGATCTATATGGGTTCCACCATGCATGAAGTGGCGCAGGTCGTCGCCGCCGGCCATGCGGTCAGCCCGGATGCGGAGAACGCCGCGGTTATCGCTAAAATGCTGCGCGTGATGATGCTGGCCCCGTTCCTGCTGTTCCTGGCGGCGCGTGTTAAACAACTGACCCCGGCAGGTAACGGCGAGAAAAGCAAAATCACCATTCCGTGGTTTGCCATTATGTTCATCCTGGTGGCGGTGTTTAACTCCTTCCATCTGCTGCCGAAAGCGGTCGTGGAGATGCTGGTGACGCTGGATACCGTCCTGCTGGCGATGGCGATGGCCGCTCTTGGGGTGACCACTCACGTCAGCGCGCTGAAAAAAGCCGGGGCGAAACCGCTGCTGATGGCGCTGATGCTGTTCGTCTGGTTGATTGTCGGCGGCGGGGCCATTAACGTCGCCATCCACAGCCTGATGGCATAAAGCACTACATCTTTCTCCAGTTAAGCCGCTATCATTACCCACCCCCCAGCGGCTTTAACTGGAGTTTTTTTATGAAATACGTAGGAGCGCACGTGAGCGCCTCAGGTGGACTGGCCAATGCCGCCATTCGCGCCGCCGAAATCGAAGCAACCGCCTTCGCCCTCTTCACCAAAAATCAGCGCCAGTGGCGCGCCGCGCCGCTCAGCGACCAGACCATCGCCGAATTCAAAGCCGCCTGTGAAAAGTATCACTTTGGCCCCGGACAGATCCTGCCGCACGACAGCTACCTGATTAACCTCGGCCACCCGGTGGAAGAGGCGCTGGAAAAATCCCGTGACGCCTTCATCGATGAGATGACCCGCTGTCAGCAGCTGGGGCTGACGCTGCTCAACTTCCACCCCGGCAGCCATCTGCAGCAGATCCCGGAGGAAGAGTGTCTGGCGCGCATCGCCGAATCGATCAATATTGCGCTGGCGAAGACCGAAGGCGTCACCGCGGTTATCGAAAATACCGCCGGCCAGGGCAGCAACCTGGGCTTTAAGTTCGAGCACCTCGCAGCCATCATCGACGGCGTGGAAGATAAAACCCGCGTCGGCGTCTGCATCGATACCTGCCACGCCTTCGCCGCCGGCTATGACCTGCGCAGCGCCGAAGCCTGCGAGAAGACCTTTGCCGACTTCGACCGTATCGTCGGCTTTCAGTATCTGCGCGGCATGCATCTCAACGATGCCAAGAGCGCCTTCGGCAGCCGGGTCGACCGTCACCATAGTCTGGGGGAAGGCAACATCGGCCACGATTGCTTCAGCTGGATCATGCAGGACAACCGCTTCGACGGCATTCCGCTGATTCTGGAAACCATCAACCCGGATATCTGGGCGGAAGAGATTGCCTGGCTGCGGGCGCAGCAGATCGCCGAAGTGGCGTAAATAGAGACATAAAAAAAGGGCCGACTGTTCGGCCCTTTTTTATTGCGGAGAAATTATGCCGCTTTTTCGACTTCCGCTACCTGCGCTTCCGGGCGTTTCAGCACCGCGTAGGAGAGGCCCGCCACCAGCGTCCCGGCAACAATCGCCAGCAGGTAGCCCAGCACTGGCGTAATCGCCCCCGGGATCAGCAGAACAAACAGCCCGCCGTGCGGCGCCATCAGTTTCGCGCCAATCGCCATCGAGATAGCGCCGGTTACCGCGCCGCCGACGATACAGCAAGGCAGCACGCGCATCGGGTCACGGGCGGCAAAAGGAATCGCCCCTTCAGAGATAAAGCACAGGCCGAGAACCAGCGCGGCTTTACCCCCTTCCCGCTGCCCTTTGTCGAACTTATTGCGGGCAACCAGCGTCGCGATACCCATCGCCAGCGGAGGCACCATACCGGCCGCCATGATCGCCGCCATCGGCGCGTAGGTCTGGGTACTCAGCAGGCCAACGCCGAAGGCATAGGCCGCTTTGTTCACCGGGCCGCCCATGTCGGTACACATCATCGCGCCGAGGATCGCGCCCAGCAGAACCGCGTTGGCGGTGCCCATGGTTTGCAGCCAGTGGGTCAGCCAGGCGAGGATACCGGCGACCGGTTTACCAATCAGGTAGATCATCGCCAGGCCCACGATCAGGCTGGAGACCAGCGGAATGATCAGGATCGGCTTCAGCGCTTCCATACTCTGCGGCAGTTTCAGCTTAGTGCTGATGGCTTTCGCCACGTAACCGGCAAGGAAACCGGCAATGATCCCGCCGATAAAGCCGGAGCCGCCGCTGACCGCCAGCATACCGCCGATAAGACCCGGGGTCAGACCCGGACGGTCGGCAATGGAGAAGGCGATAAAGCCCGCCAGCACCGGCACCATCAGCGCGAAGGCCGAGCCGCCGCCGATTTGCATCAGCGCCGCCGCGAGGGTGTCTTTCACTTCAAACGCTTTGATCCCGAAGGCAAAGGAGAGCGCGATACACAGGCCGCCCGCCACCACCATCGGCAGCATGTAGGAGACGCCGGTCAGCAGGTGGCGGTAGGCGCCCGCCGACTCTTTTTTACCTTCGCCAGCAGCCTGAGGTTTACCGGAAGGTTGGTACGGTTTGGCTTCAGCCACCGCTTTGTCCAGCTCCTGGGCGGTTTTCTTCAGCGCCAGACCGGTGGTGGTGCGATACATCGGCTTGCCGGCGAATTTCGCCAGGTCGACTTCGATATCGGCGGCGACGATCACCAGATCCGCCTCGGCCACCTCTTCCGGGGTGATAGCATTGCCCGCGCCGACGGAGCCGCGGGTTTCCACTTTCACCCACCAGCCGCGTTTTTTCGCTTCGGTTTCAATGGCTTCAGCCGCCATAAAGGTATGGGCAACGCCGGTCGGACAGGCGGTGACCGCGACAATACGTTTCGGTCCGCCGGTGGCCGCCGGGACTGCCGCGGCGGCAGGCGCCGCGTACGGCGTCGCGTGGCCTTTGGCTTCGCTGAGGAACAGCTCCGGGTGCGCCACGGCGCGATTAATATCGCCGAGGTAGACCTGTTTGCCGTTCAGCGCGCTGTCAGTGGGCAGCGCCGACCCGAGAACAATCACCAGTTCGGCGTCGTTCGGATTATCAATCAGTTCAAGGTGCGCTTTTGGCGCTGCGGCACCCAGCAGGGTTTTCGCCATATAGGCGCGCGCCTGTCCGAGTCCGGCATCAATAATCAGCAGCGTTTTCATTATGCCTCTCCTGCTGTCAATTAAAGGGTTGTAAGTCGACGCGCGCCATCATCGCGGCCAACTGGGTACGGTCGGTGATCCCGACGTTGCTCTGGCTGACGGCCAGGGCAGCGACGGCGGTCGCCAGGCGCAGGGTATGCTCGCTGGATTCACGCATCAGCAGGCCGTAAATCAGGCCGCCGACCATCGAATCGCCGGCGCCAACGGTGCTGACCACTTCGACTGAAGGCGGTTTGGCAATCCACTCGCCGGAGGCGTTCACCCACAGCGCGCCCTCTTCGCCCAGGGAAATCACCACGTGGGCGATCCCCTGCTCGCGCAGCGCATGGGCGGCGTCGATAACGTCTTTCATCTCCGGCAGCTTACGGCCAGCCCAGATCTCCAGCTCGCGACGGTTCGGTTTCACCAGCCACGGCGCCGCTTTCAGTCCGGCAACCAGCGCTTCGCGGCTGCTGTCGAAAATGATGCACGGGCACTGGCTGCGCAGACGGGTCATCCAGTCGGTAAAGGCCTCCGGGCTGACGCCGGACGGCAGGCTGCCGCTGACGCAGACCATATCGAACTGCCCCAGCCAGCTCAGGGAGTCGTTGACGAAGCGTTCCCAGTCGCCTGGGGTCACTTCAAAGCCGGAGAAGTTGAAATCGGTCACTTCGCCATCTTTTTCCGTCAGCTTAACGTTGATGCGGGTCCGGCCCTGCACCACCTGGAAACGGTTGGCGATCCCCAGCTCGCTGAACAGCTGCTGAAAGCCATCCTGGTTGTCTTTCCCCAGGAAGCCGCCGACGGTGACGTCAATGCCAAGATCTTTCAGCACTTTCGCCACGTTGATGCCTTTCCCGGCGGCGTGCAGGCCGGTGGTACGCACCAGGTTCACTTCACCGCGCTCGATCTCCGGGGTGAAGCCCACCAGATCGTACGCCGGGTTTAAAGTAATGGTTGCTACACGTCTGCTCATTTATGCGCCCTCCCCAAGGCCTGCGGCGATCGCTTCGCCAATCGCATCCAGCGCTTGTTGCGCATCCTCACCCTGCGCGGTAAAGCGCAGACGGTGACCTTTTTTCACACCCAGCGCCACGACCTTCATCAGGCTGCGGCCGTTGGCCGGCTTGCCGGAACCGTCGAGGTTAGTGACGGTGACGTCGCTGGAAAATTGTTTAATGGTGTTGACCAGCATGGTGCCCGGACGGGCATGCAGGCCGTGCTCATTGCGCACCACGAATTCGGCGCTCAGCACATCTTCGGCAATCGCGTCGTCGCTGGTCAGCAGCGCCAGCACGGTGGCGGCGTCGGCTTTCAGCAGATGGTCAGCTTTCTTGTCCAGCAGCAGCTTGCTCAGGCGGTTCAGCACCGCGGTTGGCTGATCGTCGGTCATCGCCACCGTAACCAACAGGGAAACCGGCTGGTCGTCGCGGGTGAAGGCGGTGGCGGCGCGGCTGACCGCCACGGCGCTGCGCAGATTGCCTTCGGCGCTGTCGTTCAGCCAGATGCCCTGACCGAGGTTCAGCGGCGTATCGTTAATGACGTGGCTAACGAAGGCGGAATCCACAGCGCCTGCTTCTTTCAGACGCGCGGCGTTCAGCGCCTGCAGGGTCAGCAGATCGCTGGCCGCGACGTCGAGACTCAGGGTCTCGTTGTCCAGCTTCAGCGCTTCGCTCTGCTTCTCCCCCATCAGCAGCGCCCGCAGCTCTTCCACGGTGGTGGCGGACTGCAGCTGGGCGGCGACCGCGTCATCGCTCAGCACATGGGTCAGCTGACGCAGCAGGCCGAGGTGTTCATCTGAGCTGGCGGCAATCCCGATCGCCACATAGGCGGTCTGCCCTTCGCCCCAGGTGACGCCCTGCGGGAACTGAAACACCTGAACGCCGGTCTTCAGCACCTGGTCACGCGTATCCGTCGTGCCGTGCGGGATCGCGATCCCGTTGCCGAGGAAGGTCGAGGTCTGCTGCTCGCGCGCCAGCATGCCGTTCACGTAGCCATCGGCCACGTTGCCGGCGCTGACCAGCGCGGCGGCGACCTGCCGGATGGCCTCTTCTTTATTACCGGCCTGCTGGCCGGGATGAATATCCTGCACAGATAACTGGAACATGGTTCTCCTCTCCTGCTGAATTGAATCGTTTCAGCTAACTTGAGAAAAAAGGCGCCATCTGACGGTGAACGATATGCCGAATGACGCTGAAACGTTTCAAGAATTCTGTACCTTTCTTGCTCAACGCGCAAGGTACGTCAGCGACTTGATTGCAGAACTTAGAGGTACTGCACACTTTTGCTGAAGCCCTGGCGCCTGGCCGCGGTAAACGTCAGCTTTTTGCTGAACTCTCTATTTTGAAACACCTTTTTAATTATTCGTGCCATACTACTGTTTATTTTCAGCCAGCAGGCGTAAACTCCGCGCCGTCTCCTGAAACTACAGAAAACCAAACACATGGAAAACCGAAGCGCCGCCCTTCCCCGACGCGGGTTCGATGTCACCTCTTCCGCCTTCCTGATCGTCGCCTTTCTGACGGGCATTGCCGGGGCGTTGCAGACGCCGACCCTGAGCCTGTTTCTGACCAATGAAGTGCATGTCCGCCCGGCGATGGTGGGTTTCTTTTTTACCGGCAGCGCCGTCATCGGCATTCTGGTCAGCCAGTTCCTCGCCGGACGTTCTGACCGTCAGGGCGATCGCAAGCAGCTGATTGTCGTCTGCTGCCTGCTGGGGGTGCTGGCCTGCGTGCTGTTTGCCTGGAACCGGAACTATTTCATTTTGCTGTTCATCGGCGTATTCCTTAGCAGCTTTGGTTCGACCGCCAACCCGCAGATGTTCGCCCTCGCGCGCGAGCATGCCGACAAAACCGGCCGCGAAGCGGTGATGTTCAGCTCCATTTTGCGCGCCCAGGTCTCCCTGGCCTGGGTGATTGGTCCCCCGCTGGCCTATGCGCTGGCGATGGGGTTTGGCTTTACCGCGATGTACCTCAGCGCCGCGGCGGCGTTTATCGTCTGCGGGATCATGGTCTGGCTGTTCTTGCCCAGCATGCGCAAAGCCAAGGCGGTGGCGACTGGCCGGCTGGAAGCCCCGCGCACGCACCGCCGCGATGCGCTGCTGCTGTTCAGCATCTGCACGCTGATGTGGGGCACCAACAGCCTGTACATCATTAATATGCCGCTGTTTATCATTGACGAGCTGCATCTGCCGGAGAAGCTGGCCGGCCTGATGATGGGGACCGCCGCCGGGCTGGAAATTCCCACCATGCTGATTGCCGGTTACTACGCCCGGCGCTTCGGTAAACGCTTTCTGATGCGCCTTTCCGCGGTGGCTGGGGTGCTGTTTTATGTGGGCATGCTGACGGTGCATACGCCGGCGCTGCTGCTGGCGATGCAGGTGCTGAACGCCATCTATATCGGGATCCTCGCCGGGATTGGCATGCTTTATTTCCAGGATTTGATGCCCGGGCAGGCGGGCGCGGCCACCACCCTCTACACCAATACCACCCGCGTCGGCTGGATCATCGCCGGCTCACTGGCGGGCGTGGTGGCAGAGATCTGGAGCTATCATGCGGTGTTCTGGATAGCGCTGGTTATGGGGATCGCCACCCAGGCCTGCCTGTGGCGGATCAGAGATGTATAGATAAGGTTGCCCGGCCGGAGCCGGGCAGTGGAGATTAGTGATCCAGATAGAGATAATGCAGCCAACTGGTCATGCGCAGCAGCACCTTGCGCATAATCGACACATGGGCAAAATAATCGGTATATACCGCAGCCTGGGCGCTGACCCCGTCCGGTAAATGTTCCACTTCCGGATGGGGATCGAGGTCGATCAGCACGTAAATGCCCTCTTTCCCCGCCCCGGCGTTCAGCCCCTGCAGCGCGCCGCTGGCCTGGTAACTGCCGTCCGGGACGGTCGGCAACACGCGCGATACCTTACCGCTGTAGACGCTGCCCGGCAGACCATTAAACACCACCTCCGCGCTGTCCCCGGCCGTCAGACGCAGGACCGAGTTCTGACGGAATACCGCCACCACCTGGCGCTTTTGCTGGGGAATAAACACCAGCACCGGCTTGAAGGGCAGACGCACCGCGGTCATCCCCGGCCGCGCCAGAAGCTGGGTGACGTAGCCGTCGCTCGGCGCGCGAACCACGGTTTGCGCCAGATTATACTCCGCCTCAAGGATCTGCGATTTCAGGCTGGCAATATTGGCATCCAGCCCGTGGTAGCGGCCGGACACCTGCTCTCTGGCGTTTTGTAATTGCGCTTTCGCCGCCTGCAGGACCGCCGCCTGGATCTGCACCTGCTGCCTGGCGTGAGTCACATCCTGTTCCGAAAAAGGATTCACCGGCATGGCCGCCCCCTGAGCATAGCGCTGGTTGTCACGGGTGACCCGGTCGTACTCCGCCTGCGCCTGCTGTACTCTGGCACAGGCATCGTCAATGGTCGCCTGCTTCGCCCGCAGCGTGGCCTCTTCGGCCGCCAGATCGGCTTTCAGCTTGTTCAGCCGCGCGCGGTAGCGGGTATCGTCGATGCGGAACAGCAGTTCGCCCTTCTTCATTAACACATTGGTTTTACTGGTAACCTCCACCACCTCGCCTGATACCTGGGGCACCATCGGAATGGAGACGACAATTTTTTGCGCTCGCATCGTATAGGGGTGGTTATAGTTCATCGTTAATATTAACGCGCCAACGACCACTATTCCGCCTAATATCGCTGTCGGGATTGTCCATTTATTTACTGGAATGCGAAATATCTTAAATACGCCCCAGGCAATAGCGACATAGCAAAGGATAATTAATAGATCCATATTATTTCTCGCTATTCTCCGCCGACGCCTGCTGGCTGTTTTTTAACGCCGCTTCAAGTAACGCAATGCGTTTCTCCAGCTCCGCTCGCTGCTGATGTCCCTCGGACTGCGAAGCCATCCCCCAGCCACGATCGGGCCGGTACAGCGTGGCCCAGATCCACAGGAAAGGCCAGATAGCATGCAGGGTAAACAGGCTTATCCAGCCCGCCACATGAATCGCGTCCTGATGGGGGTGCTGGCGTTTTTGCGCGATGTGATAGGGAATATCGTGGATAATAATAACTCCATAAAACAGTATGAGAAAAACCAGTATTAATACAAACAAAGCAAAATAATTAAGCAGCATGGTGCATATACACTCAGTAAGCCAGCGGGAAGATCGTTATTTTTAATGACGTCGAGAACCACAAAAGAAGTAATAAAACGCACAGGTTTCCTTAAATAACCGACTGTTCACGGCAAAGGCCATCATACGTTCAGCAGATCAATAAATCACATGGCAATTCCGCCAAACTGGTATATCATTTTTGATATACCATCAATATCAGGCAGCGATAAGATGTTGAAAGACTTTAAAATGGATGAGCTAAGGATCCTCTGCGCCATCGCCGAAACCGCCAGCGTAAGCCGGGCAGCACAGCGCCTGAATATGCCCCAGTCTAACGTCTCACGGACGCTGACCAGCGTGGAGCGGAAAGTCGGCCTGGCCATTTTTCTGCGCACCGCCAGGGAACTGGTGCGTACCGAGTTCGGCGAGCAGTTTATTCACGCCAGCAGCGCCGTTCTTGAGCAGCATGAGCAGCTTATCAACCTCGCCGACCGTTATAAAAACACGCTGCAGGGCGTCGTCACCCTTGGGGCGCCCATCGGCATCCACCAGTTTCTCGGGCGCTATATTCTGCCGGCGCTAAGAAAAACGCTGCCGGAGCTGCAGATCAATCTGGTCACCCGCAACGCCAGCGAGCGGGAACAAAAATACGGCGCCATTTTCAATAGCGACTGCGATCTGCTGATAAGCCCCTTTAAGCCACAGAATGAAAACCTTATCGCCCGCCCCTTCACCCGCTTTCGCACCGGCGTCTTCGCCTCCCCGGATTATCTGGCGCAACACCCTATCGCCGAGCCGGAGGCGCTGGTGGATCATGAGTGCATCACCCTGCGCATGCTGGGCGGCAGCGACAATATCTGGACCTTCAAAAGCAAAAACGGCAAACCGCTCAATCTCACGGTAAAGGGGGGATTCGTGTGCGATAACACGCTGCCGGCGGTGGAGCTGGCGAAGCTGGGAATGGGGATCGTTTATGCGCCCTACTATTCACTCGCCACCGAGCTGGCGGCAGGACAGCTGGTTCCCTGTCTGAAGAAGGAGCGCTGCATCGATCTGCAGGCCTGGCTTATCTACCAGCGACGGGACATTCTTCCGCTACGCGTCCAGGCGCTGCTGGACGGCCTCAGCGTCCATATCAAAAACCTGTCTCATTTGCTGCTTTAAGCTCAGGGCGCGGTGGCCAGCTCAAGCTCCAGCAGCCAGGTGATGGCGTCATCACGATGAGTGAAGCACATCTCCGGCGAGGGCTGCAGGCTGGCGCACACCTTCGGACGCAGTGGGGAGCCGAAAATCAGGCACAGATTGTGCTCGGAGAGCTGAATACAGCGGGTATTGGCCGGCTTGCCCTGCGGCATGCCGGGGATCGGCGAGGATATAGAGGGGGCGATGCAACATGCGCCACAATCAGTACGACATTCCACAACCCAGCTCCCAAAGGCTCATTTTGCGCCACAGCCTAAACGTTTTGCCAGAAGATAGCAAAACTCGCGAATTCCACTTGCCTGAACGCCCGGGCGCGAGTAGTTTTACGCGATATTTTTGACTCGTTAAGTGACAGGATTACTGCAATGCCAAGAGCGAATGAAATTAAAAAAGGTATGGTGCTGAATTACAACGGCAAGCTGCTGATTGTGAAAAATATCGATATTCAGTCACCCAGCGCCCGCGGTGCTGCGACACTGTATAAAATGCGCTTCTCTGATGTGCGTACCGGCCTGAAAGTAGAAGAGCGCTTCAAAGGCGACGATATCGTCGATACCGTGACCCTGACCCGCCGTTTCGTTGACTTCTCCTATGTCGATGGCAACGAATACGTGTTCATGGATAAAGAAGACTACACCCCTTACACCTTCACGAAAGAGCAGATCGAAGAAGAGCTGCAGTTTATTCCGGAAGGCGGCATGCCGGATATGCAGGTGTTGACCTGGGACGGCCAGCTGCTGGCGCTTGAGCTGCCGCAGACCGTGGACCTGGAAATTATCGAAACCGCGCCGGGTATTAAAGGGGCATCCGCCAGCTCCCGTACCAAGCCCGCCACCATGAGCACCGGCCTGGTGATTCAGGTGCCGGAATACCTGACCACAGGTGAGAAAATCCGCATTCATATCGAAGAGTGCCGCTATATGGGCCGCGCGGATTAATTTTCCGTGACGAGTTGACCAGAAAAAAGGACAGCCGCTGGCTGTCCTTTTTGTTATCCCCGTTGCCGCGATTACAGTAGTTCAGGGTATTTGGTCATCTTCAGCGCCAGCTCCACGCCGCGCACTTCCGCCATCCCCTTGAGACGGCCAATCGCCGAATAGCCTGGGTTGGTTTTCTTGCGCAGATCGTCCAGCATCTGATGACCATGATCCGGACGGAACGGGATCGGGCGCAGATCGCCGGCCTGTTTACGCCGCTGCTCTTCACGCAGAATCGCATCCACCACCGCCACCATATTGACGTCGCCGCTAAGGTGCGCCGCCTCGTGGAAGGTTTTCGGGTTCGCCTCGCGGCAGGTGGCGCGCAGATGGGTAAAGTGGATGCGATCGCCAAAGGTTTCCACCATCTTCACCAGATCGTTATCGGCGCGGACGCCATAGGATCCGGTGCACATGGTAAAGCCGTTATTGATGCTGTCCACTGTCTCTTTCAGCCACTGCATATCTTCGATGGTCGACACGATACGCGGCAGGCCCAGGATCGGCCGCGGCGGATCGTCCGGATGCACTGCCAGTCGGATCCCCACCTCTTCGCACACCGGTACGATGGCCCGCAGGAAATAGGCCATATTTTCGCGCAACTGCGCTTTATCGATGTGGTCATATTCCGCCAGGCGCGCGCGGAACTGGTCGAGGGTGTAGCCCTCTTCCGCCCCCGGCAGGCCGGCGATGATATTGCGGGTCAGTTTCTCAATGTCCGCTTCGCTCATCGCCTTGTAATACGCCTCGGCCTGGCGCTGCTCTTCTTCGCTGTAATCCGCTTCCGCCCCCGGTCGTTTGAGGATATGCAGTTCAAAGGCGGCGAAGGCGATCTGATCGAAACGCAGCGCCCGGGAGCCGTCCGGCAGCTCATATTCCAGATCGGTGCGCGTCCAGTCGAGGATCGGCATAAAGTTGTAGCATACGGTATCGATGCCGCAGGCCGCGAGGTTGCGGATGCTCTGCTGATAGTTGGCAATCCAGGTCGCATACTGCCCGCTGTGGGTTTTAATATCCTCGTGCACCGGAATGCTTTCGACCACCGACCAGGTCAGCCCTTTCGCCGCTAACAGCGCTTGACGCTCTTTAATCTCGTCGACCGGCCAGACCTGACCGTTTGCAATATGGTGCAGCGCAGTGACGACCCCGGTCGCCCCCGCCTGTCGTACATCATCAAGCGATACCGGATCGTTCGGCCCATACCACCGCCAGGTTTGCTCCATCGCTATGCCCTCACAAAAGTTGTTATACCAATAATGGCGACAATCATGACGACTACCATACATGTTTCTCGTCAGGCTGCAAACAGTGCCGGCGCATTGATTGATCCAGCTCACAGTCAGCGGATAATTTCGGCTTACCAATTTAATTTCCTGTCATATAACTTTAGACTGGCAATGTTAATAAGCAGTTAAACAGGTGTGTAAAGAATGACAACAATTGCAACCGCTACGCTACCGGAAAACGTGCAACGTCCTCAGTACGATCGCAGCCAGCTCCGCTCGCGTATTGTCCATTTCGGCTTTGGCGCGTTTCATCGCGCGCACCAGGCGCTGCTGACCGATCGCGTGCTGAATAACATCGGCGGCGACTGGGGGATCTGCGAAATCAGTCTGTTCAGCGGCGATACGCTGATGAGCCAGCTTCGCGAACAGGACCACCTGTTTACCGTACTGGAAAAAGGCGCCGACGGTAATCAGCCCATTGTTATCGGCGCGGTGCACGAATGCCTGAACGCCAGGCTCGATTCGCTGGCGGCGATTATCGAGAAATTTTGCGAGCCGCAGGTAGCGATTGTCTCGCTGACCATCACGGAAAAAGGCTATTGCATCGATCCGGCGACCGGCAAGCTGGATCCGACGCATCCGCGTATCGTTCACGATCTGGAAAATCCGACGCTGCCGCAGTCGGCTCCCGGTATTTTAGTTGAAGCGCTGGCCCGCCGCCGGGAACGAGGCCTGTCGCCCTTTACCGTGCTCTCCTGCGATAACATTCCCGACAACGGCCACGTGGTGAAAAATGCCGTCCTCGGCATGGCGGAAAAACGCAGTCCGGCGCTGGCGAGCTGGATCGCCGACAACGTTAGCTTCCCGGGCACCATGGTGGATCGCATTGTTCCCGCCGCCACCGCGGAGTCGCTGGCGGAAATCGCCGCCGTGCTGGGGGTGGAAGATCCCTGCGCCATCAGCTGCGAACCCTTCATTCAGTGGGTGGTCGAAGACCACTTTGTCGCCGGGCGCCCCGCCTGGGAGACGGCGGGCGTGCAGATGACCGACGACGTGCTGCCCTGGGAGCAGATGAAGCTGCGGATGCTCAACGGCAGCCACTCTTTCCTCGCCTGGCTTGGCTATCTGGCAGGTCATGCGCACGTCAGCGACTGCATGCAGGATGAGGTCTTCCGCCGCGCCGCCCGCCAGCTGATGCTTGACGAACAGGCCCCGACGCTGACCATTACCGGCGTCGATCTGGCGGCCTATGCCGACAGCCTGATCGCGCGCTTCAGCAACCCGGCGCTCAAACACCGTACCTGGCAAATCGCCATGGACGGCAGCCAGAAGCTGCCCCAGCGTATGCTCGACGGTATTCGCGTGCATCTTGAGCGCGGCAGCCGCTGGCCGCTGCTGGCCCTCGGCGTAGCCGGCTGGATGCGCTACGTCAGCGGTACGGACGATGCCGGTCAGGCCATCGACGTCCGCGATCCGCTGGTGGACAAGATCCAGCAGCGGGTGGCGCAGAGCGATGAACAGCAGCGCGTTGACGCCCTGCTGGGTCTGGAGGAAATATTTGGCCGCGACCTGCCGCGCAACGCGCAGTTTGTCGCCGGGATCCGCGCCGCCTGGCAGCAGCTGGCGATGCACGGCGCCCGCGAGGCGGTTGCCCGCGCGCTCAATTCTTAACAATATTTGCGCTTATGCGGACAGAATTTCCTTCTGTCCGCCTCAGGACTTCTCTTTTCCCTCTTTTTTCGTCAGGATAGGCGTAACTGTTACAACATTACATTTATCCTGGAGAAAAGAGTGACCAGAACCAATTTGATCACCGGCTTTCTCGGCAGCGGTAAGACGACCTCGATTCTTCATCTGCTGGCGCAGAAGCCTGCGGATGAAAAATGGGCCGTACTGGTTAACGAGTTTGGCGAAGTCGGGATAGACGGCGCCCTGCTGGCCGACAGCGGCGCCCTGCTCAAGGAGATCCCCGGCGGCTGCATGTGCTGTGTCAATGGCCTGCCGATGCAGGTCGGGCTGAATACCCTGCTGCGCCAGGGGAAACCCGATCGTCTGTTGATTGAGCCCACCGGACTTGGCCATCCAAAGCAGATCCTCGATATCCTCACCGCGGCGGTGTATGAACCCTGGATCGATCTGCGCGCGACCCTGTGCATCCTCGATCCGCGTCAGCTACTGGACGAGAAAGCGGTCAACAACGACAACTTTCGCGACCAGCTGGCGGCGGCGGATATCATCGTGGCCAATAAAAGCGATCGGGAAACGCCCGAAAGCGCTCAGGCGTTTGTCGACTGGTGGCAACGCTGGGGTGGCGATCGCCGCCAGGTGTCGGCGACCCAGGGTAATATCGACCTGGCCCTGCTTGATGAACCGCGACGCAACACCGCCCCGCTGCCGGCGAGCGCGGAGCACGCCCACCGCCATCCCCCCACAGCCGGTCTCGCCGCCCTTAGTCTGGCGGAACACCAGCGCTGGCGCCGCCACCTTAACAGCGGCCAGGGCTATCAGGCCTGCGGCTGGATCTTCGACGCGGAAACGGTCTTTGACACCATCGCCCTGCTGGAGTGGGCCCGGCTAGCGCCGGTGGCGCGCGTCAAAGGTGTGCTGCGCATTGCCGAAGGGGCGGTGCGGATCAACCGCCAGGGCGAGGATCTGCATATCGAGACCCTTAGCGTCGCCCCGCCCGATAGCCGCATCGAGCTTATCTCCGCCCATGAAGCCGACTGGAACGCGCTCCAGACCTCATTGTTGAGGCTTCGTTTAAGTTAAGGCGGCTAAGGTTGCCGCCGACTGTCACAAAATCGCAATGGCTATGATGAAAAACCGAATTCCTTTAATCCTGCTGCTTAACATCGCGGGTGTGGCGCTATTTTGCTCCTGGTATCTGCCAGCCAACCACGGCGCGTGGGCGCCGGTAGACGCCGCGATCTTCCATTTCTTTAACCATGGCGTCAGCGTCAGCCGCGCTTACGCCTGGCTGCTGGCGATCATCAACAATCGCGCCTTCGACGCCTGCTCGCTGCTGGCGATGGGTTGCCTGATGCTCAGCTACTGGCTCAAGGCGCCGGCGGCAGGCCGTCGTCAGATCGCTATTATGGGCGTGGTAATGCTGCTGGCGGCGGTGATCATCAACCAGCTGGCGCAGCACCTGATGCCGGTTCAGCGCGCCAGTCCGTCGCTGTTTTTCAGCGATGTCACCCGCGTCAGCGACGTCGTTAACTTCCCCACTAAGGATGCTTCCAAGGACAGCTTCCCCGGCGATCATGGGATGATGCTGCTGATCTTCGCGAGCTTTATGTGGCGCTATTTTGGTCGCCGCGCGCTGGCCGTGGCGCTGGTGATATTTGTGGTCTTTGCTTTCCCGCGGGTGATGATTGGCGCCCACTGGTTCAGCGATATTGCCGTCGGCTCTCTGACCGCCGTGCTGATTGGCGCGCCCTGGGTATTGATGACGCCGCTGAGCGATAAACTGATCGCCTTTTTCGATCGCTACTTACCCGGCGGAATATCGGCCAAATAAAGCCGCGGGCCGCCGCCAGGGGCATTATCTATAAGGGGACCTTTTGGGTCCCTTTTTTCAATTGTCCTTTTTTTCAACATCACGTTCATCTTCTTGTCACATTAATCCCGTGACAAATGAAGGAATTGTCTGTTTTTTGCCCGCAATTGCCGCAATTTTGTCCTTTCCCGATGATTCACTTTTTGTCACCAAAATACTTATAAGAAATCGCGCAAAACCGCTCGCCATGCGGCGTTTGATAGGGTAATCTCGTTCTCGTTTTGCCTTTTCCGCAACATTAATTCAGGCCCTGAATAAAATTGTGCGTGACTGCACAAATTTAAGCTTAAGGAATTGTCTCATTGCGGATGGGTATTTAGGCTCTAACACGTTTGGCATTTTTTATAACGACATTGTCGTTAAGGACAACAAGGGAAAATAAACAGCATGGTCAAATCTCAGCCGATTTTGAGATACATCTTGCGGGTAGCCCCCGCGATTGCAGTAGCGGTTCTGCTTTCCGCGTGTAGTTCAACAAGTACCGCCAGGAATATGCATTCTGAGACGCATGCTGTGGGTAGTGGCGATTTATCATCACTGCAAGCCTCTCAGGATGAATTTGAAACGATGGTCCGTAACCTGGACGTGAAGTCCCGTTTAATGGATCAGTATGCCAGCTGGAAAGGCGTGCGTTACCGCCTCGGCGGCAGCACTCGCAAAGGTATCGACTGCTCGGCGTTCGTGCAGCGCACCTTCCGCGAACAATTTGGTCTGGAACTGCCGCGTTCAACTTCTGAACAGCAGGAAACCGGAAAATCGATTTCCCGTACCCAGCTGCGTACTGGCGATCTGGTTCTGTTCCGCGCCGGCTCTACCGGCCGCCATGTCGGGATCTACCTCGGCAACAACCAGTTTGTTCACGCCTCTACCAGCAGCGGAGTGACCATCTCCAGCATGGATGAGCCATACTGGAAAAAGCGCTACAACGAAGCGCGTCGAGTCCTGAGCCGCTCGTAAACTGTCCTCTACCGCCGCCGGTTATCCCTTGGCTGGAAGCGGGATAAAAAAACACTGCCCCGGCAGTGTTTTTTTTTGCCACCTGATTCTGAACGACGCAAAATAAGCTATGTCTTTTAAGTGGGAATGAGAAAAACGACGACTGACAACCCGTTGCTGCGCATCAATAACACGGAAAGACTATAGCTATGCTGACTCGCTACTTTTCGCCCCAGCGTAAAACCTGGCTAACCAGCCTGTGCGTGGGCATTATCGTCGCGCTACTGGCTGGCAGCATTCAGTTTATGGTGATTTACCATAACCGGGCCGAGCGTTTCGACGCCATTATCAACAATGTTAATACCTATCTGAAAAGCTATTTTCACGACCTGCGCCAGACCATTGACGGCCTGCAGCCGCTGGTGGAGCAGCCCTGCGAGAATATTGACTCCGGGCTCACCTCCCACGCCGCGTTCAGCCCTAACGTCCGCGCTTTCCTGCTGGTCAAAAACGGCGTGGCCTTTTGCTCCTCGGCAACCGGCGCCATGAATACCCCCCTCACCCAGCTGATCCCGGCCATTGATATCCGCAAACCCCTTGATATGGCGATTTTGCCAGGCACGCCGATGATGCCGAAGAGCGCGGCGCTGGCGCTATGGGTAGGCAAACCCGGTGATGAAAACAGCGGCATTTTCGTGTCGATTAACGCCAATCTCACGCCGTATATCCTCTATTCCGCACGGCAGAATGATTTCAGCGGTATTGCGCTGGTCATCGGCCACACCGCTATCTCCACCTTCAGTAACCGGCTGGTGGATCCGCAAACGCTGCATAACGTGCCGATCCGCGAAGTGCAGATCGACGGTTTCCCCCTCAAGGTCTACCTGTATGCCAACAGCTGGCTGGCGGAAAATACGCAGTTTGCTCTGCTGCTCGGGGTGGTGTGCGGCCTACTGGCGGGGCTGCTCTGCTATTACGTGCTGTCGATCAAATCCGATCCGCGAAAATCCATTCTGCTGGGGATCAAAAACAACCAGTTCTACGTCGTCTATCAGCCGGTGGTGAATGCCCAGACTCTGCGTATCAGCGGCGTGGAGGTCCTGATGCGCTGGCGCCATCCGGTGGTAGGCGAAATTCCGCCTGACGTCTTTATTAACCTCGCGGAAACCCAGCAGATGATCGTGCCGCTGACCGATCACCTGCTGGCGCTGATCGCCCGCGACGCGCCGGCGCTGAAGCGTATTCTGCCGCACGGCGTCAAGCTGGGGCTCAATATTTCCCCCGCCCATCTTCAGGCCGACAGCTTCCGCGACGATATGCTGCGCTTCGCCGCCGCGCTGCCCGCCGGCCATTTTCACGTGGTGCTGGAGGTCACAGAGCGGGCGATGATTGACAAAGAAAAATCGGTCGCTAACTTCGCCTGGCTGCACCAGCACGGTTTTGAAATCGCGATCGATGATTTTGGCACCGGGCATAGCGCGTTGATCTATCTCGAACGCTATAACTTCGATTATCTGAAGATCGATCGCGGCTTTGTGCAGGCGATCGGCACCGAAACCGTCACCTCGCCAGTGCTGGATGCGGTGCTGACCCTCAGCCGCCGGCTGAAATTGATGACCGTTGCCGAAGGGGTGGAGACCCAGGAGCAGGCGGAGTGGCTCCGCGCTCAGGGAGTGCATTTCCTGCAGGGGTACTGGATCAGCCGGCCGCTGTCGCTGGCGGCGCTGGTGGCCGCGCACGATGAACCCGCGAATTATTTCACAACGCGTTAAGTCTCACTTATGATGCGGGAACAGAAGTCGGCCACGGGGGCCGGCTATGACAGGGTATTCTGCCGCCTATGTATGCGCGACTTTTTCTGCTTCTGCTTGCTCTGTTTAGCCTGAGCGCTAAAGCGCAATCCATTCAGGAAAGCGTCGCCTTCGCGATTATCGGCGAACCCAAATACGCCGCCGGTTTCAGCCATTTTGATTATGTTAATCCACAGGCGCCGAAAGGCGGCACCCTCACCCTGGCGGCGATCGGCACCTTTGATAACTTCAACCGCTACGCGCTGCGCGGCAATCCCGCGGTACGCACTGAGGCGCTCTACGATCCCCTGTTCACCACCTCGGATGATGAGCCCGGCAGCTACTATCCGCTGATTGCCGAGCGGGCGCGCTACGCCGGGGACTATTCATGGATGGAGATCGCCCTCAACCCGCGCGCCCGTTTTCACGACGGCACGCCGATCACCGCCCGCGATGTCGCTTTTACCTTCAATAAGTTTATGACCGAAGGGGTGCCGCAGTTCCGCCTCTTTTATAAAGGCACCACCGTGAAGGCCATCGCGCCGTTGACCGTGCGTATCGACCTCGGCCAGCCCGGTAAAGAGAACATGCTGAGCCTGCTGAGCCTGCCGGTGATGCCCGAGGCGTTCTGGCGTCATCACAAACTCAGCGACCCGCTGTCAAAGCCGCCGCTGGCCAGCGGGCCCTACCGCATCAGCGCCTGGCGGATGGGACAGTATATTACCTATTCCCGGGTCGCCGACTACTGGGCGGCCGACCTGCCGGTCAACCGCGGTCGCTGGAACTTCGATACGCTGCGCTATGACTATTATCTTGACGACAACGTCGCTTTCGAAGCCTTTAAAGCCGGGGCCGTCGACCGCCGGGAAGAGACGGTCGCCAAAAACTGGGCCACCCGCTACGTCGGCCGCAACTTCAGCCGCGGCTACATCATTAAAGAGGAGTATGCCAACACCTCGGCGCAGGATACCCAGTGGCTGGCGTTCAATATTCAGCGCCCGGTATTCGCCGATCGCCGGGTGCGGGAGGCCATTACCCTGGCGTTTGATTTTGAATGGATGAACAAGGCGCTGTTTTACAGCGCGTATCAGCGCGCCAACAGCTATTTCCAGAACACCGAATATGCCGCCCGCAGCCTGCCCGACGCGGCCGAGCTGGCCCTGCTGACGCCGATGAAAAACGAACTGCCCCCCGAGCTCTTCAGCCAGGTGTACCAGCCGCCGGTCTCCCGCGGCGATGGCTTCGACCGCGCCAACTTACTCCAAGCCGACGCCCTGCTTAACGCGGCGGGCTGGACGGTGAAGAACCAGCGCCGGGTTAACGCCGCCACCGGCAAGCCGCTGCGCTTTGAACTGCTGATGCCGGCCGGAAGCAATGACCGCTGGGTGCTGCCGTTTCAGCACAACCTGCAGCGCCTGGGGATCGTCATGGATATTCGTCAGGTGGATAACTCGCAGTACAGCAACCGCCGCCGCAGCCGCGATTACGACATGATGCCGAGCCTGTGGCGCGCCATGCCCTGGCCGGGGACTGACCTGCAAATCTCCTGGGCGTCGGACTATATTCACTCCAGCTACAACGCGCCGGGGGTGCAAAGTCCGGTGGTGGATAAACTGATTGCGCAGATCCTGCAGTGGCAGGGTAATAAGCAGAAGCTGATCCCGCTTGGCCGGGCGCTGGACCGCGTCCTCACCTGGAACCACTACATGTTGCCGATGTGGTATATGGCGCAGGACCGCACCGCGTGGTGGAATAAATTCTCGTTCCCCCAAACCCGCCCCATTTATTCGTCCGGCCTTGATACCTGGTGGTATGACGCGAACAAAGCGGCCACCCTCCCCGCGGACAGACGCTAAGGACATACCATGGGCAGCTACCTGATCCGCCGTTTGCTGTTAGTGATCCCCACCCTGTGGGCCATCATTACCATTAACTTTTTTATTGTACAGATCGCTCCCGGCGGCCCGGTCGACCAGGCCATCGCCGCCATCGAATTTGGTCAGCACGGCGGAATGCCAGGCGCCGGCGACGGCGGGATGGGCGCCAGCCATGCCCGTACCGGCGCCGGCAATATCAGCGAGGGTCACTATCGCGGGGGGCGCGGCCTCGATCCGGAAGTCATCGCCGAGATCACCCACCGCTACGGCTTCGACAAACCGCTGCACGAGCGCTACCTGAAGATGCTGGGCGATTATCTGCGCTTTGATTTTGGCGACAGCCTGTTTCGCAGCGCCTCCGTGCTGCAGCTGATTAAAGACAGCCTGCCGGTCTCGGTGAGCCTCGGGCTGTGGAGCACGCTGATCATCTATCTGGTCTCCATTCCGCTGGGTATCCGCAAAGCCGTCAGCAACGGCAGCCGCTTTGACATCTGGAGCAGTACGCTGATTATCATTGGCTATGCGATCCCCGCCTTTCTGTTCGCCATCCTGCTGATCGTGATTTTCGCCGGCGGCAGCTATTTCGACCTCTTCCCGCTGCGCGGTCTGGTCTCGCCAAACTTCGACACCCTCCCGTGGTATGAAAAGATCCTCGACTATCTGTGGCACATCACCCTGCCGGTGCTGGCGACGGTGATCGGCGGCTTTGCCGCCCTGACCATGCTGACTAAAAACAGCTTCCTTGACGAGATCCGCAAACAGTATGTGGTCACCGCCCGCGCCAAAGGCGTCGGTGAGAAACAGATCCTCTGGGGACATGTGTTCCGCAACGCCATGCTGCTGGTGATCGCCGGTTTCCCGGCCACCTTTATCAGTATGTTCTTTACCGGCTCGCTGCTGATCGAAGTGATGTTCTCCCTGAATGGTCTGGGGCTGCTGGGCTATGAAGCGACGGTCTCCCGCGACTATCCGGTGATGTTCGGCACGCTCTATATTTTCACCCTGATCGGCCTGCTGCTGAATATCGTCAGCGATATCAGCTATACGCTGGTCGACCCGCGTATTGATTTTGAGGGCCGCTAATGTCGTTCTTCAGTCCCGTTAATCAGGCCCGCTGGGCGCGCTTTCGCCACAACCGTCGCGGTTACTGGTCGCTGTGGCTGTTTTTAATCCTCTTCCTCTGCAGCCTGGGGGCTGAGCTGCTGGCCAACGATCGGCCGCTGCTGGTGCAGTACCGGGGCCAGCTGTACGTCCCGGTGTTAAAAAACTATACCGAGCAGACCTTCGGCGGCGCATTCGCCACCGCCGCCGACTATCAGGATCCCTGGCTGCAGCAGCAGCTGGCCAGCCACGGCTGGGCGCTTTGGCCGCCGGTGCGCTTCGGCGCGACGACGATCAATTTTGCCAGCACGGTTCCTTTTCCATCGCCGCCCTCGGCCAGCAACTGGCTCGGCACCGACGCCAACGGCGGCGATGTGCTGGCGCGGATCCTTTATGGGACGCGCATCTCGGTACTGTTTGGTCTGCTGCTGACGCTGTTCTCCAGCGTGCTGGGGGTGCTGGCCGGTGCGATACAAGGTTATTACGGCGGTAAAATCGACCTCTGGGGGCAGCGTTTTATCGAAGTCTGGTCCGGTATGCCGACGCTGTTTCTGATCATCCTGCTCTCCAGCGTCGTGCAGCCGGGCTTCTGGTGGCTGCTGGCGATCACCGTCCTGTTTGGCTGGATGACGCTGGTGGGCGTGGTGCGCGCTGAATTTCTCCGCACCCGCAACTACGACTATATCCGGGCGGCGCAGGCGTTAGGGGTCAGCGACCGGCAGATCATCCTGCGGCATATGCTGCCCAACGCGATGGTGGCGACCCTCACCTTCCTGCCTTTTATTCTCTGCAGCTCTATTACCACCCTGACGTCGCTGGATTTTCTCGGCTTCGGCCTGCCGCTCGGCTCGCCCTCCCTCGGCGAGCTGCTCCTGCAGGGCAAAAACAACCTGCAGGCGCCCTGGCTGGGCATTGCCGCGTTTCTCTCTGTCGCCGTGCTGCTGACGCTGCTGATTTTCATCGGTGAAGCGGTGCGCGACGCCTTTGACCCCAGTAAGGCGGTGTAATATGACCCACCCGCTGTTAGCTATCGACAATCTCTCTATCGCCTTTCGCCAGCAGGGGGAGACGCAGACCGTCGTGCATAATCTGTCGCTCGAGGTGGCGGCCGGCGAAACGCTGGCCCTGGTGGGGGAATCCGGCTCCGGTAAGAGCATCTCCGCCCTGTCGGTGCTGCGGCTGCTCCCTACCCCGCCGGCCAGCTACCCCAGCGGCGATATCCGTTTTCATGGCCAGTCGCTGCTGCATGCGGATGAGGCGACCCTGCGCGGCGTGCGCGGCAACCGGATCGCGATGATCTTTCAGGAGCCGATGGTGTCGCTCAATCCCCTCCATACCCTGGAAAAACAGCTCTACGAGGTGCTGTCGTTACACCGGGGAATGCGCAAAGAGGCGGCGCGCGGAGAGATCCTCGACTGCCTGGAGCGCGTCGGGATCCGTCAGGCGCCGCGGCGGCTGGCGGACTATCCGCACCAGCTCTCGGGCGGCGAGCGCCAGCGGGTGATGATCGCCATGGCGCTGCTGACGCGCCCGGAGCTGTTGATTGCCGACGAGCCGACCACCGCCCTCGATGTGTCAGTGCAGGCGCAAATTCTGCAGCTGCTGCGCGAGCTAAAGCGGGAGCTGAACATGGGGTTGCTGTTTATCACCCATAACCTGAGCATCGTCCGCCAGCTGGCTGACCGGGTGGCGGTGATGCAGAACGGCCGCTGCGTGGAGCACAATCACTGTCGGGCGCTGTTTAGCGCGCCGGCCCATCCTTACACCCAACGCCTGCTGGATAGCGAACCGGACGGCGAGCCGGTGCCGCTGGCCGCCGATGCCCCGGTGCTGCTGCAGGCGGAGGCGTTACAGGTGGCGTTCCCCATTCGCCGGGGGATCCTGCGTCGGGTGGTCGATCACCATCGGGTGGTCAATGATCTCCATTTCCAGCTACGGGCCGGCGAGACGCTGGGTCTGGTGGGAGAATCGGGTTCCGGCAAAAGCACGACCGGTCTGGCGCTGCTGCGCCTGATCCCCTCCGAGGGCAAGATAACCTTTGCCGGCCAGCCGATTCAGGGACGCGGTCGCCGACAGCTGCTGCCGCTGCGCCGACAGATGCAGGTGGTTTTTCAGGATCCGAACTCGTCGCTCAATCCGCGCCTGACGGCGCAGCAGATCATTGAGGAGGGCCTGCGCGTCCACCAGCCGACGCTGACGGCGGCTGAACGCGAACAGGCGGTGATCCTTGCCATGCAGGAGGTCGGCCTCGACCCGGCCAGCCGCCAGCGCTACCCGGCGGCTTTCTCCGGCGGCCAGCGCCAGCGTATCGCCATCGCCAGAGCGTTAATCGTCAAGCCGCAGCTGATCGTCCTCGACGAGCCGACTTCCTCGCTGGATAAAACCGTTCAGGCGCAGATCCTGAATCTGCTGAAAGCGTTACAGCTGAAGCATCAGCTGGCCTATATTTTTATCAGCCATGATTTAGGCGTGGTGCGCGCGCTGTGTCACCAAGTGATGGTGCTGCGGCAGGGAGTGGTGGTCGAACAGGGCGAGTGCCAGTCCGTCTTCAGCGCGCCCCGGCATGAGTATACCCGCCAGCTGCTGGCGCTAAGCTGACGGTCAGAAAGGGTTATTGCCGGAAAAGGGCTCGGCGATCGCCACGCCAAAGTTTTTCAGACGACAGGTGGCGGCAAACTCATCCTGCAGATTAACGAACAGGCAGGGCTCGCCTTCGCACTCAAGAACGGAACAGTCGACTTCGATGTCGCTTAACGCCTGGCTGAGCTTATGCATCACCGGCCAGGCTTTTTCACCGTCCGGACTCAGCAACTTCAGGGCGACGAGACTGTTTTCGTTCTGCGCGCCGTTTTGCGGAATCGGTTCAACTCTGGAACCCGCAAAACCGGCCAGCCAGCGATAGCTCTGCGGCAGACGGTGTACGATAGAGAGTTGTTGTGTATTCACGTGGTTTCCCCGGAAGCAAAAGGCTTCACAATAAATTTACATCAATATTAACACACTGTTGACAAATAGTCCTGCTCAGACGCAGAAAACGTTTACAGCCGCGGCGGCCCAGGGTTAAGCGCTTATATTCCAGCGTGTTATTTTTTAACCCGGCAAGCCGATTGGCGCTATATGTACCCGTTTCTGTGATCCAAAACAACTTTTTTATCGCAACAATGCGACTTTTTACACTAATTGATTTTACATAAAGGAAACAAATCGCAGAACCCTGAAGCCCATTGCGGTTGACGTGCATCAAGAAAGGGGCGATTTCGCCCCTGAAAATGTGACCTAGCGTGCGATTTTTCGCCGGCGGGAAGCGTAAAGGGAGAAGAAAATAGAGCTGGTGGCGCAGAAGGCGATGGAGATCAGCATCGGCCAGGCGGTGGTAAAGGTGGCCATCGACAGCAGCGCGCCGATAATCGCCCCGATACCAAAGCGGAAAGTCCCCGCCAGCGACGAAGCGGTGCCCGCCATATGCGGAAACTCATCGAGGATCACCGCCATCGCGTTCGACGACACCATCGATACGCAGCCAACGAAGGCCGCCACGCCGATGACCAGCGACCAGAAGCCGACGTCGAGCAGCGCGCAAACCACCATCCACACCGCCATGGCAAACTGGATCCACAGCCCGGCGCGGAACATGCGCAACGCCCCTACCCGCCGCACAAACCGGCTGTTGAACATGGTCATCAGGAACAGAAAGACAATGTTCAGCGCAAAATAGTAGCCAAAGTGCTGAGGCGCGACGTGGTTAATATTGATATAGACGAAAGGCCCGGCGCTAAGGAAAGAGAACATGCCCGCGAAGCTGAAGCCGCTCGCCAGCATATAGCTCAGGACCCGCTTATGGCGGAACAGGGTGGCAAAGTTACCCATCGTGGTGCGCAGGTGGAACGGCTGACGCCTTTCAGCCGGCAGCGTTTCGCGGATAAACAGGCCGATCATCAGCGACGCCAGCAGGGCCGCCAGGGCGAGGATCCAGAAGATGGCATGCCAGCTGAACCAGACCAGCACCGCCCCGCCGACCATCGGCGCCACCAGCGGCGCAATGGTCGTCACCAGCATGACAAACGACATCATCCGCGAAAACTCATCTTTCGGATAGATATCGCGCATCAGGGCGTTGATCACCACGCTGGCCGCCGCGGCCGCCAGACCGTGGAAGAAGCGCATGGCGATCAGCATCTCGATGGTCTGCGACAGGGCGCAGGCCACCGCCGCCGCGGCGAAGACCAGCGTTCCGCCGAGGATCACCGGCTTGCGGCCGAGGCTGTCGGCCATCGGACCGTACAGCAGCTGCCCCAGCGCAAAGCCGAGGATATAGGTGCTGAGGGTCATCTGCGCGCTGCCGTCCGGCACGTGGTACTGGGCAGCGATCACCGGCAGGGCCGGAAGATACATATCGATCGACAGCGGCATCAGCATGGCCAGCAGGCCAAGGATAAAGACAATCCCCAGAGACGAATTTTGCTTCAGCGTCACGTTTTGCTCCGTGGCTGCGGGGCGCCCACGCTGGCGATTTCCGCTTCCGTCAGCGGACGATATTCACCCGGCGCCAGAGACTCATCCAGCAGGATGTCGCCGATGCGTTCCCGATGCAGGCCAACCACGTGGTTGCCCACGGCGGCGAACATGCGTTTCACCTGATGGTAGCGGCCTTCGCTAATGGTGAGGCGCACTTCGGTCGGAGTGATAACTTCCAGCACCGCCGGTTTGGTGAGATCTTTTTCGTTATGCAGCTGGACGCCTGTGGCAAACAGCTCCGCGGT
Organism: Klebsiella sp. V115_8; assembly: GCF_029967715.1. Classification (NCBI taxonomy): domain Bacteria; kingdom Pseudomonadati; phylum Pseudomonadota; class Gammaproteobacteria; order Enterobacterales; family Enterobacteriaceae; genus Klebsiella; species Klebsiella sp. V115_8. Next base: position 29,159 of record NZ_JASCAR010000024.1, read on the forward strand.
CCCTTCCGCCAGCGGGCTTTCCAGCGCCACCAGATAGGTTTTTTCACAGTGGTGTCGCGGCGAGGTAATGCGGTGCGACCATTGGCCGTCATCGGTCATCAGCACCAGTCCGGTGGTGTCGATATCCAGCCGACCGGCGGCATGCAGCTTATGCGCCACCGGCTCGTCGAGGAAATAGAGGATAGTCGGATGATCGGGATCGTCGGTGGAACAGACGTACCCCTGCGGCTTGTTGAGCATAAAATAGCGCGGGCCGTTCTGCTGGGTCAGCGTGTTCCCGTCATACTCCACCTCGTGCTCCGGCTGAAGCTTAAAGGAAGCATCTTTTACAATGTCGCCGTCCACGGTAACGCGGCTGCCGCGGATTTCACGCCCGGCAATAGCCCGGCTGACGCCAAGCTGCTGAGCGATAAACTTATCAAGTCGCATGAGATTTTTTTAGCCTGTCAAAGTGCTGGAGCGGGCAAATCGCCCGAAAAAGAAGAAATTCACTGGCTAGTATAACGGGCTCTTAACACCACTCAAGGGAAAAGATTCATGGCATACTATTCGCGAGTTAATTAGCCCCGTGAATTCATGACTTTTACATTACGTCCCTACCAACAAGAAGCCGTCGATGCCACCCTCGCCTGGTTTCGTCGCCATACCGAGCCGGCGGCGATTGTCCTGCCCACCGGCGCGGGCAAAAGCCTGGTGATCGCCGAGCTTGCCCGACTGGCCCGCGGCCGCGTGCTGGTGCTGGCCCACGTCAAAGAGCTGGTGGCGCAGAATCATGCTAAATACTGCGCCCTTGGCCTCGAGGCGGATATCTTTGCCGCCGGACTGCAGCGTAAAGAGAGCCACGGCAAAGTGGTGTTCGGCAGCGTGCAGTCGGTGGCGCGCAATCTGGCGCAATTTCGCAGCGAGTTTTCGCTGCTGATCGTCGATGAATGCCACCGCATCAGCGATGATGACGACAGCCAGTATCAGCAGATCATCAGCCACCTGCGGCAGGTCAACCCGCAGCTCCGGCTGCTCGGCCTGACGGCGACCCCGTTCCGCCTCGGCAAGGGGTGGATCTATCAGTTCCACTACCACGGGATGGTGCGTGGCGATGAAAAAGCCCTGTTCCGCGACTGCATCTATGAGCTGCCGCTGCGCTATATGATTAAGCACGGCTACCTGACGCCGCCGGAACGCCTCGATATGCCGGTGGTACAGTACGATTTCAGCCGCCTGCAGGCGCAAAGCAACGGCCTGTTCAGCGAAGCCGATCTTAACCATGAGCTGAAAAAACAGCAGCGTATCACCCCACATATCGTCAGCCAGATCGTGGAGTTCGCCGAAAGCCGCAAAGGGGTGATGATCTTCGCCGCCACCGTGGAGCACGCCCGGGAAGTGACCGGCCTGCTACCGGCAGGCCAGGCGGCGCTGATCACCGGGGAAACCCCGGGTCCGGAACGGGATCGCATCATCGAGGCGTTTAAAGCGCAGGAGTATCGCTATCTGGTGAACGTCGCGGTGCTGACCACCGGCTTCGACGCCCCGCACGTCGACCTGATCGCCATCCTCCGCCCCACCGAGTCGGTGAGTCTTTACCAACAGATCGTTGGCCGCGGCCTGCGCCTGGCGCCGGGAAAAACCGACTGCCTGATCCTCGACTACGCCGGCAACCCGCACGACCTGTACGCCCCGGAAGTGGGAACGCCGAAGGGTAAAAGCGACAACGTGCCGGTGCAGGTCTTCTGCCCGGCCTGCGGCTTCGCCAATACCTTCTGGGGCAAAACCACCGCCGACGGCACCTTGATTGAACACTTTGGCCGCCGCTGCCAGGGGTGGTTCGAAGATGACGACGGCCACCGCGAACAGTGCGACTTCCGCTTTCGCTTCAAAAACTGTCCGCAGTGCAACGCGGAAAACGATATCGCCGCCCGCCGCTGCAGGGAGTGCGACACCATTCTGGTTGACCCGGACGATATGCTGAAGGCGGCGCTGAAGCTGAAGGACGCGCTGGTGCTACGCTGCAGCGGCATGGCCCTGCAGCACGGCGGCGACGAGAAAGGCCCGTGGCTGAAAATCACCTACTACGATGAAGACGGCGCCGACGTCAGTGAGCGCTTCCGTCTGCAGACGCCCGCCCAGCGCACCGCCTTCGAACAACTATTTATTCGCCCGCATACCCGCACCCCCGGGGTGCCGCTGCGCTGGATAACGCCGGCGGATATCGTGGCCCAGCAGGCGCTGCTGCGCCATCCGGACTTTGTCGTCGCCCGCATGAAAGGCCAGTACTGGCAGGTGCGGGAAAAAGTGTTCGATTATCAGGGGCGTTTTCGCCGCGCCAACGAGCTGCGTTAATCACCCGAAAGCTGAGGTTTTGATTGCCCGGGTGTCGTTTGGCGGCTATAATGCCGCCCGCTTTTGCATTCGCAAAGCAGATAATCCGCCTGTTGCTGGGTCGCCTGTAGCAGGCTTTATATATAGAGAGACATCAATGTTTACTATCAACGCAGAAGTACGTAAAGAGCAGGGTAAGGGTGCGAGCCGCCGCCTGCGCGCAGCTAACAAGTTCCCGGCAATCATCTACGGTGGCGAAGCTGCTCCGGTTGCTATCGAACTGGACCACGACAAAGTATGGAACATGCAGGGCAAAGCTGAGTTTTACGGCGAAGTTCTGACCGTCGTGGTTGATGGCAAAGAAGAAAAAGTCAAAGTTCAGGCTGTTCAGCGCCACGCGTTCAAGCCGAAACTGACTCACATCGACTTCGTTCGCGCGTAATCGCCGATAGCAAGTTGAATGGCAAGCGCCCCGGGGTCTTCGGCTCCGGGGCGTTTTGTTATCCGCGCCGCCAAAGCGCCGGCGCCTCGTGCACGATGTCGCTCAGCAGCCGGTGCTTATTCATTCCGGGCAGCCAGAGCATCACCATGGTGACGTTCAGTCCCTGACTGCCGACCTCCGTCGCGATTTCACCGACTCCCCGCCACTCGCCTGGCCGCAAATGGTCCGGTAAAAACCCCCAGCCCCTCCCCTGCTCCATCGCATGGCGCAGCAGGGTAATTTCGTTCATATACAGCGTATGGCCGGAGATCTGCAGCCGGCGGGCAATCTGATCGTCGCTGCGCCGGTGCATCACCAGCTGCGGCGTCAACGACAGATTCAGCAGCGTCAGCGGCCGCGCGGCATCCCGGAACAGGCGGTCCGCCGCGTAGAAACGCAGATCCACGGTGCCGAGCGCCCGCCACTCCATTTCGCTGCCCAGCGTGCGGTTGTTGGCCTGGCACATCGCCATATCCGCCACGCCATCGCTCAGCGCCTGCTCGGCTTCGCGCCGTGAGGCGCTCCAGCAGCTTAACCGGATCTGCCGCCGGGCCAGCGTATCGGCCAGCGCGCAGAGAAAATCACGTGGGATAAAGGGATCGTACACCAGACGCAGCGCCTGCCCGGCGGTTTGCGGCAGCGTTTGCGCAAAAGACTCGAAAGCCTGCGCCTGGCGCAACAGCAGATGCGCCTGACGAAAAAGCTGCTCCCCTTCGGCGGTTAAGGTCAGGGTACGCCCTTCCCGGCTGAACAGCCGATAGCCCAGCGCATCTTCCAGATAGTCCAGCAGATCGCGCAGCGTGGTTCGGTCTTTACCTAACCGAATAGCCGCCCGCGACAGGCTGCCGGTCTCGGCGATGGTGGCGAATGCTTCAATCTGCGCGAAAGAATACTGCAGGGTTTTCATCCTTCTCTCCCTTGCGGGGGAAAATCCCCCCTTTGCTGATTTTAGCCGCCGCGCGCCGATTTATATACTGCGATGCGAATCTATGGCAAACGAGGAAAGGAAGATGATAAGAAAACCACTGGCCCTGGCGTTAATCCTGGCGGCGCTGCCGGCCGCGGCAATGGCACAACGCTGCGGCGACCTGACGCTGGATGTCTGCCCAACGCCTTACGACCAAACGCTACCCGCCGCCAAAGATATGCTCAGCTGGGATCAGACTTCACGCGTGATTGGCTTTCGAAATGACTATCGCAACTATGCCGGCGATGTTTTCCGCCACGGCGCCTCGGCGCCGCTGGAACGCGCTGAAAAGCCATTGACCGATGCCCGCTATACCCTTAACGGCCACACCTGGACCCTGCAGGATTACCTGAAGCGCGAGAACGTCAGCGGTATGCTGGTGCTGAAAGACGGCAAAGTCGCCTGGAAATATCTTGGCGACGGCAACACCGATACCACCCTGTGGACCTCACGCTCGGTGGGAAAATCGGTGGTCTCGACGCTGGTGGGCATCGCCATTCAGCAGGGTAAGATCCACTCCCTCGATGATCTGATTACCGTTTATGAACCCGAACTGAAAGGCACAGCCTGGGACGGCGTGACGCTGAAGCAGTTGATGCAGCACACCAGCGGTGTGGAATGGAATGAAGACTACACCGACCCGCAGTCGCACTTCGCCCGCCTGACCCAGTGCGAGGCGCAGCCCGGGGCCTATGCCTGCGTGCGCAAGATCGTCACCGGCCTGGCGCGCAAACATCCGGCGGGCGAGCAGTGGTCCTACTCTTCCGGCGGCGCCTGGCTGCTGGGCGATATCCTGGAGCGCGCCACCGGCATGTCGCTGGCCGCCTGGCTTGAGCAGTCGCTGTGGCGGCCCGCCGGGATGGCCCACGACGGCGTATGGCATGCTTATCAGCAAGGGAAGCACGATGTCGGCGCCCACGGTTTTAACGCCACCCTTGAAGACTGGGGCCGCTTCGGCGAATTCGTCGCCCGCGATGGTCGGTTAAGCAACGGCAAACGGCTGGTGCCGGCGGGCTGGTTCGATCAGGCCGCAAGCTGGACCACTGCGCTAAACTCGGTCTCGGCGGCGCATCCGCAAGGTATCTACGGCTATCAGTGGTGGAATAACGCCATTCCGGCGAATGCGCAAAACGTCCAGCCGACGCCGCAGGAAGGGCTGAAAGACTCGCTGTGGGCGCTGGGGATCTACGGCCAGGTGATCATGGTGAACCGCGCGGAACACCTGGTGATCGTCCAGTGGTCGACCTGGCCGCAGGCGGAACCCTCCTTTAACGCCCAGCCGCTGGAAGCGGCGCTGATGTACACCGCCATTGCCCGCGAGCTGCGTTAACCCTCCCTGCTCCTTGCCGCTCAGCCGGCGAGGAGCGTGTCGGCATTCAGCGCCAGGTGCTGCAGCAGGATAATGGTTTTGGCATCCATGATCTCGCCATCGCGAATGGCCTGCAGCGCCCGCGCCAGCGGCCACTCCAGCACTTCAATGTCCTCACCTTCCGCCGCCAGCCCGCCGCCGTCTCCCTGCCGGTCATCGGCCTGATATTCGGCGATAAAAAAGTAGAGTTTTTCGGTGACAGATCCGGGGCTCATAAAGACGGTGAAGAGGGGCTCGATGCGCGTCACCCGAAAGCCGGTCTCCTCTTCCGCTTCGGCAACGATCCGCGCCTCCGGCGAGGCGTTATCCAACAGCCCTGCCGCCGCTTCAATGAGATATCCGTCGTGACCGTGAGTAAACACCGGAAAACGGAACTGACGGGTCAGGACCACCGTCCGCTTTTCCAGGTTGTAGAGTAAAATGACCGCGCCGTTGCCGCGATCGTAGGCCTCGCGGCTCTGCTCCTGCCAGCGTCCGTCCCGGCGCTGCAGTTCGAAGGTATATTTTTTCAGCGTGTACCAGTTATCAGAGAGCAGCGTCTCGCGAACGTGACGGACGTGCGGTGCATGAGTTTGCATGTTATATCCCCTTTCAGATGACAGCAGGCACCATAACATGCATAATCGCGCATAAACAAGATCACACGTGAAGGAAAAATCATGCTCGCCAGTCAACGAAAACAGCAAATCCTGCAGATCCTTGCGGAAGAAAAACAGGTAATGTCCGGGGAGCTGAGCCAACGGTTTAACGTCTCTGAGGACTCCATTCGCCGCGATCTGCGCGAGCTGGCGGCGGAAGGAAAACTGCAGCGGGTCCACGGCGGGGCGCTGCCGGTCTCTGCCGCCATCGCCCCTATTGAAACACGCAAAAGCGTGCAAATCGCCTCCAAACAGGCGGTGGCGCGCGCTGCCGCCGGCCTGATCCAGCCTGGACAGGTGGTGATTGTCGATGGCGGCACCACCACCGCGGCGATGATCGGCTTATTACCCGCCGACCTCAGCTGCACGGTGGTCACTCACAGCCCCGGCATCGCCGTGGCGCTGGTCGATCACCCGCGAATCGAGGTGATCCTGCTCGGCGGCAAAGTGTTTAAGCATTCGGTTGTCGCCGTCGGCCCCGAAACGCTGGAAGCAATGGCGCGGATCAACGCCGATGTGTTCTTTATGGGGGTGACCGGCGTCCACCCGCGAGCGGGTTTTACCACCGGTGATTATGAAGAGGCAGGCATCAAGCGCGCGCTGGCGGCCAGGGCCGCGGAAACCGTGGTGATGGCCTCCCGGGAAAAGCTCAACGCCGCGTCGGCCTTTGCCATCGGCGAGCTGAACCTCGCCAGTACGCTTATCGTCGATGGGGAGCCCGACGCCGCGCTGCGCCAGCGGCTGGTGCAGAGCGGCGTGGAGATCGTCCCCGTACAGCGGTCGCGCTGACGGGGCGTGGCGCTTAGTTGCCGCCGGACGTCCGGCGCTGCAGCTGGTCGCGCAGGTTCGGCGGGGTGCCCTTAATGGTCAGGGTATCGGTGGCGGGATCCCAGAATACGCGTTCGCCCAGCAGCATCGCGTCGAAGTTAATGGTCAAACCGCCGCCGCTGCCGGCAAACTTGGTCAGCTGACGTAAGGTGCTGCGATCCGCCGGGAAGCTCTCTTCCAGCTCGTAGCCCTGCTCGGCGGTGAACTCCTGGAAGCTCTTTTCGCTGACGCCGGCAAGCTCTTTGGACAGCGACTCCAGCTCAATCTCTTCCCCGGCCTGCAGCTGTTCATTGCAGTAAGCATAGACCTGCTGACGCACATTCTGTCGCTCGGATTTATCAAGCTGCGCGTCGGCGGCAAAGTCATCCACCGCCTGCAGCAGGCCGCGGTTCTGCGCTTTGGCGTTGAGACCTTCGCTGGCGCCGAGGAAATCCATGAAGAAATCGGCCACTTTGCGCCCCACCCGCCCTTTCAGGAAGGTCAGGTAGCGGGTCGACTCCGGATTGGTTTCCCACTCGGTCAGATCGATGCGCGCGACGATATCGGCATGGTTAATATCCAGATAATGGGTCGAGCGGATATCCAGCTCTTCGTTGACGCGCATGCTGCTCAGGTTATTGAGCACCGCCACCAGCAGATACTCGACCGCCAGGTAACGATACTGACAGAAGAGGACAATGCCCCCTTCGGCGAACGGGTATTTCGCCAGCTCATCGCGCAGGCGGCCGGTCGCCGCGCGGCTGAACGCCAGAAACTCCTCTTCCCCCTGACGCTGCAGGCGCAGCGCCTGCGCCAGTTCGCTCTCTTCATTGAACAAGCCATAGGCTTTGCTTTTGGCGCTATAAACCCGGTGCAGTTCAGCCATCATCTCGACGACCGTCGCGTTCGGCTCCAGCAGTGACTCGCGCAGCACCAGCTCCAGATTTTGTTCATCACGTTTGATTAACTGATGCAGGGCAATCTGGTCGATATCCAGACTCATGTTAAACTCTCCTTTTAGACCGGGCGGTATTCAACCACCGCCGGGTTGCCGACGCAACTGGCACCACACATTTCGACGTCATGACTGACGATCGGTGCGCTTTTGCGCCGCGGCGAAAAAATGCGGAAAAAAAGCTGCTGCTACGGTAATATGTTGCCCTTTCACGAACAAACAGATTTTGAGTTTATGCCGCAAATTTCCCGCTATAGCGATCAACAGGTCGAACAGTTGCTCAGCGAGCTGACGAACGTCCTGGAATCACACAAAGCCCCGGTTGACCTTTCACTGATGGTGTTAGGCAATATGGTGACCAACCTGATCAACAGTAGCGTCGCGCCGGCGCAGCGTCAGGCCATCGCCCGTTCTTTCGCGCAGGCTTTGCAATCTTCGATTAACGACGATCCAGCGCATTAAGGATAACAGCAACAGTATATGGTGACTCTACGTCAGCCCTACCGAGAAAAAGTCTCCCAGATGGTTAGCTGGGGGCACTGGTTCGCCCTGTTCAACATGTTGTTGGCCATGGTGCTCGGCAGCCGCTACCTTTTTGTCGCCGACTGGCCGACGACGCTTGCCGGACGACTCTTTTCGTACGTCAGTCTCGTCGGGCACTTCAGCTTCCTGGTGTTTACCAGCTATGTGCTGATCCTCTTTCCGTTGACCTTTATCGTGGTCTCGCAGCGCCTGATGCGCTTCCTGTCGGTGATCCTTGCCACCGCCGGGATGACGCTGCTGCTGATAGACAGCGAGGTCTTTACCCGCTTTCATCTTCATTTAAACCCGGTGGTCTGGGAGCTGGTCATCAACCCTGACCAGAATGAGATGGCGCGCGACTGGCAGCTGATGTTTATCAGCGTCCCGGTCATCTTTTTGATTGAAATGCTCTTCGCCACCTGGAGCTGGCAAAAGCTGCGCAGCCTGACGCGTCGCCGCCATTATGCCCGCCCGGTCGCCTGGTTCTTCTTTTTGTCGTTCATCAGCAGCCACCTGGTCTATATCTGGGCGGATGCCAATTTTTATCGCCCGATCACCATGCAGCGAGCGAATCTACCGCTTTCTTATCCGATGACCGCCCGTCGTTTCCTTGAGAAACATGGCCTGCTCGACGCCCAGGATTATCAGCGTCGCCTGGTGGAGCAAGGGGCGCCGGAGGCGGTATCGGTCCAGTATCCGCTCAGTAACCTGCGCTACCGCGACCTCGGCGCGGGCTATAACGTGCTACTGATCACCGTCGACAACCTGAACTACTCGCGGTTTGAAAAAACGATGCCGGCGCTGGCGGCGTTTGCCAAAGAAAACGTGAATTTTACCCAGCATATGAGCTCGGGCAATACCGCCGACAGCGGCCTGTTTGGCCTGTTCTACGGCATTTCGCCAGGCTATATGGACGGTGTCCTCTCGGCGCGTATTCCCGCGGCGCTGATCACCGCTCTCAACCAGCAGGGCTACCAGCTGGGCCTGTTCTCTTCCGATGGGTTTAGCAGCCCGCTGTATCGCCAGGCGCTGCTCTCCGACTTCTCGCTGCCGAGCGCGAAGACCCAGAGCGACGAGCAGACCGCCAATCAGTGGATCGGCTGGCTGGACCGTTACGCGCAGGATGAGAATCGCTGGTTCTCGTGGGTCTCGCTCAATGGCACCACCCTCGACGATACGCAGCAGCAGGGCTTTGTCCGCCGTTATAGCAAGGCGGCAGGCGACGTTGATGCCCAGATCGATCGGGTGCTGACCGCGCTGCGCGAAGCCGGCAAGCTCGATAATACGGTGGTCATTATCACCGGCGGCCACGGCAAGCCGCTTAACGTCAAACACGACCCGTTCGACTGGTCGCGCGAGCAGCTGCAGGTGCCGCTGGTTATTCACTGGCCGGGCACGCCGGCCCAGGAAATTGCCACCCTGACCGATAACAAAGATGTGATGACCACGCTGATGCAGCGCCTGCTTCACGTGTCGACGCCGGCCAATGAGTATTCGCAGGGGGAAGATCTGTTCAGCGCCGCGCGGCGTCGGAACTGGGTCACCGCGGCCAACGGCGATACGCTGGCCATTACCACCCCGGCTATCACCGTGGTCCTCAACCATAACGGCACCTATACCACCTGGAGCCGCGACGGTGAGAAAATCAAAGATCAGAAACCGCAGCTCAGCCTGTTGCTGCAGGTCCTGACCGACGAAAAACGCTTTATCGCTAACTGATTGATTAATTATGAATCAATCGCGCGCGACCCGCTTGCATTCGCTTGGGGAACGGGTAATATTGTTCCCCACGCGTCGGCACGTAGCGCAGCCTGGTAGCGCACCGTCATGGGGTGTCGGGGGTCGGAGGTTCAAATCCTCTCGTGCCGACCAAAAATCCCTGAGAAACCAGCCTTTTAAGGCTGGTTTTTTTATGCCCCTCTTTTACGCCTGTTCCCCTCAGCTCGTTGAATTTGTGCCCTTTCCGCGCCACAGCGTATAGAGTACGACTATCCTGATGGTAAATTACGTCGTAGCATCTATTATTCGACCGTATGACTCATAAGCAGGAGCGGATGACATGAGAGTTAATGGACTTACCAAAGGATTTTTCATCCTTATCGTCTTCATTGTAACCCTGGCCTTTTTTGATGTTCTCTCACCCTATTATTCCGCCATCCTCTGGGCCGCCATCCTCGCGGTGATTTTCAATCCGGTCAAAAACAAGATGCGCACCCGCCTCGGCGAACGTAACGGCCTTGCGGCGCTGATGACCATCGTCATTATCTGCCTTATCGTGTTCACGCCGCTGGCGATTATCCTGTCGTCACTGGCCTACGAGCTGAACGTGGTGTACAGCAAACTGCAGCATAACGATACCCAGTTCCCGACGGTGGTCGCCAGCCTGATCGCCCACCTCCCCGGCTGGGCCAGAAGCTTCCTCGCCGAACATAACCTGGATAGCGCGCAGCAGATCCAGCAGCAGCTCTCCGATGTCGCCCTGAAAGGCGGCCAGTATCTGGCCGGCAGCGCGTTTCTGATTGGTAAAGGCACCTTTGGCTTCACCGTCAGCTTCGGCATTATGCTCTACCTGCTGTTCTTCCTGCTGAAGGATGGCCCTCACCTGGTGCTGTTGATCCTCGAGTCTCTGCCGTTATCCAGCTACGTGAAGCAGCACCTGTTCGCTAAGTTCGCCGCGGTGGCCCGCGCCACGGTAAAAGGCACCGTCGCCGTGGCGCTGGCGCAGGGGGCGCTGGGCGGCTTTGCCTTCTGGATCGCCGGTCTGGACGGCAGCATTCTCTGGGGCGCGCTGATGGCGTTCCTGTCGCTTATCCCGGCGGTAGGCTCGGCCATTATCTGGGTGCCGGCGGCGATTTACCTGTTTGCCACCGGCCAGCTGTGGCAGGGCGCCTTTATCGTCGGCTTCTTTGTCATTGTGATTGGCCTGGTGGACAACATTCTGCGTCCGCTGCTGGTGGGCAAGGATACCAGGATGCCGGACTATCTGATCCTGATCGCCACCCTCGGCGGCATGGAGATCTACGGTATTAACGGCTTTGTTATCGGCCCGCTGATCGCCGCCTTGTTTATCGCCTGCTGGAATTTGCTGTCGGGGCGGGAACACGCTGGCAACACTGATGAAATCGATGAAGAATTTATTGAGGAAGCGAAAAATAGCCGTAATGAATAATTTCACCGGCAGGCCTCTGGCGGCCTGCCAGCGCCCCTGTTGCGCTCTGCGCGGCCGACGTCCTACCAGTAGATAACACTATTCATTTTGCAAAAATTGGTAAATAAATCTTAACATTTAGTAAAGTGATGATAGGCTATCTCTGTCAGGAACGAAAATAAAGGATGATCAACCGTGAAAAAAATCACTACGCTAGCCGTTTCTCTGCTGACCGCCGCCTGCATGTCCGCCGGCGCCCTGGCCGCAGACCAGCCGCTGGAAAAAGTCGCGCCGTTCCCGAAAGCGGAAAAAGGCATGAAGCGTCAGGTTATTCAGCTGCCGCAGCAGCAGGATGAATCGGCGCTGAAGGTTGAGCTGATGATCGGCCAGACGCTGGAAGTCGACTGCAACCACCATCGTCTTGGCGGGGAGCTGGAAAGCAAAACCCTGGAAGGCTGGGGTTATGACTACTATGTTTTTGATAAGCTGAGCGGCCCGGTATCCACCATGATGGCCTGCCCGGACGGCAAGAAAACGAAGAAATTTGTGACTGCCGGCCTCGGCGATGACGCCATGCTGCGCTACAACAGCAAGCTGCCGATCGTCGTCTACACGCCGACCAATGTCGATGTGAAATATCGCATCTGGCGCGCGGAGGAGACTATCGGTAACGCCGAGGTCCGCTAAGGCGTGCCATTAAAACGGCAATAAAAAAACGGCAGCCCGCAGGCTGCCGTTTTTGTCAGAGCGCGATATCCGCTATCGGCTTGCCGCCGCTCAGCGGCTTCAGCTCCGCCTGCGGGGCTTCATCCATCGCCGCGGCTGGCTCATATTTCAGCTCCAGCACTTCACTGGTCCACGCCAGCGCTTTCTCAATCTCCGCCGGGTTACCATCAAGGCGAATACCGTAGGTCGGGATGATCGCCTTCAGCCTTGCCTGCCATTCCGGCGAATTAACTTTGTCCTTAAACACTTTTTCCATCAGCTGCAGCATGATAGGCGCCGCGGTGGAGGCGCCTGGCGATGCGCCGAGCAGCGCCGCGACGGTGCCTTCGTCATCGCTGACCACTTCGGTGCCCAGGCGGAGTACCCCGCCCTTCTTCGCATCGCGCTTGATGATCTGCACGCGCTGACCGGCCTGCCACAACCGCCAGTCCTCTTTCCGCGCTTCCGGATAGTATTCGCACAGCGCGGCCAGACGATCTTTATCTTTCTGCATCACCTGGCTAATCAGATATTTCACCAGATCGAAGTTGTCCAGGCCGACGTTGAGCATCGGCAGGATATTCGAGGTATTGGTCGAGGCCAGCAGATCCCACAGCGAACCGTTCTTCAGGAAGCGGGTCGAGAAGGTCGCGAACGGCCCGAACAGCACCACGCGTTTACCGTCGATAATACGGGTATCGATATGCGGCACCGACATCGGCGGCGCGCCCACTTCGGCCTGGCCGTAAACCTTCGCCAGATGGTGGTTTACCACCTCCGGATTTTCGCAGACCAGGAACTGGCCGCCGACCGGGAAGCCCGCATACTCTTTGGCCTGCGGAATGCCGGTTTCCTGCAGCAGGGTCAGCGCCGCGCCGCCGGCGCCGATAAAGATAAATTTGGCTTTAATAACCCGCTTCTGACGACGGTTGTCGGCATCCGCGAGGGTGACCGTCCAGCTCTTGTCGGCGTTGCGCTTGAAGCGACGTACCACGGTGCCCAACTGGAGGGAGAAATTATCATGCTTTTGCAGGCTGGCGATCAGCTGGCGGGTGATTTCGCCATAGTTGACGTCGGTTCCCACTTCCGTACGGGTGGCGGCCACTTTTTGCAGCGGGTCGCGACCTTCCATCACCAGCGGCGCCCAGGCTTTGATCTGCTGATGGTCTTCAGAGTAACGAATGCCGCGGAACAGTTCGCTCTGCTGCAGCGCCGCATAGCGCGCGCGCAGGAAGTTGACGTTATCTTCGCCCCACACAAAGCTCATGTGCGGCACGCTGTTAATGAATGATTTTGGTTTGTTCAGGACGCCGCGCGTCACCTGATGCGCCCAGAACTGACGCGAGATGTGGAAGGCTTCGTTGATGTCGACCGCTTTGTCGATATTGATGCCGTTGGCGGTCTGCGGCGTGTAGTTCAGCTCCATCAGCGCCGCGTGGCCGGTCCCCGCATTGTTCCACCCGTTTGAGCTCTCTTCCGCCACGCTGGACATCTGCTCAACCATGGTAATAGACCAGTCTGGCTCAAGCTCCTGCAGCCAGGTTCCCAGTGTGGCGCTCATAATGCCGCCGCCAATCAACAATACATCCGTCTCTTGCTCATGGCGGGTGTTGGTCCGAGTGCTGTTGGGACCAACCGCCTGTGAGCGTGGTACGGCCATCTTTTTATTCATCGGATTTGAGCCTTACTTTACTCGCTGTTTTTATTTAGCGCAGGTGATACGATTCTCACCCCTCACGTTACCACCGAAGCTCAAAAATTTAAATATTGTTTAAATTTTAAGTTCTGTTTTGAGATCCGTTATAAAAATGTTTAATAAATGTATACAGCAAATCACTTTTTGTACTGGTGCGCTGGTAGATTCCGCGCTATCATCCCTGGTTTTGTGACAGACCGCACGGAAGCTGGGTCTGACACCGCTCCTCCTTTTTTTATAAGCTGCGAACTTTTTTTATGCCTCCAGTTTCTGACTCCGCCGCTTCCGGCAACCTGCGCACCATCCTCCGTTCTCCGTCGCTGCTGACGCGCGAAGCCCTGGCCGGCGTGCTCACCGCCCTGGCGTTAATCCCGGAAGTGATTTCTTTTTCTGTCATCGCCGGCGTTGACCCACAGGTGAGCCTGATTGCTTCCGTGGTGCTCTGTCTGGCGATGTCGCTACTCGGCGGACGCCCGGCGATGGTCACCGCGGCCGCGGGCTCAGTAGCGCTGGTCATTGGCCCGATGGTGCATCAGCACGGCGTGGGTTACATTCTGCCAGCCGTCATTCTGGCGGGTATTATTCAAATTTTGTTTGGTCTGTGCGGCATGGCGCGCCTGATGCGCTTTATCCCCCCGGCGGTGATGACCGGGTTCGTCAACGCCCTCGGGATCCTGATTTTCTTTGCCCAGGTGCCGCACTTCTGGAGCCGCCAGCCGCTCATCGTCGGCCTGTTTGTCCTGACGCTGCTTATCGTCCTGTGGGCGCCGCGCTTTATTAAGGCTATCCCGGCGCCGCTGATCGCCATCGTCGCGCTCACTCTCTATACCGTCACCACCGGCCAGCTGCTGCCGACCGTCGGCGATGAAGGCTCGATGAGCGGCGGCCTGCCGGGATTCACCGCCCTGACCGTTCCCCTCAATCTTGCCACGCTGCAGATTATCTGGCCGTGCGCCCTCAGCATCGCCTTTGTCGGCCTGATGGAGTCTTTGCTGACGGCTAAGCTGGTGGATGACCTGACCCATACGCCGTCGAATAAATCTCGGGAGAGCGCCGGGCTGGGTATCGCCAACATCCTCGCCGGCTGTTATGGCGGTATCGCGGGCTGCGCGATGATCGGCCAGACCATCGTTAACGTGGAAATGGGTAAAGCCCGCAGCCGTCTCTCTACGGCGATCGCCGGTCTGGTGCTGCTCCTGCTGGTGACAGCGCTCAGCCAGGTGATGGCGAAGATCCCGATGGCGGTCCTGGCCGGGGTGATGGTGATCGTGGCGGTGAAGACCTTTAGCTGGCACAGCATTCGCCCGGGCGAGCTGGCGCGCAATCCGTGGCCGGAAACGCTGGTGATGCTGGTGACCGTCGCCGCGACGGTGGGAACCAGCAATCTGGCGATTGGCGTGCTGGCGGGGATCGTCGCGATGGCGATCATCCCCCGCCGCCTGCGGGCAAAAGCGCAGGCTACATCAGAAACAGCGTCGCCAGCCCCAGAAAAATAAAGAAGCCGCCGGTGTCGGTGATAGCGGTGATCATCACGCTGGAGCCGACCGCCGGATCGCGCCCCAGCTTCACCATGACCATCGGGATGATGACGCCCATCATCGCCGCCATCAGCAGGTTGAGCATCATGGCCAGCGTCATCACTCCGCCAAGCTGCGGATCGTCATACAGCCACCAGGTGATGCCCCCCATGATCCCGCCCCACACCAGGCCATTAATCAGCGCAACGCCCATTTCACGCAGGATCAGGAAGGTAAAGCTGCCGGGCTGGATCTGCTGCAGCGCCATCGCCCGGACGATCATGGTGATCGTCTGGTTGCCGGTATTGCCGCCGATCCCGGCGACGATCGGCATCAGCGAGGCCAGCGCCACCAGCTGAGAAATGGTGTGTTCGAAGCCGTCGATGACCCTGGATGCGATAAACGCCGTACACAGGTTGACCGCCAGCCACGCCCAGCGCGTTTTTACCGCCTTGCTGACCGGGGCGAAGACATCTTCTTCATCGCTCAGACCGCCCATCCGCCGCAGATCGTTGTCGGTCTCTTCATAGACCACATCGACGATTTCATCGATGGTCAGACGGCCGATCAGCTTACCATCGGCATCGATAACGGCGGCGCTGAGCAAGTCATCACGTTCGAAGGTGCGCGCCACCTTCTCCGCCTCTTCGTGCGGCTGAAAGGTGACCGGATCGCCCTCCATCACCTCCCCCACCCGCTTCTGCGCATCGTTGAGCAGAATGGTCTGCAGCTCCAGCTCGCCGAGCAGCAGCTTATTGCGGGTGGTGACAAACAGTTTGTCGGTGTTCTCCGGCATTTTACCGAGACGCCGCAAATAGCGCTGGACCGCCGCCAGGGTGGCCTCCGGCCGCACCGTAATGACCTCAAACTCCATGATCGACCCGACGCTGTTGTCGGCGTAGCGCATGATCTGGCGAATACGGGCGCGCTTCTCGGCCGGCAGGGTCGCCAGCAACCGTCCGGTCAGGTTGCGCGGCAGATGCTGCAGCAGGTAAACCTGTTCATCGATATCCAGCGGCTGCATCGCCTGCAGCAGCTCGTGGTCGCTCATCTTATCGATGAGGTCGCCCCAGACGTTTTCTGAGGCTTCCAGCAGCACTTCGCCGCGTTTATCGTCGGGCACCTGGCACCACAGCGCGGTGCGGGCGTCATAGGGGAGCGCTTCCAGCGCATCGGCGAGATCCGGCGGCGGCAGATGCGAGACCAGGATTTCCACTTCGGCCAGGTCATCGGCGAGCGTACCTTCATCGTAACGTTCTGCCAGCGTCAGTTTGCCCAGCAGCGCAGAGGTCACCGCTTTATCGGTGCTCAACAGCCAAATCAGACGGGCGCGCTCTTCGTCACGCAAGCGGGCGCTTTTTTTATGCAAAACGGACATCGGTCGGGCAATCCTTTTGAGAATAGTGAGCCGGCCTGCGGGCCGGAAGCCTTAAGCATAGCGCGAGGAGGGGGAAATAATAACCGTCAGCAATGTAGACGCTGAAAATTTCAGCGGCGCCCGGGCTTTCCCCGGGCGCGCAGCGTGAATCAGGCCGTGCGGGCCACCGCATCGCGGGAGGCCTGCGCCCGCTCTTCGCCGGTGAGCTCTGACAGCTGCCCGGCACGCATCTCCAGCAGGCGATCGGCGTGCTGGAAGTAGTGATCGTCATGGCTGATGGCGAACACGGTTTTCCCCATCTGCTTCATCAACGGCAGCAGGACCTGATAGAACTCGCGGCGGAAATGCGGATCCTGATCCGCCGCCCATTCATCCAGCAGAATGATATCCCGGGACTCGGCCAGCGCCAGCAGGAGCGCCACGCGCTTCTTCTGCCCTTTCGACAGCCGCAGGTCGCCGATCTTACCGTTTTCCAGCTGCAGCTTGTGGGCCATTTGCAGACGCTCCAGCCACGTTGCCACCAGCGCCGGATCGGCCTCCTCGCCCTGCGGCCCGAGCAGACGGTCGAACAGCCAGACGTCTGTAAACACGGCGGAGAACAGTTTGCGGTACGCCTCCGGTTTATCCGCCGCCAGCGGCTGGCCGTCCACCAGAATCTGACCGGAAACCGGCTGATACAGGCCGGTCAGGAGCATCGCCAGGGTTGACTTGCCGCTGCCGTTGCCGCCGATCAGAAACACCAGTTCGCCGCGTTTTAGCGTCAGATTAAGCGGCCCTACCGCAAAGCGATGGTCCGGATAATGGAAAGTGACATCGCGCAGCTCCAGCGTCTGCCAGTCAGCCTGCGGCTGCGGCCGGGGGAAATCGGCCCGGTAAGGGGTGAGGGAGAACTGGCGCAGCTTGTTGAATGCCACCTGGGCGCTCAGCAGCGTGGGCAGCGCGCCGACGGCGGAGAGCAGCGGCGTGCGCAAAAACAGCAGCGTCAGGGAGTAGGTCGCCGCCACGGCGGTATCGGCCCAGCCGAGGCTGTTGGCCATCCAGAACACCAGCCCGATGGCGCCAAGCATCATAATATTCGACCAGTTGACCGCGCTGAGGTGGAAGGTATCGGCGCGAACGATGTGGTGCCGGTACTCACGGGCGTCCGGGAGGTAGAGCTGATTAAACACATACTCCGCGCGCTCGCGGTTGAGGGTCAGCTCTTTGCGCCCTTCCAGCACCGTCTGGTAGTCGTGATAGAGCTTATCTTCCGTTTCGCGCAGGCTGGCCATATGTCTGTAGACCCGCGACACCAGCACAAAACCGCCCCAGATGGTGAGCGCCATCCACAGGGCCGTCACCAGCATCATTTTTCCTGACAGCCAGGCCAGATAAGCGGCGGAGCCGAAGGTGAGAATGATCCCCTGCACCAGCTCAGGGAGGCGTACAAAGGCGATGGTAATATTGCGGATATCGCTGGTCAGCCCGGCAAGCAGCGACGCGCTGCCGATCTTCTCCACCTGTTCAATCTGGGTATCGAGGATGCGTTTCACAAACTCGCCGCGCAGGCGATAAACAAAATGATGGCCGAGGGTGGTCAACGCCAGCTGCGAGCCCAGGGTCACCGCCATCAACAGCCCCAGCAGGCCAAGAAATTCCGGCAGCACCCGCAGCGAGGTATCGACAGTGGCGATCAGGCGCAGGTTAATAAAGGCGATTAAGCCGATACCCAGCGCGGCGCTGAGCAGGCTGAGGGCAATAACGCCCAGAAACGGCCAGCGATACTGGCGCCAGACGAGAGAAAGAAGTTCCATAACAGGCTATCCGGAAAAGCAAAACAGCCAGCAGTTTAAACGGCTCGCCGGTGACATCAAGAATAATTCTTATTTTAATCGCCGGGACGGCCCGCCTGCCGAAAGGTGAGGTTATATCGACAGTCTCCGGTCTCGGGATGATGGCCCGCTTTCAGCGGCTGAACGCCATGATAAAACAGGCGCGACTCCCCGCCCCAGACCACCACATCGCCATGCTCCAGCAGCAGCCGCTGCAGCGGGTCGCTGCGCTGCAACCCGCCAAACTGAAAGATGGCCGGCACGCCCAACGAGACCGAGACGATCGGCGCCCGCAGATCCTGTTCATCTTTATCCTGATGCAACGACAGCTTTGCGCCGGGCTGGTAGCGGTTAATCAGACAGGCGTCGGGGGAAAAGCCCGGGTAGCCGCCGGCCGCGGCTGCCGCCAGCGCCAGTTCACGGAATACGGCCGGCATCGGCGGCCAGGTGTGATGAGTTACCGGGTCGACCGGGGCGTAGAGATAGCCGTGGCGATCGGTGGTCCAGCCCAGCCGGCCGCAGTTGGTCATCGCCACCGACATGGTGTACCCGCCCGGCGTGACCATCTGGCGAAACGGCGACTGACGGGCGACGTCGGCAATCGCCTGCAGCAGCCCCGGAGCGCGCTCACGGGCAAAGCGCCGAAGTACCACCGCGCCGGGGGCCAGCGGCTCCTCCCACGGTGGGGTATCGCTAAACAGATCGAGCATTACTCCTCCTCTCGTTGCGCCTCGCGCGCCAGCAGCTGCGCTTTTCGCGCGGTTCCCCAGCGATAACCGGACAGCGCGCCATTCTCACGCACCACCCGATGGCAGGGAACGATCACCGCCAGCGAATTCGCCGCGCAGGCGCCGGCCACGGCTCTTACCGCCCGCGGCTGGCCAATATGCTCCGCCACCTGGCGGTAGCTGCGGGTCTCGCCCGCCGGGATCTGCCGCAGCGCCTGCCAGACCTGCAGCTGGAACGCGGTGCCCTGCAGATCCAGCGGCAGCGACACCGGCCGCCGGCTGTCGTCGAGGTGGGCAAAAATCTCCGCCATCTGACGACGAAACTCAGGGTCGCCCTGGCGCAGCTCGGCGCGGGGAAAGCGCTGGCGCAGATCGTCGAGCAATGCAGCATCGTTATCACCCGGCAGCACGGCGCAGACGCCGCGTTCGCTTTGCGCCACCAGGCAGCGGCCCAGCGCGCAGTCGCCCGTCGTCCAGGTCACCACGGCGGCGGCGCCGCCGCGGCGAAACTGGCTGGCGGTCATCCCTAAGGCGGCATCGGCCTGGCGATAATAGCTGCTGCTGTCGGGGAAGCCGGCCGCCAGCGCGGCGCGGGTCACCGGTTTCCCCTGCTCCAGCGCCTCGCGCAGGCGTCGCGCGCGCCACGCCTGCTGCCAGGCTTTGGGGGTCATACCGGTCACGGATTTGAATAAACGGTGGAAATGAAACGGGCTGACCGCCAGCTCGCGCGCCAGCGCCTCGAGGGTCAGGGGCGCCTCCTGCTCCAGCAAGCGACAGGCCTGCGCCACTTTATCGATCCTTTGCTGCTGCGGGCAGGCTTTATCCGGCTGGCAGCGTTTGCAGGGGCGGAATCCCGCCGCCACGGCAGCAGCGACGTCAGCAAAAAAGCGCACGTTTTCCCGCCGCGCGCGCCGCGAGCGGCAGGAGGGACGGCAGCAGATGCCGGTGGTCAGTACCGCAAAGACGAACTGACCATCGGCCCGGGTATCACGCTCGCAGACCGCCTGCCAGCGGCGGTCATCAGTATCGGCAACTATCGGTTTCATCACGGGTCTCCTGCTGTAAGTGTATCCTCAGTCTGTGGTAAAGCCCGCCTCAAAAAACCCGCAATCTTGCTTTTTAATTTTTTTCGCCGACGAGGAAGGTACGGAACTGCGGCGACATCCAGGTTTTAAAGCCCTCCCCCTCTTTGACGATCATGTAGACTGCCAGCCCTTGCTCGCGCACCACCTGCTGCGCTTTTTCCGGCCCCAGCACCATCAGCCCGGTATCCCAGCCGTCCGCCTCCAGCGCCGTTGGCGCAATAACGGTCACCGAGACCAGCTTATGGGTTATCGGCTGCCCGGTCTGCGGGTCGATGACGTGAGAGATACGTTTCCCGTCGAGTTCATAGTAGTTGCGATAGCTGCCAGAGGTGCTGATGCCGTGGCCATTGATGTCGACAATCGCCTGAACGGCGTTTTCCCGGTCGGTCGGTTTCTGGATCGCCACCCGCCAGGGCTTGCCTTCGCCATTCATCCCGCGGCTGACCAGCGCCCCGCCCACCGACACCAGATAGCGGGAGATCCCCTCCTGCTCCATCAAGCGCGCAAGGTGGTCGGCGGCATAGCCTTCCCCCACGGTGGAGAGGTCGACAAACAGATCGGGAATATCTTTTTGCAGGAACTGCCTGCCGCTCTGATTGATAACCTGCAGATGCTGCAGGCCGGTGCGCGCTTTCGCCGCGACGATCGCCTGCGCATCCGGGGTGGCGACCGGCTGTTTATCCGGGCCAAAGCCCCACAGATTGACCAGCGGCCCCACGGTGATGTCCATCGCGCCGTCCGTTTTGGCGCCAATCCGCAGCGACAGGGTCACGATGTCCACCATCGCTTCGCTCACCGGCCAGGGCCGGGTATCCGCCGCGTGGTTGAAACGCATCAGCGCCGAGTCGTTTTTCCAGGTCGACAGCAGGCGATCGTCGGCG
This sequence comes from Klebsiella sp. V115_8, assembly GCF_029967715.1. Taxonomy (NCBI): domain Bacteria; kingdom Pseudomonadati; phylum Pseudomonadota; class Gammaproteobacteria; order Enterobacterales; family Enterobacteriaceae; genus Klebsiella; species Klebsiella sp. V115_8. The sequence continues at coordinate 50,160 of NZ_JASCAR010000024.1, forward strand.
TCCAGCTGGGCCTGAACCTTGGCGCGCAGCGCCTGGGCCTTTGCCTCATCCACGCCGATAACGCTGACCCGCCAGAAGGTGCCCATCGTTTTACCATCCAGTACGGTGGCCGTTGAGGCGGGTGTCGCGGGAGTGGTGGCTGAATCGCAGCCAGAGAACAGTACGCAGGCGCCCAACAGCGCGGCGCGAAAGAAAGTCATATCCATTAATCGAGGCTCCTCTTACCAGGGCGACAAGAGTATACCAGCGAGGTTAAACCAGACATAAAAAAAGGCGCCAGAGGCGCCTTTTTGTTATACAGCTTGCAACTTAGAACTGGTAAACCAGGCCCAGGGCAACCACGTCGTCGGTAGAAACACCGGCTTTGCGGGTGAAGCTGTTGTCGTCCAGCAGGTTGATTTTGTAGTCAACATAGGTGGACATGTTTTTGTTGAAGTAGTAGGTCGCGCCAACGTCAACATATTTCAGGATGTCCTGGTCGCCGTAGCCTTCCAGATCCTTACCTTTAGACTGCAGGTAAGCGACGGACGGACGCAGACCGAAGTCGAACTGGTACTGAGCAACCACTTCGAAGTTCTGCGCTTTGTTAGCAAAGCCCAGAGAACCAGCGCGGGTCGCGTTGTAGGTCTGGGTGTACTGAGTGGCCAGGTAAACGTTGTTCGCGTCGTATTTCAGACCGCCGGTGTAGGTTTCAGCGTTGTCGCCACGACCCAGAACCAGGTTGTTCTGATCGTCGGTACGTTTAGAGTGAGAGTACGCGAAACCAGCGCTGATGCCATCAAAGATGTCATAAGTTACAGAGGTACCGAAGCCGTCACCGTTCTGTTTCTGAGCGCCACGACCGTTGTTGGTCGCGCCTTCGCCGCTGACGCTGCCGTTTTTACCCTGGTACTGCAGAGCAAAGTTCAGGCCGTCAACCAGACCGAAGAAGTCAGAGTTACGATAGGTTGCAACGCCGTTAGCACGGGACTGCAGGAAGTTGTCAGAACCGTAGGTGTCGCCGCCGAATTCCGGCAGAACGTCGGTCCAGGACGTTACGTCGTATACTACGCCGTAGTTACGACCGTAGTCGAAAGAGCCCGCGTCGCCAAATTTCAGACCGGCGAATGCCAGACGAGTCCAGGCCTGATCGCTGGAGCTTTCAGTGTTGTTCGCCTGAACGTTGTATTCCCACTGGCCGTAACCGGTCAGCTGGTCGTTGATCTGAGTTTCGCCTTTCACGCCTACACGCATGTAGGTCTGGTCGCCGTCGACGCCCTTGTCGTCAGAGAAGTAGTGCAGACCGTCAATTTTACCGTACAGGTCTAATTTGTTGCCGTCTTTGTTATAAATTTCAGCCGCATTTGCTGCGCCTGCTACCAGCAGAGCCGGTACCAGGAGGGACAGTACTTTAACTTTCATGTTATTAACCCTCTGTTTGTTATATGCCTTTTATTATGCCACTGCTTACTGATTACCCTTCTAATCAGTCGGCTATTTCATTGTGCTGCAAAATGCAGAATAATCCAACAAGAATATGATACTAAAACTTCTAAGATGTTTCAAAGTTCCCACAAGATGTTTCAATTTGTAAATGCAGCGGAACTTTTTTTCACCCCAAAATGGCCAGGGAAATACGCACTAATAATCAAAAAAATTATTTAGCCATTCAAAATCAATACGATATACAAAACCAAGCCTATAGCACTGAATGGTAAAACAAAATGATCATTGGTGACTAAAATAAGAGTCGCTATCATCATTAACTTTATTTATTACCGTCATTCAGTTCTGAATGTCTGTTTACCCCTATTTCAACCGGATGCCTCGCATCCGGTTTTTTTTACCCTTCTTTACACAACTTTAATTTATCTGTGCTACAGCCAATGATTCCCTAACGACTATTAATCAATCAATTAGGCAGCCTTTCGTGCTTATTCCGCCAATGTCTTGTTATTTCGTGCGATTCTTCGCTTTTGTTTCTGCCAATATCGTCAGCTGTCAGCCTTGCGGACGCGGTTTCATTTACGCTTCGTTTCTAAGATAATTCCTGGGCGGTATCGCGCCGCTGGCGCCAATCTGTAGTATGGATTTACGCCATTAGCCTTTATACTGCCTGCAGCATCTGCTTTGTTGCCAGTTACTCTGGCGCTACATCCTGTTTACAAACAATGATGAGTCGTTCAGCCACAAGATGACCCCGAAAAAATTCTCTCTGATCCCCGGCAACATCAGCCGCTTCTTCATTTTGATGGTTATTGTCCTGCTGGCGACGATGGGGGTGATGATTCAAAGCGCCGTCAATGCCTGGCTGAAAGAGAAGAGCTATCAGGTGGTTGATGTCTCCCATGCCCTGCACCAGCGTATTGATACCTGGCGCTATGCCACCTGGCAAATCTACGACAATATCGCCGCCACCTCTTCCAACACCGCCAGCGGCGGCCTGCAGGAGACGCGTTTAAAGCAGGACGTGTACTATCTGGAGAAGCCCCGACGTAAAACCGAAGCCCTGATCTTTGGCTCCCACGACAGCTCGACCCTCGAGATGACGCAAAAAATGTCCGATTATCTGGATATTTTGTGGGGCGCGGAGACCATTCCGTGGTCGATGTACTATCTCAATGGTCTGGATAATAGCCTGATTCTCATCTCCACCCTGCCGTTGAAGGACCTCTCCTCAAGCTTTAAAGAGTCAACCATCAGCAGCGTGGTGGAATCCCGGCGCGCGGAAATGCTGCTGCAGGCCAATACCCTTGATGAGCGCGAGACCTTCTCGCCGCTGCGCCATCTTGCCTGGCAGAACGCGCACTACTTTACGTTACGTACTACCTTCAATCAGCCTGGACACCTGGCGACAGTGGTCGCCTTCGACCTGCCGATTAACGATCTGATCCCGCCGGGCATGGCGCTGGACAGCTTCCGTATCGAGCCTGATCCCTCGCAAAATGTTGCCGCCAGCCCCGAGAAAGAGGCTAGCGATCATATCGGGATCACCTTCAACGGCATGCAGATTGACATCGCCACCGACATCAGCACCACCGGTATGCAGGTGCTGTGGACGGTCCCGATGAGCACCATGCTGCTGGAGTCCCTGCAAAACATTCTTCTGCCGCTGCTGCTTAACATTGGCCTGCTGGCGCTGGCCCTGTTCGGTTTCACCACCTTTCGGCATTATAAAGGACGCAGCAGTGCCTCGGGCGCCGGGCTCCCCTCCGCCGCCAATAGCGAACTGCGTTTACTGCGCGCCATTAATGAAGAAATTGTGTCTTTGCTGCCGCTGGGGCTGCTCGTCCACGATCAGGAAGCCAACCGAACGGTGATCAGCAACCCGATTGCCGACCATCTGCTTCCACACCTGAACCTGCAGAACATCACCAACATGGCGGACCAGCATCAGGGGGTGATCCAGGCCACCGTCAACAACGAACAGTATGAGATCCGCCAGTATCGCAGCCAGGTAGCGCCGCGCACGCAGATCCTGATTATCCGAGACCAGGACCGCGAAGTGCTGGTCAATAAAAAGCTCAAACAGGCCCAGCGCTTGTATGAGAAAAACCAGCAGGGCCGGGCGGCCTTTATGCAGCATATCGGCAGCGCCCTGAAGCAGCCCGCCCTGAACCTGGCGGCCGAGGCAGCGGCGCTCGACGGCGCGGAGAACCGGACGCTGGCGCAGCATGCCGATGAGCTGGTCACACTGATCGATGACATTCAGCTGGCTAACCTGCTGGAAAGCGATGCCTGGAAAACCAGCCAGTCGCTGTTCTCGGTGCAGGAGCTGATCGACGACGTCGTACCGGAGGTGCTGCCGGCGATGAAGCGCAAGGGGCTGCAGTTGCTTATCAATAACGCGCTGCCTGCCGGCGAGCAACGCTATGGCGACCGTGAAGCGCTGCGGCGCACGCTGGTGCTGCTGATCCAGTATTCCGTCACCACCACGCCGATCGGCAAGATCACCCTCGACGTCTGCCAGGAAGAGTCGGCCAGCGATCGCCTGACCTTCCGCATTCTCGATACCGGCAACGGGGTCTCGGCTAACGAGATCGACAATATGCACTTCCCGTATCTCAATGAGACCCAGAGCGATCTGTACGGCAAAGCGAACGCCCTCACCTTCTGGTTGTGTGACCGCATGACGCGCAAGCTGGGCGGGCAGTTGACCATCAAAGCGCGAGAGTCGCTGGGGACTCGCTATAGCCTGCATCTGAAAATGCCGGCCAGCGAAGAGGCGCCAGAGGCGGGAGAACATCTGCTGGATGACGTTATCGTCCTGCTGGATGTGACCTCCAGCGAAGTGCGGCGGATTGTCACCCGCCAGCTGGAGAGCTGGGGGGCGTCCTGCATCACGCCGGACGATCGGGCGACAAGTCAAGCGTTCGATCTGTATTTAACGGATAATCCGTCTAATCTTACTGCTTCGGGCTTGCTTTTAAGCGATGATGAGGTTGGGATACGCAAAATCGGCCCGGGCCAACTGCGGGTCAACTTTAATATTAGCACGGCGATGCAGGAGGCTATCCTGCAGCTTATTGAGCAGCAGCTGGCGGAGGAGGCGGTTCAGCCCGCCACCTCAGGAAACGAGAGTAACGCCGAACTCCATGCCAGCGGCTATTACGCACTGTTTGCCGATACGGTACCGGATGATGTTCAGAGATTGTATACTGAAATCGAAGCGGGCGATTTTGCTGCTCTGGCACAAACCGCCCACCGCCTCAAAGGGGCATTTGCTATGCTTAATCTGATACCCGGCAAACAGTTATGTGAAACGCTTGAGCATCTGATTCGCGAAAAGGATGCGCAAGGCATAGAAAAATATATCAGCGACATTGACGCTTACGTCAAGAGCTTGCTGTAGAAGGTAGCCTTATACATGAACACTATGAACGTAATTATTGCCGATGACCATCCGATCGTACTGTTCGGTATTCGTAAGTCACTTGAGCAAATTGAGTGGGTGAACGTCGTTGGCGAGTTTGAAGACTCCACGGCCCTTATCAACAATCTTCCGAAGCTGGACGCCCATGTGCTGATCACCGATCTGTCCATGCCCGGTGATAAATACGGCGACGGGATCACGCTGATTAAATACATCAAGCGCCACTTCCCGGATCTGTCGATCATTGTTCTGACCATGAACAACAACCCGGCGATCCTCAGCGCGGTGCTGGATCTGGATATCGAAGGGATCGTCCTCAAGCAGGGGGCGCCGACCGATCTGCCAAAAGCGCTGGCCGCGCTGCAGAAAGGGAAGAAATTCACCCCGGAAAGCGTCTCTCGTCTGCTGGAAAAAATCAGCGCCAGCGGCTATGGCGATAAACGCCTGTCGCCGAAGGAGAGCGAAGTGCTGCGTCTGTTCGCCGAAGGCTTCCTGGTGACCGAGATCGCCAAAAAGCTTAACCGCAGCATCAAAACCATCAGTAGCCAGAAAAAGTCGGCAATGATGAAGCTGGGCGTCGAAAACGACATCGCCCTGCTGAACTACCTGTCCTCCGTCTCGCTGAGCGCGACGGACAAAGAGTAACCCTACGCTCTCTCCGTCTCGCCCCGGCGAGACGGAGTTCCCCGTTATTCCCGCCCTTTACGTACCCGCGCCGCATATACCGTCAGCGTTTGCTTCAGCACGTCAAGCGTCACCGGCTTGGACAGACAGCTGTCCATCCCCGATTCCAGACAGCGCTGCTTCTCTTCCGCCAGGGCATTGGCCGTGACGCCAATCACCGGCAGCGTCAGGCCAAGCTGACGAATGCGCTGCGTCAGGCGATAACCATCCATATTAGGCATGTTGACGTCGCTGAGCACGATATCGATGTGCTGCTTGCTGAGGACGTTGAGCGCGTCGACCCCGTCGTTCGCGGTCACGCACTGGTAGCCGAGCGATCCCAGCTGATCCGCCAGCAGGCGCCGGTTGATCGGATGATCGTCGACCACGAGGATCATCATGTCGTCGTTATTGCCGGCCTGCGCCTCCGGCGCCATCAGCGCCCGGCTATTGTCCGCACTGGCCAGCGCGACGTGGAAAATACGCCCCAACAGCGGCAGCAGTTCATGCGGCGTCGTCACGCTATGCAGCCACTCGCCGGCGGCCCGTTCCTGCGGAATACCGATATGACGACGGCAGAAGATGACCATCGCCCTTCCCTGCCAGCCGCTCAGCGCTTCATCGTCAGTGAGTAAGACATCCTCGGCGTCCGGGGTTTCTCCGGCATGACGACGTACCGTAAGGCCGTGATAGCTGAGCAGCGAGGTGACGAACATCGCCAGCGAGGTGTTGTGGATGGCCAGCCAGCAGGTCTTGCCAGCGAAACCGTTCGCCGTCATCTGCGGCGTGTTCTGCACGCCATACAGCGGGATGCGGATGGTAAAGCGGCTGCCCATTCCCGGCTCCGTTTCCACGGCGATATCGCCATCCATCATGCTGATCAGTTTTTCACAAATCGCCAGGCCAAGGCCGGTGCCCTGGAAGTTGCGCTGCACGCCGGTCCCCACCTGGAAGAAGGGGTCGAAGAGGCGCAATACCTCTTTCGCCGGGATCCCCTCCCCGGTGTCGCGGACGCTAATCTGCAGATAATCCCCCGCGCACTGGACGTGCAGGATAATGCAGCCGGTGTCGGTGAACTTGATCGCATTGCTCAGCAGGTTGGAGATCACCTGCTGCAGGCGCATCGGGTCGCCGGACATCTGTTCCGGAACGTCCGGTTCGATAAAGCAGTACAGACCCAGCTGCTTGCGCACCACCAGCGGCAGATAGTTGGCGGAGATATGGTTCATGACCTCGCGCGGGGAAAATTCCCGCGGCTCGATCTTCAATTGCTCGGACTCGATTTTGGAGAAATCGAGAATATCGCTGATGATTTTCAACAGCAGGCTTGAGGAGTTGTTCATCGCCGTCACCAGGCGATCGACGCCCTTCGGCAACGCTTTGGTCTGCAGCAGATCGAGGTTGCCGATGATGCCATACAGCGGAGTACGCAGCTCATGGCTGACGGTGGCAAGGAACATCGATTTCGACTGGCTGGCCTGCTCCGCCGCCTGGGCCATCTCCTGCAGCGACTCTTCCATCTTCACGCGGGCGGAAACGTCCACCAGCACGCAAATCGCCACGTTTTCGTTGCGATAGCGCGAGTGGACAAAGCTAATCTGCAGGTTGGTATGGTTGCTGGTCAGCACATCGACAAAGTTGACCTGCTGGCCGCAGATGATCTGCGTCAGCCGCTGGCGGTCCTCATGGGTCAGCATGTTCAGATAGTTGTGCGCCAGCTCGTTACTGAGAATGTTGGTCCCGTCGAGGGTGCGCAGAATACAGATCCCCACCGGGGCGGAGGCCACGATTTTGCGGTTGAACTGCTCATGCTCTTCCAGCCGCTGAGCGTCATTTTCCGCAGGGATAAAAATGCGCCGCTCATACATCCGCGCCAGCGCAAACAGCATCGCGCCGCTGAGGATATTGAGAACGATGGCGTTGATGATCAGCATACGGATCCGCTCCAGCACCTGGTCTACCGAGACGGAATAGACGATGCTCAGGGAGGACGGCGCGAGGCTTTTCTTCAGCACCAGCTCGCGGAAACCCGCGCTGTAGCCAAACCACATTCGCTCCTGCATCCATTTCGCTTCGCTCTGGATTTTGCTTTCCGCGCCGGCCAGGGAGATCAGCGGCTGGCCGTTATCGTCGAAGATAGTCACGCTCATCGGCAGGCTGCCCGGCGTAAAGAAGCTTTCCATGCGGATGGTCTGCTCAACGCCGAGCATCGCCTGCAGGCGATTGGCCATATAGATCGGCGTCAGGGCGTAAAAATAGCCCACCCCGGGGCGCATGCCCTGGCTTATCCAGAACAGGTTGTTGCCGCGCTCGTTTTGCGGCGCATTGCGGTATTGCTCAATGCGTTGATGCAGGACTTTCAGCGCCTGATCGCGCTCAATCGGCACGTCACGCAGGCCAAAGTTGGCCATACAGAGATTATCGCTGCCGATGAGAAAGATGCGGTTAAGGTCATAGGCGGCGGTAAAATTATCCCGCCAGTAGCGCATAAACCACGCCAGCGATTGGAGCGAATTACGCCAGGCGCTACTCATCGCGCTGCAGTCGGAGTCAGGATACAGGGGTTCAAAGCTGGGGATCGCAATATCGCCGCTTTGCCCTTGCGCTACCGCATCCCCTGCCGACAGCCGGTTACCGGCGACGTACTTCAGCTCTTTAATCACATCCGCCGTACGCTGAATGTAGCGCTGGGCCTGATCGGCGTTGAGATTGAGCTCCTGATGGATCTCGGCTTCCCGCTCGTGCAGCGCGTTGACGATATAAAACACAGAGACAAACGCAATCAGCAGCCACAGCAATACCGCCAGCGCTCTGAACAGATAACGGGAAACCTTCAGGGTTGTGTGAAAAGAGGCAAGATATTTCAATGTGGCGATGCTCGGCCGTCAGGGACTCAACAGAATGGGGTTAAAGTAGCGGTAAACCGGCTTTGCCGCAATGTTAATGCAAAAAGGGCCGGGAGAATACCCGGCCCTTTCAGAACATTTACCTGGGACGATTACTCTTCGTCTTCGGCGATGTCGTCATCGGTATCCGCTTCCGGGGCGATATCGTCATCGCCTTCCGCCGCGCTACCGTCGATGGCGTCCAGTTCTTCGTCGTCGACCGGCTCAGCGACGCGCTGCAGCCCCACCACGTTTTCATCTTCCGCGGTGCGGATGAGGATCACGCCCTGGGTGTTACGGCCCACGATGCTCACTTCGGAAACGCGGGTACGCACCAGCGTCCCGGCGTCGGTGATCATCATGATCTGATCGCAATCATCCACCTGTACGGCGCCGACCACGGAACCGTTACGCTCGGTGACTTTGATCGAGATAACGCCCTGGGTGGCACGCGACTTGGTCGGATACTCAGCCGCGGCGGTACGTTTACCGTAACCGTTTTGCGTCACCGTCAGGATCGCGCCTTCGCCGCGCGGAATAATCAGCGAGACGACGCTGTCGTTTTCCGCCAGCTTAATGCCGCGTACGCCGGTGGCGGTACGGCCCATGGCGCGAACGGCATCCTCTTTGAAGCGCACGACCTTGCCGGCCGCGGAGAACAGCATCACTTCGTCCTGACCAGAGGTCAGATCGACGCCGATCAGCTCATCGCCTTCGTTCAGGTTCACCGCGATAATGCCGGCGGAACGCGGACGACTGAACTCGGTCAGCGCGGTTTTCTTCACGGTACCGCTGGCGGTGGCCATAAAGACGTTGACGCCCTCTTCATACTCGCGGACCGGCAGGATAGCGGTGATACGCTCATCGGCTTCCAGCGGCAGCAGGTTGACGATCGGACGACCGCGCGCGCCGCGGCTGGCCTCCGGCAGCTGATAGACCTTCATCCAGTACAGACGACCGCGGCTTGAGAAGCAGAGGATGGTGTCATGGGTGTTGGCCACCAGCAGGCGGTCAATAAAGTCTTCTTCTTTAATGCGCGCTGCCGATTTGCCTTTACCGCCACGACGCTGTGCTTCGTAGTCGGTCAGCGGCTGATACTTCACATAGCCCTGATGCGACAGGGTGACCACCACGTCTTCCTGGTTGATCAGATCTTCGATGTTGATATCAGCGCTGTTGGCGGTGATTTCGGTACGACGTTCGTCGCCGAACTGGTCGCGGATCAGCTCCAGCTCTTCGCGAATCACTTCCATCAGACGGTCGGCGCTGCCGAGGATGTGCAGCAGTTCCGCGATCTGCTCCAGCAGCTCTTTATATTCGTCGAGCAGTTTTTCATGCTCAAGACCGGTCAGTTTCTGCAGACGCAGATCCAGAATCGCCTGGGCCTGCTGCTCGGTCAGGTAGTATTTACCCTCGCGCACGCCGAACTCTGGCTCCAGCCATTCCGGACGCGCGGCGTCATCACCGGCACGCTCCAGCATCGCCGCGACGTTACCGAGATCCCACGCCTGGGCAACCAGCGCCGCTTTCGCTTCAGCCGGGGTCGGCGCGCGACGGATCAGTTCGATAATCGGGTCGATATTGGCCAGCGCCACGGCCAGCGCTTCGAGGATATGCGCGCGGTCACGGGCTTTACGCAGCTCGAAAATGGTGCGACGGGTCACCACTTCGCGGCGGTGGCGCACGAAGGCGGCGATGATGTCTTTCAGGTTCATGATCTTCGGCTGGCCATGGTGCAGCGCAACCATGTTGATGCCGAAGGAGACCTGCAGCTGGGTCTGGGAATAGAGGTTGTTGAGCACCACTTCCCCTACCGCGTCGCGCTTCACTTCAATCACGATGCGCAACCCGTCTTTATCAGACTCGTCACGCAGCGCGCTGATGCCTTCCACGCGTTTTTCTTTTACCAGCTCGGCGATTTTCTCAATCAGGCGCGCTTTGTTCACCTGATAGGGAATTTCATGCACGATGATGGTTTCGCGGCCGGATTTCGCGTCCACTTCCACTTCCGCGCGCGCGCGGATGTAGACTTTACCGCGACCGGTGCGGTAGGCCTCTTCAATGCCGCGACGGCCGTTGATAATGGCGGCGGTCGGGAAATCAGGGCCAGGAATATGCGCCATCAGCCCTTCAATGCTGATGTCTTCATCGTCGACATAGGCCAGACAGCCGTTGATCACTTCCGTCAGGTTATGCGGCGGTATGTTGGTGGCCATCCCGACGGCGATCCCGGAGGCGCCGTTTACCAGCAGGTTAGGAATTTTGGTCGGCATGACGTCCGGAATACGCTCCGTGCCGTCATAGTTGTCAACGAAATCGACCGTCTCTTTTTCAAGATCGGCCATCAGCTCATGAGCGATTTTCGCCAGACGAATTTCGGTATAACGCATCGCCGCGGCGGAGTCGCCGTCGATGGAACCAAAGTTACCCTGGCCGTCCACCAGCATGTAACGCAGCGAGAACGGCTGCGCCATACGCACGATGGTGTCGTATACCGCGGAGTCGCCGTGCGGGTGGTATTTACCGATTACGTCACCAACGACACGGGCTGATTTTTTATAGGCTTTGTTCCAGTCATTGCCCAATACGTTCATGGCGTATAGTACGCGACGGTGTACCGGCTTCAGGCCATCTCGGACATCCGGCAGCGCACGGCCAACAATGACCGACATCGCATAATCCAGATAAGAGTTCTTAAGCTCTTCCTCAATGTTGACCGGTGTAATTTCTCTCGCAAGGTCGCTCATCTAACCGCTATCCCTCTACTGTATCCCGGATTCAAAGGTCGCAAATTATAACACAGCCGCGCTAAGAGAGGTAAAGCAATACGGTTTATTCATGGCGCGCTGCTGATATACTCGCAGGTCTGAACAGAAAAGGAGTAAAAGCGCCCATGAATGCCGAAAAAACGTCGGTAGCCCCTAACGTCGATCATGCTGAAATCGCCAAATTCGAAGCCGTCGCCTCGCGCTGGTGGGATCTGGAGGGCGAGTTCAAACCGCTCCACCGCATTAACCCCCTGCGGCTGGGCTATATCGCCGAACGCTCAGGCGGCCTGTTCGGTAAAAAAGTCCTCGATGTCGGCTGCGGCGGCGGCATCCTCGCCGAGAGCATGGCGCGCGAAGGCGCGACGGTCACCGGGCTGGACATGGGCGCCGAGCCGCTGCAGGTGGCGAAACTGCACGCCCTGGAGAGCGGAATTCAGGTGGAGTATGTTCAGGAAACGGTTGAAGAACATGCCGCGAAGCATCCGCAGCAGTATGACGTCGTCACCTGCATGGAGATGCTGGAGCACGTCCCTGACCCACAGTCGGTCGTCCACGCCTGCGCGCGGCTGGTGAAGCCTGGCGGCCAGGTCTTCTTCTCCACCATCAACCGTAACGGTAAAGCGTGGCTGATGGCGGTGGTCGGCGCGGAATATGTCATGAAGATGGTGCCCAAAGGCACTCATGATGTGAAAAAGTTTATCAAGCCGGCCGAACTGCTGGGCTGGGTAGATCAGACTTCTCTGCAAGAGCAGCATATCATCGGCCTGCATTACAATCCGTTGACCAACACCTTCAAGTTGGCGCCGGGGGTTGATGTTAACTATATGTTGCATACCAGCGCCAAAAAAGCGTGACGTCAGCACCTGCGCTTATGATGATTGCGCGGCATCAAGCCGCGTGATTATTTCTTCCGATGAAGAAATCAGCACTCGATCAAATTTTCATTTTTTTTTCTGTTTTATTGACTTCTTCTCCAGGCCTTATGCGACGTGGACTTGCGGATTATTACCCTTCCGCAACCTCAATTTAACGTCAAAATCAACCCTTGTACTCAAAAGATTCCTTACTAAAATACTCACCATATAGCGTTCCTTTTATCGACAACCCCCTACATATAGTATTTATCCACAGAGTTAGTCACAACGGCCTTCTGTGGATAAACGGGGGATATTTTCTTTCACGGACAGGTAAAATCCACATGAATCAGAGTCTGCTGGTGACAAAGCGCGACGGAACCACCGAGCGCATCAATCTCGACAAAATCCATCGCGTACTGGATTGGGCGGCAGAAGGACTGAATAACGTTTCGATTTCCCAGGTAGAGCTGCGCTCGCATATCCAGTTCTATGACGGCATTAAAACCGCGGACATCCACGAAACCATTATCAAAGCCGCTGCGGATCTGATCTCCCGCGAGGCGCCGGATTACCAGTACCTCGCCGCGCGTCTGGCGATTTTCCATTTGCGTAAAAAAGCCTTCGGCCAGTTTGAGCCGCCGGCGCTTTACGATCACGTGGTGAAGATGGTCGAGAAGGGTAAATACGATCATCATCTGCTGGAAGACTACACGGAAGAAGAGTTCCAGCAGATGGACGGTTTCCTCGACCACTGGCGCGACATGAACTTCTCCTACGCTGCCGTTAAGCAGCTGGAAGGCAAGTATCTGGTACAAAACCGCGTCACCGGCGAAATTTATGAGAGCGCGCAGTTCCTCTATATTCTGGTGGCTGCCTGCCTGTTCTCTAACTACCCGCGCGAAACGCGTCTGGACTACATCAAGCGTTTCTACGACGCGGTGTCGACCTTTAAAATCTCGCTGCCGACGCCGATCATGTCCGGCGTGCGTACCCCAACCCGTCAGTTCAGCTCCTGCGTGCTGATCGAGTGCGGCGACAGCCTGGACTCCATCAACGCTACCTCCAGCGCGATTGTGAAATACGTTTCCCAGCGCGCCGGCATCGGCATCAACGCCGGCCGCATTCGCGCGCTGGGCAGCCCGATCCGCGGCGGCGAAGCCTTCCACACCGGCTGCATTCCGTTCTACAAACATTTCCAGACCGCGGTGAAGTCCTGCTCGCAGGGCGGCGTACGCGGCGGCGCGGCGACCCTCTTCTACCCAATGTGGCATCTGGAAGTGGAAAGCCTGCTGGTGCTGAAAAACAACCGCGGGACCGACGCCAACCGCGTTCGTCACATGGACTACGGGGTGCAGATCAACAAGCTGATGTACACCCGTCTGCTGAAGGGCGGCGACATTACCCTGTTCAGCCCTTCCGACGTCCCGGGCCTGTATGACGCTTTCTTCGCCGATCAGGACGAATTTGAGCGCCTGTACACCCAGTACGAGCAGGACGACAGCATTCGCAAGCAGCGCATTAAAGCGGTTGAGCTGTTCTCGCTGATGATGCAGGAGCGCGCCTCCACCGGCCGCATCTACATCCAGAACGTCGACCACTGCAACACCCACAGCCCGTTCGATCCGGTGGTCGCCCCGGTGCGCCAGTCTAACCTGTGCCTGGAGATCGCCCTGCCGACTAAACCGCTGGAAGACGTCAACGACGAAAACGGCGAAATCGCGCTGTGCACCCTGTCGGCCTTCAACCTCGGGGCTATCGACAGCCTCGACGAGCTGGAAGAGCTGGCGGTGCTGGCGGTGCGCGCCCTGGACGCGCTGCTCGACTATCAGGATTACCCCATCCCCGCCGCCAAACGCGGCGCAATGGGCCGCCGTACGCTGGGCATCGGCGTGATCAACTTCGCTTACTATCTGGCGAAGCATGGCAAACGCTACTCCGACGGCAGCGCCAACAACCTGACCCACAAAACGTTCGAAGCGATTCAGTACTACCTGCTGAAGGCCTCCAACGAACTGGCTATCGAACAGGGCGCTTGCCCGTGGTTCAACGAAACCACCTATGCGCAGGGTATCCTGCCGATCGATACCTATAAAAAAGACCTGGACGGCATCGTCAGCGAAGCCCTGCACTACGACTGGGAAGCGCTTCGCGCGTCCATCAAAACCCACGGCCTGCGTAACTCCACGCTCTCCGCGCTGATGCCGTCCGAGACCTCGTCGCAGATCTCCAACGCCACCAACGGCATCGAGCCGCCGCGCGGCCACGTGAGTATCAAAGCGTCGAAGGATGGGATCCTGCGCCAGGTGGTGCCGGACTACGAAAACCTGCAGAACGCCTACGAACTGCTGTGGGAAATGCCGAACAACGACGGCTACCTGCAGCTGGTGGGTATCATGCAGAAGTTTATCGACCAGTCGATCTCTGCGAATACCAACTACGATCCGACGCGCTTCCCTTCCGGAAAAGTGCCGATGCAGCAGTTGCTGAAAGACCTGCTCAACGCCTATAAATTCGGCGTCAAAACGCTGTACTATCACAACACCCGTGATGGCGCTGAAGACGCTCAGGATGACCTGGCCCCGTCCATCCAGGACGACGGCTGCGAAAGCGGCGCTTGTAAGATCTAAGGTATTTTTGCCGGGTGGCGCTACGCTTACCCGGCCTACGATTTTGTAGGCCCGGCCAACGCATCGCCGCCGGGCAATACAGTTCAACAGGACTCACTTCAATGGCATACACCACTTTTTCACAGACGAAAAACGATCAGCTGCTTGAGCCAATGTTTTTTGGCCAGCCGGTTAACGTGGCCCGCTACGATCAGCAAAAATACGATATCTTTGAAAAGCTGATTGAAAAACAGCTCTCCTTCTTCTGGCGCCCGGAAGAGGTTGACGTCTCCCGCGATCGCATTGACTACCAGGCGCTGCCGGAACATGAAAAACACATTTTCATCAGCAACCTGAAGTACCAGACGCTGCTCGACTCCATCCAGGGCCGCAGCCCGAACGTGGCCCTGCTGCCGCTGATCTCCATCCCGGAGCTGGAGACCTGGGTGGAAACCTGGGCCTTCTCCGAGACCATTCACTCGCGCTCGTACACCCATATCATCCGCAACATCGTCAACGACCCGGCGACCGTGTTCGACGATATCGTCACCAACGAGCAGATCCAGAAGCGTGCCGAGGGGATCTCCCACTATTACGATTCGCTGATCGAGATGACCAGCTACTGGCACCTGCTGGGCGAAGGCACCCACACCGTCAACGGCAAGACCGTGACCGTCAATCTGCGCGAGCTGAAAAAGAAACTCTATCTGTGCCTGATGAGCGTCAACGCCCTGGAAGCGATCCGCTTCTACGTCAGCTTCGCCTGCTCCTTCGCCTTTGCCGAGCGCAAACTGATGGAAGGCAACGCCAAAATTATCCGCCTGATCGCCCGCGATGAAGCGCTGCACCTGACCGGCACTCAGCATATGCTGAACCTGCTGCGCTCCGGCAGCGACGATCCGGAAATGGCGGAAATCGCCGAAGAGTGCAAGCAGGAGTGCTATGACCTGTTCGTGCTGGCGGCGCAGCAGGAGAAAGAGTGGGCGGACTACCTGTTCCGCGACGGCTCGATGATTGGCCTGAACAAAGATATTCTCTGCCAGTACGTCGAGTACATCACCAATATCCGCATGCAGGCGGTGGGCCTCGATCTGCCGTTCCAGACCCGCTCCAACCCGATCCCGTGGATCAACACCTGGCTGGTGTCCGATAACGTGCAGGTCGCGCCGCAGGAAGTGGAAGTCAGCTCTTATCTGGTCGGCCAGATCGATTCCGAAGTCGACGCTGACGATCTGAGCAACTTCCAGCTGTAATGAAGCGGATCTTCTTGAAAATCTCTGACACTCGCCTTGAGTGTCAGGATGAACACCCTTCCCTGTTGGCTGCTCTTGAATCGCATAATATCGACGTCGAGTATCAGTGCCGCGCAGGCTATTGCGGCTCCTGCCGCACTCGTCTGGTCTCCGGCCAGGTTGACTGGCTGACCGAGCCGCTGGCCTTTATCCAGCCGGGAGAAATTTTGCCCTGCTGCTGCCGGGCGAAGGGCGATATCGAAATTGAGATGTAAGTTTTGTCGGGCGGCGTAACGCTTATGCGCCCGACAAAACTGCCGTTCACAGGCCGGGTAAACCCGGCTTTTTACTGCTTAGCGTCCAGAAACTGCACCGCTTTATCCGGGAAATCGGTAAACAAGCCATCGACGTCCGCCTGGCGATACAGCAGGTCATAGAGCTGATTGACGTTGCTGGCGTACTCCGGCAGCTGATCCGCGCGCACGGTATACGGATGCACCTGCAGATGGCTGGCGTGCGCCTCCTTCACCATCGCCGTCAGCTTCACCGCCCCCGGCTTTGAGCCTTCCGCCACCAGCATATGATAATCCGGACCAATGCCGTCGGCGTACTGCGCAATCTGCGCCATGGCCCCCGGCTTGAACATCCAGTCATAGCTGTAGTTCACCCACTTGCCGTCAGCCTGCCGCTGCTGGGTTTCATTCCAGTCGGTATAGGCGATAAGCTGCACCAGCTTGAGATCCATGCCCATCTTCGGCTCCAGCTCATGCTTAATACGCTTGAGCTCATTGGCGTCAAAGCACTGCAGATAGACCTTATCCTGCTTGCTGGTGTAGCCATATTCTTTCAGCACTTTCAGCGTGCTGGCGGCAATATCTTTGCCTTCCTGATGGTGGAACCACGGCGCTTTGATTTCCGGGTAAATACCGATGTTTTTGCCGGTGGAATGATTCAGCCCCTGGACAAACTCAATCTCTTCTTCAAAGGTATGAATGCGGAAATCGGATTTGCCCATCGGGAAACGCCCGGGATAGGTTTGCACATTCTTGCCGTCTTTCGGCTCAAAGCCTTCGGTAAACGTCAGCGACTTGATCTCGGCCAGGGTAAAGTCGATGGCGTAAAAACGGCCATCTTGACGCGCCCGCTGCGGGAAGCGCTGAGCGACGTCGGTCACCCGATCCAGATAGTGGTCGTGCAACACCACCAGTCGGTCGTCTTTGGTCATCACCAGGTCTTGCTCAAGGTAATCCGCCCCCTGCGAGTAGGCCATCGCTTTCGCCGGCAGGGTATGTTCCGGCAGATAGCCGCTGGCGCCGCGGTGGGCGATAACCATTTTATCCGCCGCTGCCGCGCTGAAGCACAGCGCAGAACTGGCCAACATCATGCCGCTCATTAGCGCGGTGAGTTTCATGTTCATCGCCGCTCCTTAGGCTTGCTTCAGCTGTTGATGATGGCGGCGTTCACCGAGCATCACGATAACCAGCAGGACAACCGCCAGCACGCTGCCGCCGATCATCACCATAAAGCCGCCGTCCCAACCGAAGAAATCGACGGTGTAGCCGACGATGGCGCTCGCGGCCACGGAACCGCCGAGGTAACCGAACAGGCCGGTGAAGCCTGCGGCGGTGCCGGCGGCTTTCTTCGGCGCCAGCTCCAGCGCATGCAGACCAATCAGCATCACCGGGCCGTAGATCAGGAAGCCGATAATAATCATACAGGCCATATCGACGCCCGGGTTACCCGGCGGGTTCAGCCAGTACACGACGGTGGCGATGGTCACCAGGGTCATAAAGAACACGCCGGTGGCGCCGCGGTTGCCTTTAAACACTTTATCCGACATCCAGCCGCACAGCAGGGTGCCCGGGATCCCCGCGTACTCGTACAGGAAGTAGGCCCAGGAGGATTTATCCAGCGCGAAGTGCTTCACCTCTTTCAGGTAGGTCGGCGACCAGTCGAGAATGCCGTAGCGCAGCAGATAAACGAAGACGTTGGCGACCGCGATGTACCACAGCAGCTTGTTCGGCAGAATGTACTGCATAAAGATCTGCTTCGCCGTCAGCTCTTGTTCATGCTCTTCGCTGTAATCGTCCGGGTAGTCGTTTTTATACTCTTCGATCGGCGGCAGGCCGCAGGATTGCGGCGTATCGCGCATCATCGCGAAGGCGAAAATCGCCAGCAGAATAGCGCCGAAAGCCGGCATATAGAGCGCCGCATGCCAGTCGTTAAACCAGGCCATACCTAACAGGAACAGCAGCGGCGGAATCCCCCCGCCGACGTTATGCGCGCAGTTCCACACTGAAACAATTCCGCCGCGCTCTTTCTGCGACCACCAGTGGACCATGGTACGGCCGCACGGCGGCCAGCCCATCCCCTGGAACCAGCCGCAGAGAAACAGCAGCACGAACATGATCATGATGCTCGAGGTGGCCCACGGTATGAAGCCCATCACCAGCATCACCAGCGCGGCGAGGATCAGCCCCGCCGGCAGGAAAATGCGCGGATTCGAACGGTCAGAGACCGATCCCATGATGAATTTCGAAAATCCGTAGGCAATGGAGATGCCGGAAAGGGCGAAACCGAGATCGCCGCGAGAA
Source organism: Klebsiella sp. V115_8 (assembly GCF_029967715.1). Classification (NCBI taxonomy): domain Bacteria; kingdom Pseudomonadati; phylum Pseudomonadota; class Gammaproteobacteria; order Enterobacterales; family Enterobacteriaceae; genus Klebsiella; species Klebsiella sp. V115_8. The sequence goes on from NZ_JASCAR010000024.1 coordinate 68,617, forward strand.
AAACCTTGCTCGATAAGATAGGGCATCGCCAGGGCAAAGTTCTTACGAACCAGATAGTAAGCGGCATAACCAAAGAAGATGCCGATAAAAATCTGCCAGCGTAACCGACGATAGAGCGGGTCGATCTCCGCGGCTGGCAAACGCGCTTTATGCGCGGCGGGTTTAAAAATACTTAACATATCAGCCTCCGTGGCCCTTGCTGTTTTTTACTGACGTCACGACAACAATCCCAGATTAATCACCAACTTCGAATCTGGCCGCGATGGTAGGCAATACGTAGAGCTGATACTGTGAAACATCGCACAATTTGTTACAGAAATATGACAAAAGGTTCCAATGTGAGCACAAAATCACATAATTCGCTCAAATAACGCGCGAATATGCTCGAAATCAAACAATAACCTTATTGATTGTGGCTAAATGGCGGTAAACGAAAGCAGAGGAGCTGAAGATGACGGGACGTCTTGATAGCGAGGTCATCATCATCGGCGGCGGAGCAACCGGCGCTGGCATCGCCCGCGACTGCGCCCGACGCGGATTACGCACAGTGCTCATTGAGCGCCATGATATCGCCACCGGGGCCACCGGCCGTAATCATGGGCTGTTGCACAGCGGCGCCCGCTATGCGGTGACCGACAACGAATCCGCCCGCGAATGCATCAGTGAGAACCGCATCCTGCGCCGCATCGCCCGTCACTGTATCGAACCGGCCGGCGGTCTGTTCATTACCCTGCCTGAAGACGATCTGGCCTGGCAGCAGACCTTTATCGCCGCCTGCCAGCAGGCTGGCATAGAGGCCACGCCGCTTTCTGCGCAGGAGGCGCTGCGCCGCGAGCCCGCCGTCAACCCGACGCTGCTGGGGGCGGTGCAGGTCCCGGATGGTACCATTGACCCGTTTCGCCTCACCGCGGCCAATATGCTCGACGCCCGCGAACACGGCGCGCAGATCCTCACCGGCTGCGAAGTGACAGGCCTGCTGCGCCAGGGCGACCGCATCTGTGGCGTCCAGGTATACGATCGTCAGCTTCACCAGACCCGCGCCCTGTACGCCGGGGTAGTGGTCAATGCCGCCGGGATCTGGGGGCAGCGCATTGCGGAATATGCCGACCTGCGCATCACCATGTTTCCGGCGAAGGGATCGCTGTTGATCCTTGACCACCGCATTAACAACCTGGTGATCAACCGCTGCCGTAAGCCGGCCGATGCCGATATTCTGGTGCCCGGGGATACCATCTCGCTGATCGGCACCACCTCGATGCATATTCCTTATGACGAAATTGACGACAACCGGGTAACGACCGCGGAAGTCGAAACCCTGCTGCGCGAAGGTGAAAAGCTGGCGCCGGTCATGGGCCGCACCCGGATCCTCCGCGCCTACTCCGGCGTCCGCCCGCTGGTGGCCAGCGACAACGATCCCAGCGGACGCAGCGTCAGCCGCGGCATCGTCCTGCTCGACCATGCTCAGCGCGACGGCATGGAAGGCTTCATTACCATCACCGGCGGCAAGCTGATGACCTATCGCCTGATGGCCGAGTGGGCCACCGACGCCGTCTGTCGTAAGCTGGGCAACACCACCCCCTGTTCCACGGCCGAGAGCCCGCTCCCCGGGTCGCAGGAGCCGACGGAAAGCACCCTGCGAAAAATTATCTCCCTGCCGGGCCCGCTGCGCGGCTCTGCTGTCTACCGCCATGGCGATCGCACGCCGGCCTGGCTTGGCGACAGCCGCCAGCACCGTAGTCTGGTCTGCGAATGCGAAGCCGTCACCGCTGGTGAAGTGAAATACGCGGTGGAAAATCTGGCGGTCCACACCCTGCTCGACCTGCGCCGCCGTACCCGGATTGGCATGGGGACCTGCCAGGGGGAACTCTGCGCCTGCCGCGCCGCCGGTCTGCTGCAGCGCTTTAACGTCACCACCCCCGCGCAGTCGTTGACCCAGCTGTCGGCGTTTCTCAATGAGCGCTGGAAGGGCGTGCAGCCCATCGCCTGGGGCGACGCGCTGCGCGAAAGCGAATTCACCCGCTGGGTCTACCTCGGCCTGTGCGGACTACCACAGGAGCATCAGGATGAAATTTGACTGCGCGATTATCGGCGGCGGACTGGCCGGCCTGCTGTGCGGCCTGACGCTGAATCAGTCCGGCCTGCGCAGCGTTATCATCAGCCGCGGGCAAAGCGCGTTGCATTTTTCCTCCGCGTCGTTAGATCTGCTCTCGGCGCTGCCGAACGGCGATAACGTCACTGACCTCGCGCAAGGTCTGCAGCAGCTCGCTGAACTGCTTCCTGAGCACCCTTATTCCCGGCTCGGCGCCGGGGCGGTGCTCGAATACGCAAAACAGACTGAAGCTTTGCTGGCCGCCTGCGGCGCGGTGATGCAGGGCGACGCGCACCGCCCGCACCGGCGGGTAACGCCGCTGGGGACGCTGCGCGCGGCGTGGTTATCGCCGCAGGAGGTTCCTGTCGCGCCACTCCCCCGACAGGGGGTCTGTCTGGTGGGGATCAGCGGCTTTGCCGATTTTCAGCCGCATCTCGCCGCCGCCGCGCTCGGGCAAACCGGCGTCACCGCCGTAGCGGCGGAAATCGAGTTACCGCTGCTGGATGTTTTACGTGACAACCCCACCGAGTTTCGCGCCGCCAATATCGCCCGCCTCCTCGACGATGAAAACCACTGGCCTGCCCTGCATGCGGCGCTGCTACCGCTGGCGCAGCAGCATGAGCAGCTGATCATGCCCGCCTGCTTTGGCCTCGCCGACGATCGCCTGTACCACTGGCTGCAGGCGCGCCTGCCCTGCCCGCTGCGTCTGCTGCCGACGCTGCCGCCTTCGGTTCCCGGGATGCGCCTGCACCGTTTGCTGCAGCGGCAGTTTATTCGCGGCGGCGGCATCTGGCTTGCCGGCGATGAAGTGGTGAACATCAGCCATCGACAGGGCGCCGTCGAGGCCGTCTGGACGCGAAATCACGGCGATATTGCGCTGCGTCCGCGTTTTACCGTGCTGGCCAGCGGCAGCTTTTTCAGTAACGGTCTTGTCGCCACGCGGGATAGCGTGCGCGAACCCATTCTCGGTCTCGATCTACAGCAGACCCTGCCGCGCGACGACTGGTACCAGCGCGACTTCTTTGCCTCCCAGCCGTGGCAGCGCTTCGGGGTGAAAACCGATGCCCTGCTGCGCCCCATGCTGGGCGGGCAGCCGTTCAGCAATCTTTTCGCCATCGGTTCGCTGCTCGGCGGGTTCGATGCCATTCAGCTCGGCTGCGGCGGCGGGGTCTGCGCCGTCACCGCACTGCACGCCGCCAGACAGATCCACGCCCTCGCCGGAGGCCGACCATGAACGATACCCGTTTTGAAAGCTGCATTAAGTGCACGGTCTGTACCACCACCTGTCCGGTCAGCCGGGTCAATCCGCGCTATCCCGGGCCGAAACAGGCGGGGCCGGACGGCGAACGCCTGCGCCTGAAGGATGGCGCGCTGTACGATGAGGCGCTCAAGTACTGCATTAACTGCAAGCGCTGTGAGGTCGCCTGCCCGTCGGATGTGAAAATTGGCGATATCATTCAGCGCGCCCGGGCACAGTATGGCCAGCAAAAACCGACCCTGCGCGACGCTATTCTCAGCCATACCGATCTGATGGGCACCCTTTCCACCCCCTTTGCCCCACTGGTAAACGCCACCACCGGCTTAAAACCGGTACGCCGCCTGCTCGACGCGGCGCTCAATATCGATCATCGGCGCACGCTGCCAAAATATGGCTTCGGCACCTTCCGCCGCGCTTACCGCCAGCTCGCGGCCAGACAGGCGCAGTACCCTGAGCAGGTGGCCTTCTTTCATGGTTGCTACGTCAACTATAACCACCCGCAGCTGGGCAAGGATCTGATTCGCGTCGTCAATGCGCTGGGCACCGGCGTGCAGTTGTTATCACGGGAAAAATGCTGCGGCGTGCCGCTGATCGCCAACGGCTTTTTTGACAAAGCGCGTAAGCAGGCGCAGAGCAACGTCGCCGCGATGCGGGAAAACGCGCTGCCGATCATCGCCACCTCCTCGACCTGCACCTTTACGCTGCGCGATGAATACCCGCATCTCCTTGATGTCGACAACAGCGATCTCCGCGACCGGGTGGAGCTGGCCACTCGCTGGATCTGGAAACAACTGGATAGTGGCAAAACGCTGCCGCTGCGCCCGCTGCCGCTGAAGGTGGTCTATCACACGCCGTGCCATATGGAGAAAATGGGCTGGTCGCTGTATACCCTCGAACTGCTGCGGCTGATCCCTGGCCTGCAGCTGGAAGTGCTGGATTCGCAGTGCTGCGGCATCGCCGGCACCTACGGGTTTAAGACTGAGAATTACGCGGTATCCCAGGCTATCGGCGCCCCGCTGTTCCGTCAGATTGAGGAGAGCGGCGCCGACATCGTCGTCACCGACTGCGAGACCTGTAAATGGCAGATAGAAATGTCCACCAGCAAACGCTGCGAACATCCGCTGACGGTGCTGGCGCAGGCGCTCGCCTGAGTCCGGCGCCAGCCTGCGCCGTCAATAGCTCGCTTTCTCCTGCGGCTGAGCGCTGGCGGATTTAAACATTGCCAGCCGGCGGTCCAGCGCCTGGGTGTACAGCATGGTATCGACCCCGACGGCGACGAAATTGGCCCCCCAGGCGAGACATTTTTCCGCCATCGCCGGGTCGACCGCCAGAAATCCGGCCGCTTTTCCCGCCGCGCGAATGCGCCGGATGCTCTGTTCAATCACCCGCTGCACGTCAGGATGGCCAGCATCGTCCGGGTGTCCCAGCGAAGCGGAGAGATCCGCCGGCCCGATAAACACCCCGTCAATGCCCTCCACCTCGAGGATAGCGTCCAGATTTTCCAGCGCGGTTCGGCTCTCCACCTGAATCAGCAGACAGAGTTCGTCATTCGCCTCCGCCATATAATTCTCCACTCTGCCCCAGCGCGCCGCCCGGGCCACGCCGGCGCCAACGCCGCGGCTACCGACGGGAGGATAACGGGTTGCCGAGACGACTTCCCGCGCCTGCTCGGCGGTATCGACCATCGGCACCAGCAACGTTCTGGCGCCAATATCCAGCACCTGTTTTATCAGGCTGCGGCTGCCCTCCACCGGACGGATCACCGGCTGACTGGCGTAAGGGGCGATGGCCTGGAGCTGATGATAAAGGTCCTGAATAGTGTTCGGGGCATGCTCGCCGTCGATCAGCAGCCAGTCATATCCGGAAGTGGCGGCAATCTCCGCCAGATAGGAGGAGGTCGAGCTCAGCCACAGGCCTATTTGCGTCTCACCGCGTAATAATCCACGTTTGAAGGGGTTTGATAACAGTGCGTTCATAGCGATTCCTTTAATCAATGCTGTACGCCGCCGCGCTGAGGAACCGCGCGGGTGAGGCTTAATGAGAAGATGATGATCACCCCGATGATGGCCACGCCGGCCAGGGTTAACAGTCCAGCGGCGCTGCTGGCGAACAGCGTTTCGGCCTGCACGCGAACGATCGGCGCCAGAAAGCCGCCGATGGCGCCAAACAGGTTAACGAAGCCAATCCCGGCGGCCAGCGCCGTGCCGGAGAGCAGCTGCGTCGGCATCGTCCAGAAGACCGGCTGCACGGCAATCACCCCAACCGCCGCCACGCACAGCGCGATGATAGCCAGCACCGGCGCCACCAGCCCGGAAACCGCAATCCCGACCGCTGCCGCCAGCAGCGTCAACGCGGCAATATTGCGCCGCTCGCCGGTACGATCGGAGTAGCGAGGGATAAGCCAGGTGCCGAACAGCGCCGCCACCCACGGAATAGCCGTCACCACCGAGGCAATGAAGCCGACTTTGGTGCCCAACAGCGCGGCGACCTGAGTGGGCAGGAAGAAAATCAGGCCATAGACCGCCACCTGAATGGTCATGTAGATCAGCGCCAGCTGCCAGACCCGCCCGTTACGCAGCGCATCGGACAGACGCGAAGTGACCTTTTTCTCCTCCTCTCGCGCCAGCTCGCTTATCAGGGCCTGTTTCTCCGCCGCGCTCAGGAAGCGGGCATGCTGCGGCGAATCGTCCAGCCAGAAGAAGGTGAACGCTCCCGCGGCGACGGCGAGCAGGCCTTCAATCACAAACATCCAGAACCAGCCGGGATGGCCCATAAACCCATGCATCTCCAGCAGCGCGCCGGATAAAGGCGAACCGAGGGTCAGCGCCAGCGGCGCCCCCATATAAAAAAGCCCCATAATGCTGGCGCGGTTTTGCTGGGGAAACCACTGAGACGTGAGGTAGATCATGCCGGGGAAGAAGCCTGCCTCCGCCGCGCCCAGCAGGGTACGTACCAGCAGGAATTTCGCTTCCGTATCCGCCCACGCCATCGCCGCCGACAGCACGCCCCACAGCAGCGTGGTGCAGCCGATCCATTTTCTGGCGCCAAATTTACGCATCAGGAGGTTGGCCGGCACCCCAAGAAAGGCATAGACCACAAAGAAAATCCCCGCCCCCAGCGCATAGGCTTCGTTGCTGAGGCCAGTGTCCAGCTGGTAGGTCTCTTTGGCGAAACCGATATTCGAACGGTCAAGAAACGCCAGCACGTACAGCGCCAGCATAAAGGGGATTAAGCGGGCGCGGTTTTTCTTCACCACGCTCTCCAGCAGAGTGTTGCTCATCATAATATCCTCAGGCGTGGGCCGCCGGGCGGCCCGGGGGATCAGTGTTGATAAGGACGTTTCAGGTTGCAGTCGCGATTGAGCTCGACGCCAAAGCCGGGTTTATCCAGTACCGATTTATGAATGCGCCCCCTCTCCGGCACCGGCTCGCCGAGCAGGATCGGGTCGAACTGCGGACGCAGCGTGGCGCAGTCAGGACTGGTCATCAGAAACTCGCTGAACGGCGTGTTGGTGAAAGTGATCACCGCATGATGTGAGTAAACCGACGAGCCGTGCGGCACCACCAGCTGCCCGCGCGCTTTAGCAATAGCCGCTATCTCCACCAGCGTGGTTAAGCCGCCGCACCAGCCGACGTCGGGCTGCATAATATCGATTCCGGTCTCCGACAGGGTGCGGAAGGACTGCAGGGTGCCGTGGTGCTCGCCGCTGGTCACCATCATCCCGGCCGGCGCCTGGCGCTTCAGCTCGCGATAACCTTCATACTGCTGCGGCGGCAGGCACTCCTCGATCCACTTGAGGTTGTAAGGGGCGCAGGCATGGGCAAGTTTGGTGGCATAGTTAACGTCCTGACTCATCCAGCAGTCCAGCATTAACCAGAAATCCGGGCCGCATTTTTCGCGCATGTCCGCCACCATGGCGACGTCTTTGCGGATCCCGGCGTCGCCATCGTGCGGGCCCCAGTGGGTGGGCATTTTGCCGCCGATAAAGCCCATCTCCTGCGCCAGATCCGGACGAGCGCCGGTGGCATAGAACTGGATTTCGTCACGCACCGCTCCGCCCAGCAGTTTGTAGACCGGCAGGCCAACCACTTTCCCGAACAGATCCCACAGCGCGAGGTCGACACAGGAGATAGTGTTCATCACCAGACCGCCGGATCCTGCGTAGTAAAGGGTGGCGTTGAGCATCTGGTCGTGGATCAGTTTGATATCGCTGACGCATTTGCCTTCGATAAAGCGGTTGAGATGTTTTTCCACGATAAAGCAGCCCATCTCTCCGGCCGTCGACACGGCAAAGCCGGTCTGCCCGTTGTCGGCTTCCACTTCCACAATCAGCGTGCCCAGCACGTTGATGCCAAACGACTGGCGGGACTGCTCATACTGTTTGTATTTGCTCATCGGCGTGGCGATATGATCGTCAATCCAGTGGTTAGCCCCCTGATCGTGGTAATCGCCGCCGCCGGCGCCCTGCTCTGCGGTGGCGCCGCCGGTAAACCAGGCGCGGACGTGTTTAATTTTCGGTAGGGTCATGGTGTTCTCCTTATGATGAGGCGAGTTGTTCAAAGGGGCTTTTCCACCCCAGCAGTCGTGAAATATCTTTCGCGCAGGCAATCGCCTTACCGGCAAGGTAATCGCGATTGTCTTCATTGATTTGCAGACGGGTACCCACCACCGAGATGGCGGCGGTCAGGTCGTTATTGGCGTTAAAAACCGGGGCGGCCACGCAGCGCACGTCCGGATAGTCCTCGCCATTATCAAAGCTCCACCCCCGGGCGCGGATCCGCCCCAGCTCCTCCCGCAGTTGTTGAGCATTGCTGATGGTCGTTGGCGTAGCCCGCTCCCACTGCAGTTCATCGATAATCGATGCCTGAACCCCGGCGGGCTGCCAGGCCAGCAGACATTTGCCGATCCCGGAGCGGTAAAGCGACAGGCTCTTTCCTTCGTGCGAACGCACGCTAATGGTGGCGGGTGATTCAATTTTCAGAATGTAGTAGGCGTTACCGTGATCGATAATGCCCAGATGGCAGAGCAGGCCGCACTCATCCATCAGCCGGGTCAGGCGCGGCCGCGCCAGCTCGCGCAGGTCCATTTTGCTTAGCGCCTGCCCGGCCAGCTCCACCAGTTTGGTCCACAGGCAGTAGTTATCCTGATTATCCATACTGATGAAGCGCTGCTTTTTCAGCTCGCCCAGCAGCAGATAAACCGTGCTTTTCGGGATCCCCAGCTCCGCTATTATCGTCGCCGCGCTGCAGGGTCCGATGCGGCCAATTAAATTGAGGATCTCAATCGCGCGGGTCAGCGCCGGGACTTTCGTTGATTCCAACATACTGGACTCCAATCCTGAATACTGGAATCAGTGTTGCGGTTGTCCGGGCGGTAAAGTGTGAGCGACATCGCGGGGCAATCGCTTTCCCGTATGCTGGACCGTTCGCAGCGGAAAATTGCGACTTAACGCACAGAATTTTTTCAGGAGAGTACAACAGGCTGGACAACCGGCGCCCGGGAGAAGCCCGCGCGCCGGGAAACGACCTACATTGAGAGGGAATCCACCACGTTAATCCAGCCATGTTCACTGGCCAGCGGTTGGCCATTCAGCCAGCGACGCAGCAGGTTTAATGCCATCATGGCGCAGACTTCCTGGCGTACCGCCAGGCTGTGGCGGGTGACGCTAAACTTCACCCGCAGCGCGAAGGTGCCGTCGGGGGTGGCCAGGGCCACGTTAAGATGATCGTTTTCCTGGCCGCTCACCGCCAGGGCCAGGCCGGCAAAATGGTTAATGCGCCGCTCGGCCGCCCAGCGGGCCGCCTGCGCCAGCGTCTCCTCCTGCGCCGGGACCACTTCGCTGGCCAGCAGCGGCGCGCCGGCGCGGGACAGCTGGAGCGCCAGCAGACCGCCGGTAAACTGCTCGCTGAGCGTCAGGCTCAGCTGCCGCTCCTGCAGGCAGCGTGCAATCTGCGCCGGTAACCCTTCAGTGCCTTCGAAAATCAGGCTGTCGCCAGCCACTTTACGCACTTCCGGCCACAGGGCCAGCATGGCGTCACGCTGCTCAGCCGGTCCGGTCAGCTTCAGCTCAATGATCGGCATCGACGAGCGGTAGCCCATCACTACGCCAGGCGGTAACGTCAGCGGATTGAGGTTTTGCGCCAGCTCGCTTTCCGAGCGGCCAAAAGTGGTCAGCCGCAGGCATACCGGCGGTTCCGGCAGCGTAAAGCGCTGGCGCAGGCGCGGTAAAATCTCCTGCTCGACCATCACTTTGAATTCAGAGGGAACGCCGGGGGTGAAAAACATCAGGCAGCGATTGAGCTGGATGGCAAAGCCGCAGGCCGTGCCCACCGGGTTATTGATCATCTCGGCGCTGGCGGGGATTTCCGCCTGCTTACGGTTGCTTTCCGCCATCGGCCGCCCGCGTTCAGCAAAGAAGCGGGTCATGGTTTCCAGCCACTCCGGATGCAAAATAAGTCCTTCGCCTTTCGCGGTGGCCGCGGCCAGCGCGCTCAGGTCGTCGCTGGTTGGGCCGAGGCCGCCATTGACGATCAGCACATCCGCCTGTTCGCTGCGTTCGCGAAGAATCGCCACCAGCGCATCGAGATCGTCGCCGACGGTATTACGGCGCGTTAATGGTAAACCCTGATTAAAAAAGAAATCCGCCAGCCATGCTGCATTGGTGTCAACGATTTGACCATGCAACACTTCATCGCCAGTGGACAGCATTTCCACATTCAACATTGCTCACTCCTTGCCTGCCAGGTGGCAAATACTATAACGCAAAGCGGGAGGCTGACGAGGAGGAAAATCTGGCGCGGCAAGAAGAGACCGCGCCGGAGGAGATTAGAAGCTGGCGCTGGCGCCGATGTACGGGCCGTCGGCGATGGTGTTATCGCGGTTGCCATCTTTGCCCGCCAGGTTCAGATAGCGATAGCCTGCCTGGATGCTGAGCGGACGCATAATGGTCCAGCTGGCGCCGACGTTGGCTTCCTGATAGCTGTCAATGCCGCTGGAGAGGGAATCTGGAGAGTAGTAGTAGTCGCCATACAGACGGAAGCTGTCGCCGATTTTCCACTGCAGGCCGCCGCCGACCGCGGCCGCATAACCTTCATCACCCTGTTTCGGGTTGGTGTATACCCCTTTACCGCCCACGGTCGCCAGGAACGGCCCCAGCGGAATATTCAGGCCCAGGCCTAAACCCGCGGCGTCGCCATCGTTATCGCTGTGCAGCCAGTTACCCGAAACAGCCAGACCGGTGGACTCGGTGCCGAAGCCGACCCCAAGGTTGGTGTAATGCTCGCCTGCTTCGCCGGTAACGCTGATCGCATGGGCCGCCGAAGAGACCAGCATGACGCCAGCCAGCGCCATAAAAATGCTTTTTTTCATTATTTACTCTATCCAGAAAATTAAAATCAAAGAAGTCCCGAAAAAACCTGAAAATTCTACTGCGCACTCGTCAGGAATCAATGACCTGGCGAAATGATTTTTCACAAGAGTGTAACCAGTTGCGTCTTTTTACAGCAATACCGCCGCGCATTTGCGAAAGAATGTAAATTTCACCGCATTCATATTCAGTGGAATTATATTTAATTAGGTTGTATTGATTAAATAAATCTATATTTACCTGCGCAATCGCCGTCGCGCAGGCTGTTTGAAGGAAGCAGAAAAATTAATGGGCGAGCAGGGCCAGGCGCTCCGGCGCAAGCCCCGTCAGCTTCGCCACCAGCGCCAGATCAAGCCCGTTTTCCAGCATCGCCTGGGCAATACGTTGCGCAGCCAATTGTTCTCCCTGTTCAAGACCTTGCTGCAGGCCCTGCTCAAGGCCCTGCTGATGGCCGCGTTGTTCCAGAAACTGGGCAATGTTCATTAGCGTCTCCTTATGCAGCCGTCTGGGGACATTTTGCGCAAGATTACGTAAAAAGGCGACCGGATCGGCGGCATTTCCTGCCTGCAATAAATAGTGAAGCAGCGTCCTGAGCTGTCTGCGGCTAGTGTATCCCAGCGCCAACAGGCTGGCTAGTTGCTCCTGCAGTTCCATCATATCGCGCTGCCGGATATGCTTTTGCAGTAACTCAAGCATCGCGACCCGTCGGTGCTGCATTATTGTATCGTCAGGAAGCACCGTGATATCGATTAAGTGAAAATCCTGATTGTATACTTGCCGCGCGGTTTGCGGATGAGCAAATCCTTCCAGCCAGCACATGGGATACGGCCAGGGCGAGACTTGCCCATGATAAAAAAGCAGCGGGATCACCAATGGCAGTTGCGTATGTCCTTTATCCAGATGGCGCTGCATCGCTGCTATCGCATAACGCATCAGGCGAAATGCCATATGACGGTCCGCAGAGCTTTGATGTTCGATAAGCAGATAGATATATCCGTCCCCCGCCTGGGTTTGCAGCGAGTAAAGAATATCGGAATGGCTGGCGCGCAGGTCTTCATCGATAAAACTTCCGGACTCCAACTGCAGCGTTTGCAGATTGCATAATTCTCGCAAATGTTCAGGAAGGTGAATGTCCAGAAAATCCCGCGCCGTCGCCCGATGCGACAGTAGGTGTTTAAACACGGCGTCATGTGGGGAATGGGTGGTCCTTTCCATGGTGGCTCTCCATACGATAATTTTCGCTTAACTTATCACTCTGTAAAGCCAGCGCCGTATTTCCCTTGCGGTTTGCCGAGGCGCCTCGCAAACTGTTTCCTCGATACCCGGCCCGACTTACTGCGAAGGAGAAAAATCATGCGTCAAAGGACGATTGTTTGCCCGCTAATCCAAAATGATGGCCATTACCTGTTGTGCAAGATGGCTGCCGACCGCGGGGTTTTTCCCGGACAGTGGGCGCTGGCCGGCGGCGGCATGGAGCCGGGGGAAAGTATTGAAGAGGCGCTGCGACGCGAAGTCCGCGAGGAGCTTGGCGAAAAACTGCAGTTGACCCGTATCACGCCATGGAGCTTCCGCGACGATACCCGCGTGAAAACCTATCCCGACGGGTGCCAGGAAACGATCTATATGATCTATCTGATCTTCGACTGCGTTAGCGCCAATCGCGACGTAACGATCAACGAGGAGTTTGACGATTACGCCTGGGTGAAAGCGGATGAGCTTAAAAACTACGATCTCAATGCCGCCACCCGCCTCACCCTGAGCATGAAGGGGCTACTCTGACGCCACGGTCAGCAGGCGCAGCGTCGCCTTCAGTCCGCCCAGGCTTTCGCTGCGCGAAAGCTGCAGGTGGCTACGATGCAAACGTGCAATATCGTTAACCAGCGCCAGGCCCAGCCCGGCGCCGGGAATCGCGCCCGCGTTATCGAGGCGGCGAAACGGCATCAGCGCCTGGTGTACCTGGTGGTCGTCAATTCCCGGACCGCTGTCTTCCACGCTGAGCAACACGGCGTCGCCATCGCGATGCAGGCTAAGCGTGACCGTTCCATATTCCGGGGTATAGCGAATGGCATTGTCGAGCAGGTTAGCGCACAGCTCCCCCAGCAGAACGCTATCGCCTGCCACATGTACCGCCGACTGCTCGCCCTCGTAGCCAAGATCGATATGTTTGCTCCGCGCTTGCGCGATACGTGAAAAGCAGCTGTTGCGCACAATCTCCGGCAAGTTAATCACCGCAAACGCCTGCTCCCGCTGTTTTACCGTCGCCAGCTGCAGCAACCGCTCCGTTAACAAGACCGTATCGTCCAGCGTGGCGCGCATCGCCTGCAGACTTTCGCGCCACAGTTGCGGATCGTCGCTGGCCAGGGCTACCGAAGCCTGCGTTTTCAGCACCGCAAGCGGTGTTTTCAGCTGATGGGACGCATCGGCGCTAAAGCGCTCCTGGCGGGAGATCATCACCCGCAGGCGGTCGATATAGCGGTTGAACGCGACAATCAGCAGCCGCGTTTCCGACCAGGGCAGCAGCTCCGGCAGCGGCGTCAGCAGACCGGGTTCACGGCGCACCATCAGCGCGGAGAGCTGACGCATGGGCCGCAGCACGCGGCGCAGCAGCCAGGCTGCCAGCACCAGCGTCAACAGGACCAGTAACCCCTGCGACACCCAGGATGAGAAGAGTAATTGTCCGGCCAGCCAGCGGCGGGACTGCAGCGTTTCGGCAATATATATCTCCGCCATGCCAACGATGCCGCCTTCGTTGATGGGCTGCAGCAGGCGCGCCACGCGGATTGCCTGACCGCGATATTCGGTATGATAAAACCACGCCAGCGCCGGATAGAGCTGAGTTCGCGAGGTGGAGGGCGGCATCGCGGGCAGATCGTCATAGCCGGAAATGACCTTCCCCTGCGGGTCGAGCACCTTGTAATAGAGACGATCGTTCATATTGAGCTCGAAGCTGTCCAGCACCACCCAGGGCACATTCACCTCCAGTTGCCCTCCGCGAACCACCAGCTGCTCGGCCACCGTCCGCGCCGACGACAGCAGGGTACGATCGTAGGCTTGCGTCGCCGCCTGCAGCGCGCTGACGTAGCTGTTAAACGCGGAGAGTCCCCACAGCAGGACCAGCGGCAGGCCGAGAAACAGCAACAGTTGGGCATAGAGCGATTGCAGCTTACTCCATCTCATGGCGCTCGCACTCAAGCAGATAGCCTAAACCGCGCAGGGTGGTTATACGCACATTGCTCGCCTGAAGTTTCTTGCGCAGACGGTGAATGTAGAGTTCGATGCTTTCCGGACTGACGTCATCGCTGAGGCTGAACACCTGTTCGAACAGCTGCTGACGGGAAACCGGGCGAGTGCGGCGAAACATCAGCACCTTCAATAGCGCCAGCTCGCGCGGCGTCAGAGACAACATCTGGCCGCGGAGTAAAAAATAGCCTTCGTCACAATACGCCAGCTCGCCAAGCTGCTGCACCTCATGCACCTGCCCTTCGCTGCGCCGGAGCAGCGCCCGCAGGCGGGCGTCGAGCTCTTCCAGCTCAAAGGGCTTAGGTAAATAGTCATCCGCGCCGGCATTTAAGCCCTTCACCCGGTCCGCTACCGCGCTGCGGGCGGTCAGCAACAGCACCGGCAGGGTCTGCCCGCGCTTGCGCAGCCGCTGCACCACTTCAAGGCCATCGAACCCCGGCATACCGATATCCAGCACCGCCAGCGCATATTGCTCGCTTTGCAGCAGATGGTCGGCCGCACGCCCGTCAGCGACGCAATCTACGGCAAAACCGCCCTGCACCAGCGCTTTTTCCAGCCAGTGAGCCAGCTCACGATTATCCTCGGCTAATAAGAGACGCATATCACATCCTGTAACGTTGCTGCTGCATTGAAAGGGAAATGAAAGGTAACTGTTTTAACAATCATGCAACCGAATCGCCATATGTCGGTTCACATAATCAAAAAAACCTGCCCTGTACCTGCTGAGGAAGCCTATGAAAACGCCATTTTTCCGCCATCTGAGCGCCATCGCGCTGTGCCTTTGCACCACATCCGCCTTCGCCGCGGAGGCCCCGTCCCGCACCGAATGTATCGCGCCCGCTAAACCCGGCGGCGGCTTTGACCTGACCTGTAAGCTGATTCAGGTGAGCCTGATGGAAACCGGCGCTATCGAGAAACCGATGCGCGTCACCTATATGCCCGGCGGCGTGGGCGCGGTAGCCTACAACGCCATAGTCGCCCAGCGCCCGGCAGAGCCGGGGACCGTCGTCGCCTTCTCCGGCGGCTCGCTGCTGAACCTGTCGCAGGGTAAATTCGGCCGTTACAGCGTCGATGACGTGCGCTGGCTGGCGAGCGTCGGCACCGACTACGGCATGATCGCCGTGCGCGCCGATTCGCCATGGAAAGATCTGAAGTCGTTTATGACCGCGATGGAGAAAAATCCCTCCAGTATCGTGATTGGCGCCGGGGCCTCCATCGGCAGCCAGGACTGGATGAAAGCGGCGCTGCTGGCGCAAAAAGCCAACGTCGACCCGCATAAAATGCGCTACGTCGCCTTTGAGGGCGGCGGCGAGCCGGTGACCGCGCTGCTCGGTAACCATGTGCAGGCGGTCTCCGGCGATCTCAGCGAGATGGTGCCCTATCTGCAGGGCAATAAAATCCGCGTGCTGGCGGTCTTCTCCAGTGAACGACTGCCGGGCGCGCTCGCCGATGTCCCCACCGCTAAAGAGCAGGGCTACGACCTGGTCTGGCCGATTATTCGCGGCTTCTTTATGGGCCCGAAAGTCAGCGACGCCGAGTACCAGTGGTGGGTCGATGAATTCACTAAACTGCAGCAAACCGAAGCGTTCAAAAAGCAACGTGAACTGCGCGGCCTGTTTGAATTCAACATGAACGGCAAGGAGCTCGATACCTACGTTAAGCAGCAGGTCAGCGACTATCGCGAACAGGCGAAAGCCTTTGGCCTGGCAAAATAATCCGCGGAGGCGCTAATGAGCGATCGTATTTTTGCCGGAGTGTGGCTGTTGTTATGTATTGGCGGTCTGTTTATCGCCTGGCAGATCCACAGCGAATACGCCTATGAACCCGTCGGCCCGCGTCCCTTCCCGCTCGGGATCATTGGCCTGATGCTGCTGTGCTCGGCGTTAATGTTGCTGCGTCGCCCGGACGCCGTCGAGTGGCCGGGACGGCATGTGCTGCAGCGTCTGCTGACCATGGTCGTGGTGCTGGTGGTCTACGCCTGGGGGTTTGAATGGCTCGGTTTTCCGCTGGCCACCGCGCTGCTGACGGCGATCATTGGTCTGCTGTTCGGCGCGACGCTGCCGGCGGCGGGCATTGCCGGCGTCGCGATGGGCGTGTCGTTATGGTACGCCTTCGACACCCTGCTCGATGTCACCCTGCCCCTTGGCATCTGGTTTAATTAACGGAGGCGTTTATGGATACCTGGATCTATCTCTCGCAGGGCTTCGCCGTCGCCATGACGCCGGAGAACCTGCTGATCGCCCTGATCGGCTGCTTTGTCGGGACTATCGTCGGCCTCCTGCCGGGGCTGGGGCCTATCAACGGCGTGGCGATTCTGCTGCCGCTGGCTTTCGCCCTGCATTTACCCGCGGAATCGGCGCTGATCCTGCTGGCGACGGTTTATATCGGTTGCGAATACGGCGGGCGTATTTCATCAATTCTGTTGAACGTGCCCGGCGATGCCGCCGCCATTATGACCGCCCTCGACGGCTATCCGATGGCCCAGCAGGGTCGCGGCGGCGTTGCGTTGTCGATTTCCGCCGTCAGTTCCTTCTTTGGCTCAATGATCGCCATCGGCGGTATTATTTTGTTCGCGCCGCTGCTCGCCCAGTGGTCGCTGGCGTTCGGTCCGGCGGAGTACTTCGCGCTGATGGTCTTCGCCATCGCCTGTCTTGGCAGCATGATGGCGCAGAACCCGCTGAAGTCGTTCCTCGCGGCGTTAATCGGCCTGGGTCTGGCGACGGTAGGGGTGGACGCCAATACCGGGGTTTACCGCTTCACCTTCGACAGCGTCCATCTCTCGGACGGCGTACAGTTTATTGTGGTGGTGATCGGCCTGTTCTCGGTTTCAGAAATCCTGTTGATGCTGGAGAGCACCAGCGGCGGACAAACGCTGGTGCGGAAAACCGGACGGATGCTGTTTAACACCAAAGAGGCCGCGCAGTGCGTCGGCGCGACCCTGCGCTCTTCGGTGGTGGGTTTCTTCGTCGGCATTCTGCCCGGCGCCGGGGCGACCATCGCCAGCGCCATTACCTACATGACGGAGAAAAAACTCAGCGGTAACAGCGATAACTTCGGCAAGGGCGATATTCGCGGCGTGGCGGCGCCGGAAGCGGCCAATAACGCCTCCGCCTGCGGTTCCTTTATTCCCATGCTGACGCTCGGCGTGCCGGGGTCCGGCACCACCGCGGTGATGATGGGCGCGCTGACGCTGTATAACATCACCCCCGGCCCGGCAATGTTCACCGAGCAGCCGGATATCGTCTGGGGGCTGATTGCCGCCCTGCTGATCGCCAACGTGATGCTGCTTATTATGAACATTCCGCTGATCGGCCTGTTCACCCGTATGCTGACCATTCCGCTGTGGTTTCTGGTCCCGGCCATCGCCGCGGTCTCCGCCGTCGGCGTCTACGCGGTACACAGCACCACTTTTGACCTGCTGCTGATGGTGGGGCTCGGGGTGCTCGGCTACATCATGCGCAAAATGCACTTCCCGATGTCGCCGCTGATCCTTGGCTTCGTGCTGGGGGAGATGCTGGAGCAGAACCTGCGTCGCGCGCTGTCGATCAGCAACGGCAATCTGGCGATCCTGTGGCAAAGCGGGGTGACCAAAACGCTGCTGGTGCTGGCTATCGCCGTGCTGGTGGTGCCGCCGCTGCTGCGTCTGCGGCGTAAACAGCGCCAGCGTCGCGCCGAAGCCAATATCGGCTAAGCCGGCGAATTGACCCATTCGCGCAGCGCCCGGCGCGAGATCTTAATCCCACCGTTCTTTAACGTTTCCGGCAGCCGCAGCCAACGCACCGGCTGCTGGAAACGCGCCAGCCGTTCCGCGCTCCATGCCGCCAGCACGCTCATTTCGCAGCCGTCATCGCATTCCACCACCGCTACCGGACGCTGGCCATATTCCGCATCGTCCAGCGGCACGACAAACGCCTGCTGTATCTGCGGATGCGCCCCGATGATCCGTTCCACCTCCTCCGGCTGGATCCCTTCCCCACCGCTGAAAAAGAGATTATCCAGGCGCCCGAGGAGAGTAAGCCGTCCATCGATGATCTCGCCGCGATCGCGGGTGGCAAACCACCCTTCGTCGTTGGTCAATGGCAACAATTGACCGTCGCGCCAGTAGCCCGCGGCCATGCTCGCCGCCCGCAGCCAGACCTCGCCGGCAACGATTTTCATCTCCCGCCCCGGCAACGCCGCGCCTACATCCGCCGCGCCGTCGGCCTCTTTAGCGCAGACTGTGGAAGCGAATTCGGTCAGGCCATAGCCGCAGTAGGTGCGTACCCCCTGCCCCCGCGCCCGCTCGGTCAATTCGACCGGGATCGCCGCGCCGCCGAGCAGCACCGCCTTGAGGGAAAGCGCAGCATCGTCATTCAGCAGGCGCCACAGCTGAGTCGGCACCAGCGAAGCATGGGTACAGCCCTGCAGCATCTGCGCCAGCGGCTGTTTATCGCGCACCGTCAGCCGCGCGCCGGCCAGCAGCCAGCGCCACATAATCCCCTGGCCGGAGACATGAAACAGCGGCAGCGACAGCAGCCAGTCATCTTCTGCGGCAAACGGCATCAGCGCCAGCACGCCGGCGGCGCTGGCCAGATGGGCGCTGGCATGATGCACTGCCGCCTTCGGCAAACCGGTCGACCCCGAGGTCAGCGTCATTGAGGCGAAACGATCCCCACGCCACGGCACAGCATGGGTTCCCGTTGTCGCCTGCAGGGTTAACGCCGGTAAATCCCCCGGCAGCGCATCGCCGTTAAGCACCAGCTGATGCTGGACGGTCAACGCTGGCAGCAGTTCCTGCAGCAACGCCGTCGGCAGCTGCGGATTCAGCGGCAGCACCCGCGCGCCACACTGCAGCAGCGCCAGCCAGGCCAGCAGCGTCGACGGCTGGTTAAAAGCCTGCAGCGCCACCCCGTGACCTTCGGTTACGCCCTGCGCGGCAAACCCGGCCGCCAGCGCGTCAACGCGGGCGCACAGGTCGCGCCAGGTCAGCGGCTGGTCATTCAGGCGCAGCGCCTGCGCCTCTCCGCGCCGCTGGCGCCAGTGCCGCCAGGGCCAGTCGCGAAAGGTCACAGCAGCGGCTCCAGTGTATCGATGCTGAGCATCGGCAGGGTGCTTTCCGGCCACGCCCGCACCAGCTGGGCGCCCATCAGCGACAGGGTGTCCAGTCCGGGGATGGTCTGCGGCGTCAGCCAGGCGGCAACCCGCGCCAGCTGGGTTAACCCGAGGCTGGACTCGATCGACGAGCTGATCACCGCGCTCAGCCCCAGCGCATGGGCCGCGGCGACCTGCTGCTGAACCCGGTGTAAACTGCCGGTTAGCGTCGGCTTGATCACCACCGCGCGCACGCCCGGCTCGGCGACGAAGCGAAAATCCGCCTCGCGCAGGCTTTCATCCCAGGCGATAGCGATCCCGGTTTCGCGACTAAAGGCCCGCGAGTCCTCCCGCGTTTTACAAGGTTCCTCAAGAAAGGCAATGCGCTGGCGATACGCCGGATCGACATATTTCGCAAACTGCTGCGCTTTCAGCGGCGTCCAGGCCCGGTTGGCATCCAGACGCAACTGCAGGTCGGGGATGGCTTCCAGCAGCAGATTAACCACCATGCCGTCGCGGACCGCCTCCCAGAGCCCCACTTTCACCTTAGCGACTTTCTCGCCGGGCATCGCCGCCAGTCTGGCGAACAGCTCATCCGGATCGCCGGAGCAGAGCGGCGCCGCGCGATAATCCGCGGCCTGCGGCAGCTCGCCGCTGAGCTCCGCCTGCGCGCAGCTGATGCCAAAGGCGACAGAGGGCAGCGCAGGAAGCGCCGGCTCCGCGCCGTCGCGCCAGGCCTGAGCCCAGGGCAGCAGCGCCGCCTCCGCCTCCGCCAGGGTCTCTGCGCTGAATCCCGGCAGGGGAGAAATTTCCCCCCAGCCCTCCCGCTCACCCTCCCGCAGGTGGATGAACAGCCCGTCGCGGGTTTTTAACCGCCGTTCTCGCAGCACCACGCCCGCGTCCATCGGTATCTGCCAGCGGTAAACCTGCGAAACGCGCATTAGGGATTCCGTTTAAATTTGCTGAAGTCCGGCTGACGTTTCTGGTTGAAGGCATTGCGGCCTTCCTGTCCCTCTTCCGTCATGTAGAACAGCATAGTGGCGTTGCCCGCCAGCTCCTGCAGACCGGCCTGGCCGTCGCAGTCGGCGTTCAGCGCCGCTTTCAGGCAGCGCAGCGCCATTGGACTGTTCTGCAGCATTTCACGACACCAGCGCACCGTCTCTTTTTCCAGATCCGCCAGCGGCACCACGGTGTTCACCAGCCCCATGTCCAGCGCCTGCTGCGCGTCATACTGACGGCAGAGGAACCAGATTTCGCGCGCTTTTTTCTGCCCGACGATGCGCGCCATATAGGAGGCGCCCCAGCCGCCGTCGAAGGAGCCGACTTTCGGCCCGGTCTGACCGAAGATGGCGTTTTCCGCCGCGATGGTCAGATCGCACATCATGTGCAGCACGTGGCCGCCGCCGATAGAGTAGCCGGCCACCATCGCTACCACCGGCTTCGGGCAGGTGCGGATCTGGCGCTGAAAGTCGAGTACGTTGAGATGATGCACGCCGGAGTCGTCCTGATAGCCGCCGTAATCGCCGCGGACTTTCTGATCGCCGCCGGCGCAAAAGGCTTTCTCACCTTCCCCGGTCAGGACAATCACCCCGATATTGTCGTCATAACGGGCATCCGCCAGCGCCTGGATCATCTCTTTGACGGTCAGCGGGCGGAAGGCGTTGCGCACCTGCGGGCGATTGATTGTGATTTTGGCAATGCCGTCGGCCGATTTGTGATAGCGAATATCGGTATAGCCTTCGGAACAATCGTGCCATTCAACAGGGGCATAGAGCATTGCTTCATCAAGAGAGATCATAGAATGTCCTTCAGTTAACTTGCCAGAATCTGCGCCAGACAGGCAATCACCGCCGCCGGGTTGTCCCGGTGCGCGTTGTGTCCGGCATGGTGAATAAGATGGAGATCCGCCGCGAGCGCCTGCGCGATGGCGCGAAACTTCGCGTCGCGCTCGCCGCACAGGTAATGAAAGGGGAAATCGCGCGCCTGCAGGGACGCGCGCAGATCGGCCTGCCCGGCAAGGGAGGTCGCCTGCAGCATCTCGGCCAGCGTCGCGCCGTTGTTCCGGCTGCGTAAGGCGACCAGCGCCGCGCGCTGCCCGGCATCCAGTGAAGCGAAGACCGGCTGCTGATACCAGTCGGCAAAGACCTGCGCCAACGGCTCATGGCGAAAACGTTCCGCCCAGGCGCTGTCGTTGCTGCGCCGCGCCTGCCGCGCTTCGGCATCCTGCAGCCCCGGATGGCCGCCCTCAACGATCAGGCCGCGCAGGCCCGCGCGCGGCTGGCAGGCGAAGTTCATCGCCACCCGGCCCCCCAGCGAGTAACCGATCAGCCAGTAGTTAAGTATGTTGTAACTATTAAGCGTAGCCTGCAGCAAAATATTGACCCCGGCAAAGTTCTGCACCGCGATATCCGCCGAGCCGCCGTGGCCCGGCAGATCGAGATACAGCCGCGGCCAGGCGCGAAACGCGTCGCCTACTTCCCGCCACTCATGGCGGTCGCCGGAAAAACCGTGCAGAAAGACCAGCCAGGGATAACCCGGCTGGCCATGTTCGACAGCAGCGCTGAGGGTCACAGGCGACTTACCTGCGCCAGCAGCTGCTGGAGGGTCTGCGTGCCGTCGGTCTCATTGACCGCCAGCTCAATCACCGTCGCCCCTGCCCTGCGCCAGGCGCCGGCCAGCGCCTCATCCAGCGCCTGCCAGTCAGCCGGGCGATGATAGACCAGGCCGAACATCGCCGCCGCGTGGCTGAAATCAACGTCCTGCGGCATTAAGTAGAACTGGCGCCGCTCGTCCTGCGGCGTCGGCAGCATGGAGAAAATCTGCCCGCCGTTGTTGTTCACCACGATCAGCACCAACGGCGCCGACGCCTGGCGCAGCAGGGCCAGCGAGTTGAGATCGTACAGCGCCGAAAGATCGCCGACGATAGCCAGGGTTGGCCGGGCGCTGGCGCGCTGGACGCCGGCGGCGGTGGCGATCAAGCCATCAATGCCGCTGGCGCCGCGGTTGCTATAAACCGGGTAGCCAGCCGGCAGCTGCGCCAGGGCGTCGATCAGGCGCACCACCAGGCTGTTGCCGACAAACAGTTGCCCCTGTTCCGGCAGATAGCGCCGAATTCGCTGCGCCAACTGCGCTTCGCCAAAGGGTTCGTTGCTGGCGACCGCCGCCTCCCACGCCTGTCGGGCCAGTTCAGGAATAGCCGTCGCCCACGGCTGGCGTTTCTCCGCCGGGTGAAGCTCAAGCCAGCGGTCAATGCTGGCGAGCAGACGACGGCCGCGGTGCTGCGCCGGATCGAGACGGCCGGGCAGATTATCCACCAGCCAGTATTCATCAGGCTCGCAGGTGGCCTGCCACTGCAGGACCCGCTTGCCGGTCAGGCTGCTGCCGAGCTGAACCACGATCTGCGCCTGCGCCAGCTCGCTCACCGCTTTGCCGTTGCCCAGCCACAGGTCAGCGCACGGCAGCGGCTGCCCGGTCTGTGACAGGATATCGCCGATCAGCAGCCAGCCGAGGGTTTGCGCCCACTCGGCCACTTTTTTCCCTTCGGCGGCGCTCATTCTGCCCGCCACGACCACGCCGCGCTTTTGCCGCCAGAAGAACCAGTCGCGCTGTTTCTCACTTTCCATCTGCAGCGCCTGACGTAACCAGGGTTTATCGCTCTGCCACCAGTTGCCGAGCTGCTGCTGCCACTCCACGCCGGTATCATTCATATCGCCATACAGCGGTTCGGCGAACGGGCAGTTGATATGCACCCCGCCGGCGTGCAGCTCGCCCAAGGCCTGGTCGAGGGTCGAGACCAGCCAGCGGGCGGAAATATCCTGCGAGGGACGCGGCAGAGAAATCGTCTGCGACGGATGGGAGGCGAACATCCCCGGCTGACGAATCGCCTGATTGGCGCCGCAGTCGATCAGCTCCGGCGGACGGTCAGCGGTCAGGAGAATCAGCTTTTCCCCGGTAAGCCCCGCCTCAATCAGCGCCGGATATAGGTTCGCGGTGGCGGTCCCGGAGGTCACAATAACCGCCACCGGCTGACGACTGGCTTTCGCCAGACCGAGCGCCAGGTGGCCAAGGCCGCGTTCGTCAAAATGGGTATGATGGATAAAGGCGCGGTTTTCCGCCGCCGCCAGGGTTAAGGGTGTCGAGCGCGAGCCCGGCGCAATGCAGATATGCTGCACGCCGTGGCGCGTTAAAGCTTCCAGGATCACCGCCGCCCAGCGTCGGTTAAATGCGCTTACTGACATGAAATTGTCCGGTATCAAATATTGATGCTAAGTATAGATAAGGCAAAGTGACGGCGTTTTGATATGCATCGTCATTCCCGTCTTATGGACACAGCAGCGAGCGCAGCCCGGCCGCTTTGTTGTCAATCTCCTGCCACTCCTGCTGCGCATCGGAGCCGCTGACGATCCCCGCCCCGGCATACAGTCGCAGAGTGTCGTTGTCCACTTTCGCCGAACGCAGCGCCACGCAAAACTCGCTTTGCGCCAGCGACAGATACCCGGCGGAGCCGGCGTACCATTCACGGGAAAAAGGTTCATGGCGCTGAATGAATGCCAGCGCCGCCTGCCGCGGCAGGCCGGCCACCGCGGCGGTGGGCTGGAGCTGCAGCAGACAGCGGCTGTCGTCAGGCTCCGCCAGCTCGGTCCAGATGCAGCGTCGGAGATGCTGCACCTTGCGCAGCCTCACCACCTGCGGCGGCAGAACGTCCAGCGTCGAGGCCTCACTTTGCAGGCGCTGGCAGATATCCTCCACCACCAGCATGTTTTCCCGCTGATTTTTGTCGTCTTTCATCAACCAGTCGGCCAGCTGCTGCGCCTTCGCGTCATCCTGATGATTAGCGACGGTGCCCGCCAGCGCTTCGGTGCGCAGCAGCGCGCCGCGCCGGCGCCACAGCCGCTCCGGCGTGGAGCCGAAAAACGCCTGCCGGGCACTGAACGCCATCAGGAAATGAAAACAGTTAAGATTGCGGCTGCGGCTGGCGGCCATGATGCTCACGGCATCCAGCGGGGCGGCAAACTGCAGGTCGGTTGCCCGCGCCAGCACCACTTTATCCATGTCGCCGGCGGCGATGGCCTGCGTCGCCTGGTCTATCATTGCCTGCCACTGGGGATAATCGGAGGAGTGGCGCTCGCTCAGCAGCGGCGGCACGCCGCCAGGGGTCGCCTGGGCGGTGGTCAGACTGGCGAGAAAATCACCCGCCGTCACGGCATCGTCGCGCAGGGAGAGGTCGCTGTGCAGCACCAGCCGCATCACGGCCCTGCCGCCGCACCGACGCCACTCCAGACGCGGCAGCACCAGCCGGCCCTGCTGCGGGGCAAACGCATTCAGGCCGCAGATGCGCAGATCATGCCGCCCGGCCTGGTGTAAAAAGCGGTTTGCGGCGTCGAGCGAGGGAAAGCTTTTTACCGCCCCCAGCGCCGCCAGCTCCTCGTCGCCATTGCGCTGCTGCCAGTAGAACTGCGGCCACTGCGGCTGCTGGCCGCACCATAGCAGCGGATCGAAGGCATCATTCAGCGGAAAGGCAATATCGATAATTCGCGTGCCGGGTGAGTCAGGAAAGGGCTCACTCAGGCCGTCACGTAAACGGGCCAGCGCAGTGGAAACAGACAGCACGCAAACCTCCACGGTAGTAAAACCCCACATTATAAGGGGTTCAACGGCGGAATAGCAGTACCCATGACGAGGGAGCGGGTTTTAACTCCCCCGCTCGCCGGCCCGGAACAAGGTTGGGACGCGAGTGTTCAGGGGTCAGAGAGCGCGGCTTTCCCGCGCCATGCCGATGTGCGGAATGCCATCCTCATCATAGACCTCAGTCACTGGCGTAAAACCGAAGTGGGCGTAAAAGGCTTGCAGATGCGCCTGCGCCCCGAGGTAAATCGCCTTTTGCGGCCAGTGCCGCTGACAGCTGGCCAGCGCCTGCGCCATCAGCTGATGGCCGAGCTTTTCACCGCGCGCGGCGGGGCTGACGATAACCCGGCCAATCACCACCGGATCGTACGTCTCTTCGCTTTTAAGGATCCGCGCATAGGCCACCAGTTCGCCATCGCGCCAGCCGAGCAGATGGCGATTTTCCCCGACCAAATCATCGCCGTCGACATCCTGATAGGCGCACTGCTGCTCCACGACAAAGACTTCGCTGCGCAGCTTCAGCAGCGCATACAGCTGGGCAACGGTCAGTTCACTATGATGGAGATCCTGCCAGGTCATCATCTGCTGCTCCTTATTGATATACTGATACTTTGCGACTCGCCCTGAGGACACTGGACGATGGAATTAACTTTTTTGGGGACATCCGCCGGGGTGCCGACCCGCACGCGTAATATGACGTCGATATTACTCAATTTGCAACAGCCAACCCGCGCCGAAATGTGGTTGTTTGACTGCGGCGAAGGGACCCAGCATCAATTTCTGCATACGCCCCATCATCCAGGCAAACTGAATAAGATCTTTATTACCCATCTGCACGGCGACCATCTGTTCGGCCTGCCCGGCCTGCTGTGCAGCCGCTCGATGCAGGGGAATTCGCTGCCGCTGACGGTCTACGGACCAAAAGGAATAAAGGAATTCATTGACACCGCGCTGCGCCTCAGCGGTTCGTGGACCGATTACCCCCTGACCATCGTCGAAGTCGGCCCCGGTCTGGTGTTCGACGAAGAGGGCTATCGGGTCACCGCGTTCCCGCTCAGCCATCCGGTGGAGTGCTACGGGTATCGCATTGAGCAGCATGACAAGCCCGGCGCCCTCGACGCCGCCCAGCTGATTGCCGACGGCGTGCCCCCCGGACCGCTGTTTCACCGGCTTAAGCGCGGTGAACAGGTCACGCTGGCGGATGGCCGGACGATCGACGGCAGCCGCTACCTGGGACCCGCTACGC
Organism: Klebsiella sp. V115_8; assembly: GCF_029967715.1. Classification (NCBI taxonomy): domain Bacteria; kingdom Pseudomonadati; phylum Pseudomonadota; class Gammaproteobacteria; order Enterobacterales; family Enterobacteriaceae; genus Klebsiella; species Klebsiella sp. V115_8. The sequence continues at coordinate 94,511 of NZ_JASCAR010000024.1, forward strand.
CGGGTAAAACGCTGGCCATCTTCGGCGATACCGCCCCCTGCCCGCAGGCGCTGGAAATGGCGCGCGGGGCGGATGTGATGGTGCACGAAACCACGCTGGAGCAGGCGATGGTGGAGAAAGCCAATAGCCGCGGCCACTCTTCCAGTCAGCAGACCGCAGCGCTTGCCAAAGAAGCGGGGGTCGGCACGCTAATCGCCACCCACTTTAGCTCACGCTACGATGCCGAAGGCTGCCTGCGGATGCTGGCGGAATGCCGGGAGATTTTCCCGGACACCCTGCTGGCGGAAGACTTTATGGTCTACAGGGTGGCGTAACATTCCGGGCATAAAAAAACCGCCATTCCGGCGGTTTTTTTATTGAGGCAATCAACTTACATCAGCGGCGTCGCCAGCTGCACGATGCTAATCAGCGGCTGCGGCCAGATACCGAGCACCAGCACCAGCAGGGCAGAGATCAGCACCACGATACCGCCCGCGCTGTACTGCCAGTTCGACGGCGCATCACGGTTCAGCTGCTCCGGCGCGCTCAGGTACAAACTCACCGCCACGCGCAGGTAGTAGTAGAGACCGATCGCCGAGCCGACAACCACCGCGGCAACCAGCCACCACAGATGGGCGTGAACACCGACGGCCAGCACGTAGAACTTACCGATAAAGCCGAGCGTCATTGGGATACCGGCCAGGGAGAGCATCATCACCGTCATCACCGCCGACAGGATCGGACGGTGCCAGAACAGACCGCGGTAGGAGAACAGCGAGTCCGCGTCCGGGCCACGGTATGGGCTGGACATCAGGCTGACCACGCCGAACGCGCCGAGGCTGCTGAACAGGTAGCCGGCCAGGTAGACGCCAACGGCTTCCATCGACATTTCGCCGCTTTGCAGGGCGATCAGCGCCACCAGCAGATAGCCGAGGTGGGAGATAGAAGAGTAACCGAGCAGACGTTTGATATTGGTCTGGCTCAGCGCCATCAGGTTACCGAAGATGATAGAGGCGAAGGCGATCAGCCCCAGCACCACGCGCACCGCTTCGCTGTTGCCCACCGGCATGTACAGGAACAGACGCATCACCACGCCGAAGATAGCAATCTTGCTGGCGGTCGCCAGGAAGGTGGAGACCGGCGCAGGCGCCCCCTGGTAAACGTCCGGCGTCCACAGGTGGAACGGCACCAGCGACAGCTTAAAGCCAAGACCGACGATCATCAGGCCGAGCCCTGCCAGCAGCAGCGGCTCGTGCAGGGTGTTGTCCGCCAGGCTCTTGCCCAGCGCAAGGAAGGACAGGTTGCCGGAGTTCGCATACACCAGCGCCATACCGAACAGCAGGAAAGAGGAGGCTGCCGCGGAGAGGATGGTGTATTTGATGCTCGCTTCCAGCGAACGCTTCTGGCGGAAGGCGTAGCCGACCAGGCCGAACAGCGGCAAGGAGATCAACTCGATGCCGAGGAACAGCGCCGCCAGATGATTCGCACCGGCCAGCAGAATGCCGCCCAGGGCGGCAATCAACACCAGCAGGTAGAACTCTTCTTTGTTGTCCTTGTAACCCTCAAGCCACGGGTAGGCGAAAGTACAGGTCGCGAGGCTCGCCAGCAGCACCAGCCCGGTATAGAGCATAGCGTAGCCGTCAACGCGGATCAGCGGCGTGACGTCCATCGCCCCGTTCTGGCCGACGAACCAGAGCGAGACCAGCGCGGCGTTAAGCCCGAGAACCGACAGCGTGGCATTGAGAAAATGATTGCGTCGCCACGCAATGGAGAGCATCACAACCACCACCGTCAAGCCGACGATCAGCAGCGGTAGCAGTGCGATCAGTTGTTGTGGAGTTATTGTCATGGCGAATTACGGCCTTGTAGTAGAAACAGAATTAACAAACCACTGCTGAATGTTGCTCATCGCAGCATGCGAGGTGTCGAGGATCGGCTGCGGGAAGAAGCCCAACAGCACCAGCAGCACCACCAGCAGCAGGATGATAGACAGTTCACGCAGGGACATCCCCGGCAGCGCTTTCGCCGCGATTTCGCTTTTCGCTTTACCGAAATAAGCGCGATGCAGCATCGACAGCGAGTAAACGGACGCGAATACCAGACCAAAGGTCGAGATCACGGTGATCACCGGCACCACTTTATAGCTGCCGAACAGGATCATAAATTCGCCGACGAAGTTACCCGTGCCCGGCATCCCCAGGGTGGCGACGGCGAAGAACATCGACATCGCCGGCAGCCATTTGATTTTGCTCCACAGACCGCCCATCTGACGCATGTCACGGGTATGCAGACGTTCGTACAGCTGGCCGCAGAGAATAAACAGACCCGCCGCGGAGAGACCGTGAGCAATCATCTGGATCACCGCCCCCTGATACGCCAGCTGGCTGCCGGTGTAGATAGCAATCAGCACGAAGCCCATGTGGGACACGGAGGTGTAGGCGATAAGACGTTTGATATCCGTCTGCGCAAAGGCCATCCACGCGCCGTAGAAGATCCCGATCACGCCCAGCCACATCGCGATGGGCGCAAACTCGGCGGAGGCGTTCGGGAACAGCGGCAGCGCAAAGCGCAGCAGACCGTAGGCCGCGGTTTTCAGCAGGATCCCCGCGAGGTCGACGGAACCGGCGGTCGGCGCCTGGGAGTGGGCGTCCGGCAGCCAGCCGTGCAGCGGCACCACCGGCATTTTCACCGCGAAGGCGATGAAGAAGCCGAGCATCAGCAGGTATTCCACGCCGTGGGACATCGGGGTTTTCAACAGCTCTTCATAGTTGAAAGTCCACACGCCGGTGGCGTTGAAGTGGACGAATGCCAGCGCCAGAATGGCGATCAGCATCACCAGGCCGCTCGCCTGGGTGTAGATGAAGAACTTGGTGGCCGCCGTGATACGCGTTTTACCGTCAGAGGCTTTGTGGCCCCACAGCGCGATCAGGAAGTACATCGGCACCAACATCATTTCCCAGAAGAAGAAGAACAGGAACATGTCGATGGCGAGGAACACGCCGATGACGCCGCCCAGGATCCACATCAGGTTGAGGTGGAAGAATCCCTGGTATTTTTCGATTTCGCGCCAGGAACAGAGCACCGCCAGCACGCCGAGCAGGCCGGTCAGCACCACCATCAGCAGCGACAGGCCGTCGATCGCCAGATGAATGCTAATGCCGAAGCGTGGGATCCACGGCAGCACGAACTCAGACTGCCACTGCGGAATACCCGCGGATTGCGTCAGAGAATAGCCGCCCTGCATCCACAGCTGCAGGCCAAGCGCCAGCGTCAGTCCCATAGTAATCAGCGCGATCCAGCGCGGCACTTTCACGCCAAAGCGTTCGGTCTGCCAGCACAGGAAGCCGCCGATAAAGGGGATTAATATCAACCAAGGCAATAACATGGTGATTTTTATTCCTTATTTAAGTCCGGTTCAGGCTATCTTACTCGTCATAGCGAACTCCGGCTGTGCTCACAATCCTCACGTACTTTAATACGCTCCGGTTGCTCCGCGCAGGCGGCGTCCACGTTGACTTCGCCGATAATGCCTGTCCTTTACGACCTGATTTTCAACGAATTCTCACAGAAAATTCACTTCGGTTTGAGGCTTGTTTTGTCGGGTGGCGCTAACGCTTACCCGACCTACGGTCCCGTAGGCCCGGCAAGCAGCGCGCCGCCGGGCAACACAATGGTTCTCAAACTCAACGCAATACCATCAGCAGCGCCAGCACCACCACCGCGCCGATGCTCATTGACGCCACATACCAGCGCAGATAGCCGTTTTCGCTCACCAGCAGGCCTTTACCTGCGAAGCGGGAGAGGATCGCCGGGATGTTCATCAATGCGTTCAGCGGATCGCTCTTCAGCAGCCAGGCAATGCCGAGGAATGGCTTAACGAAGACTTTGTCGTATAACCAGTCGAAGCCCCAGGCATGGAACCACCAGGTACCGAAGAAGCGGCCAGGCGCGCTGTTGGCGATAGAGGTCACCAGGGTGCGTTTGCCCAGCCACAGCCATGCGGCGATCAGGATGCCGGCAATGGCGATGATCCCGGAGGCAATCTCCAGCGTCATCACGTTGCCGTGCGCCAGTTCAGTGGTCTGCGGCAGGACGCCTTCCAGCGGCGGCACGATCAGCGCGCCAACGAAGGTGGACAGCACCAGCAGCACAATCAGCGGCAGATGATGGGTGATCCCCTTCCCTGCGTGCGCGTGAATTTGCTCTTTACCGTGGAACACGATGAAAATCATGCGGAAGGTGTACAGCGAGGTCATAAAGGCGCCGACCAGGCCCGCCACCATCAGGTTGATATGGCCGTTGGCCATCGCCCCCGCCAGAATCTCATCCTTACTGAAGAAGCCTGCGGTAATGAGCGGCAGAGCGGACAGCGCCGCGCCCCCCACCAGGAAGCAGACGTACACCAGCGGAATAGATTTGCGCAGGCCGCCCATCTTGAAGATGTTCTGTTCGTGATGGCAGGCGAGAATCACCGAACCCGACGACAGGAACAGCAGCGCTTTAAAGAACGCGTGGGTCATCAGATGGAAAATCGCCGCATCCCATGCCTGCACGCCCAGCGCGAGGAACATGTAGCCAATCTGGCTCATGGTGGAGTAAGCGAGAACGCGTTTGATGTCGGTCTGCACCAGCGCGGCGAAGCCCGCCAGCACCAGCGTTACCGCCCCGACGATCCCGACCAGATGCAGCACTTCCGGCGTCATCAGGAACAGACCGTGGGTACGGGCGATCAGGTAGACGCCCGCGGTAACCATGGTGGCGGCGTGGATCAGCGCGGAGACTGGCGTCGGACCCGCCATCGCATCGGCAAGCCACGTTTGCAGCGGCAGCTGGGCGGATTTACCGACCGCGCCGCCGAGCAGCATCAGCGTCGCCCACTGCAGCGTGATGCTGCCGTTAGCGAAGTGCTGCGGCGCCAGCTCAACCATTTCGCGGAAGTTGAGGGTACCCAGTTCGTTATAAAGAATGAACAGCGCGAAGGCGAGGAACACGTCGCCGACGCGGGTCACCACAAACGCTTTCATCGCTGCGGCGCCGTTCTTCGGATCGGTGTAGTAGAAACCGATCAGCAGGTAAGAGCAGAGACCCACCCCTTCCCAACCCAGGTACATCAGCAGCAGGTTATCGGCCAGTACCAGGACCACCATGCTGGCGATAAACAGGTTGGTGTAGGCGAAGAAGCGGGAATAGCCCTCTTCACCGCGCATATACCAGGAGGCGAACATATGGATCAGGAAGCCGACGCCGGTCACCACGGAGAGCATGGTCAGCGACAGGCCGTCCAGCACCAGGTTGAAGCCGATGTTGAAATCCCCAACCGACATCCAGGTCCACAGCGGCACGCTGACCGCCTGTTTGCCGTTAGCGAAAAAGTCAACGCCGACGTAGGCGGTGACCAGCGCCGCCAGGCCTACCGAGCCCATGCCAACGGTGGCGGAAAGGTTTTCCGACCAGCGCCCGCGGGAAAAGGCCAGCAGCACAAAGCCAATCAATGGCAAAAGAATGGTTAAGGCAAGCATGTTCATCCACGCAACTCACTTACTGAATCGATGTTCAGGTTCTGGCGGCGACGATGGAGCTGCAGCAGCAGCGCCAGACCGATACTCGCTTCCGCAGCCGCGAGGCTGATAGCGAGGATATACATAATCTGACCATCAGTCTGGCCCCAGTAGCTGCCCGCCACCACAAAGGCCAGCGCGGCGGCGTTAATCATGATTTCCAGGCTGATCAACATAAACAGCAGATTGCGGCGGATCACCAGCCCCGTCAGACCAAGCACAAACAGGATGGCCGCGAGGATCAGTCCATGTGTTAAGGGGATCATGCGTGTTCCTCCGTTTTTCTTTTGTCGCTGTCGTTCACACGGTTGCTCAGCACCTCGCCGGCGCGCTCTTCGCGGCCGATATGGAAGGCGACCACCAGGCCCGCCAGCAGCAGCATGGAGGCCAGCTCCACCGCCAGGACGTACGGCCCAAACAGCGCAATACCCACTTCTTTGGCGTTGATCGCCGCGCCGTCGATACCCTGGTCGTTAATCCCCAGGATGGCGTAAACGATAACCACCAGCAGCACCGCGGAGAGGATGGCCGGGCCAATCCAGATCCCCGGCTGCAGCCATTTGCGTTCCTGTTCGATTTCGCTGCCGCCCAGGTTGAGCATCATCACCACGAAGACGAACAGCACCATAATGGCCCCGGCGTAGACGATAATCTCCAGCGCCCCGGCGAAGTAAGCGCCCAGCGAGAAGAACACCCCGGCAATCGCTAACAGCGAAATGATCAGGTACAGCAGCGCATGCACCGGATTGGTGTGGGTGACGACCCGCAAGGTTGCGAGGATGGCGATCAGGCCACAGATATAAAAAGCGAATTCCATTGCCCTCTCCTTACGGTAACAGGCTCTTGACGTCGATCGGCTTAGCTTCGTTTTCCGCTTCGCCCTTATCTTTGCCGTCGATTGCCATACCCGCCATCCGGTAGAAGTTATATTCCGGGTATTTGCCCGGACCGGAAATCAGCAGATCCTCTTTTTCGTACACCAGATCCTGACGCTTGTATTCACCCAGCTCAAAGTCCGGGGTCAACTGGATCGCCGTGGTCGGGCACGCTTCTTCGCACAGACCGCAGAAGATGCAGCGTGAGAAGTTGATGCGGAAGAACTCAGGGTACCAGCGGCCGTCTACCGTCTCTGCTTTCTGCAGAGAAATACAGCCCACCGGGCAGGCTACCGCACACAGGTTACAGGCGACGCAGCGCTCTGCACCGTCCGGATCGCGCGTCAGCACAATCCTGCCGCGATAGCGCGGCGGCAGATAGACCGGCTCTTCCGGGTACATCCTGGTTTCACGTTTGGCGAAGGCATGCAGGCCAATCATCCAGATACTGCGGACCTGGGTGCCGAACCCCACCAATAATTCTTTTAAGGTCATGTTCAATTCACCCCTTATTGCGCCTGCCAGAGAATGACAGCCGCCGTTACCAACAAGTTGACCAGCGTTAACGGCAGGCATACCTTCCAGCCAAAGGACATTACCTGGTCATAGCGCGGACGCGGTAATGATGCGCGGATCAAAATGAACATCATCATGAAGAACGCGGTTTTCAGCGCGAACCAGATGAAAGGAGGTAACCACGGGCCATTCCAGCCGCCGAAGAACAGCGTGACGATCAGCGCTGAAACGGTGACGATACCGATGTATTCACCGACGAAGAACAGACCGAACTTCATGCCGGAATATTCAATGTGGTAACCATCGGCCAGCTCCTGCTCCGCTTCCGGCTGGTCGAACGGGTGACGGTGACACACCGCCACGCCGGCGATGGCGAACGTCACGAAGCCGAAGAACTGCGGAATAACGTTCCACAGATGCGCCTGGTTGTTGACGATATCGGTCATGTTGAATGACCCCGCCTGCGCCACCACGCCCATCAGGGAGAGGCCGAGGAACACTTCGTAGCTCAGGGTCTGCGCGGAAGCACGCATCGCCCCCAGCAGGGAGTATTTGTTGTTGCTCGACCAACCGGCGAACAGCACCGCGTATACCGCCAGGCCTGCCATCATCAGGAAGAACAGGATCCCGATGTTCAGATCGGCCACCACCCACGTCGGGCTGACCGGCACAATGGCGAAGGCCAGCAGCAGCGAAGTAAAGGCGATCACCGGCGCCAGAGTAAAGATCACGCGATCCGAGAAGCGCGGAACCCAGTCCTCTTTAAAGAACATTTTGATCATGTCGGCGACCAGCTGCAGCGAACCGCCCCAGCCCACCCGGTTTGGCCCGTAGCGGTTCTGGAACAGACCGAGCAGACGACGCTCGCCGAAGCTCATGAACGCGCCGCAGGTGACCACCACCAGCAGAATGACCACGGCCTTCAGGATGCTTAACAGAATGTCGATAAGATCCGGCGTTAACCAGCTCATGCTTTCGCCTCCTGCAGTGAATCAATACGCGATCCGGTCAGTACCGGCGCAATGCCCGGCATGCCCATCGGTAAGCCAACCTGTCCTGCGGTCAGACCTTCAGAGATAACCAGCGGCAGACGCAGGGTCTGGCCTTCCACGCTAAAGGAGAGCATCGTCCCGGCGTTGACGCCAAGCTTCGCGGCATCCGCCGGGTTCAGCTTGATGTACGGCTCAGGCATCCGGCTCTGGAACACCGGCGCGCGCTGTGACAGCTCATCGCTGCCAAACAGGTGGTAGTACGGCGCGATACGCCATTTCCCGTCTTCCGCCTGGAAGCTGGCCGGCACCGCCGTGAAGTATTCCAGCCCGCTGGCGGACGCTTCAAACAGACGGACGCCCGGATCGCCGTGGCGCAGTTTCCCGCCCACTTCATCCTGGAACTTGTTCCATGCCTGCGGGGAGTTCCAGCCCGGCGCCCAGGCGAACGGGATCTGCGAACGCGGGGCGGACGGCTGGTTGTTCCCTTCCATGGAGAAGGCGAACATGGTGTCTTTATCCTGCGGCTGACGCGGTTCGTGGACGCTGATGTTGGCGCGCATCGCTGTGCGGCCGCTGTAGCGGTGCGGTTCACGCGCCAGCTTCTGCCCGCGAATGCGGAAGGTCGCATCCGGCGCGGCGTCTTTAATGCCCGCCAGCTGCGGCAGGGCGGCAATCGCGGCATCGATGACGTGGTCCAGCTGCGTCCAGTCAACCTGACGGTTGTTAACGGTGCTGTGCAGGGAATGCAGCCAGCGCCAGCTTTCCAGCATGACGGTTTTCGCGTCGTAGTAGGCCGGGTCGTAGACCTGGAAGAAGCGCTGAGCGCGGCCTTCGTTGTTGACCACGGTACCGTCGCTTTCCGCAAAGCTTGCCGCGGAGAGCACCAGGTGCGCTTTGTCCATAATCGCCGTGCGCTGATGGTCAACCACCATCACCAGCGGCGCTTTGGAGAGCGCTGCGTCGACGCGGGCGGCGGAAGCATGACGGTGAAGGTCGTTTTCCAGCACGATAACCGCGTCTGCGGCGCCGCTTTCCAGTTCGTCCAGCGCCTCTTCAAGCGAGCCGCCGCCGATCATACCCAGACCGACGCTGTTCACCGCGCGGGCAACCATCGTCACGCCGACGTCGGCGCCGCGGCCTTTCAGGGCTTTCGCCACGTTAGCGGCGGCCTGGATGATCTCCATGCTGCCGGCGTTGGTTCCGGAAATAATCAGTGGTTTTTTCGCCCCGGCCAGCGCCTGGACGATGACATCGACTTTACCCTGCAGTTCGCGGCTCAGGCCGTCAACCGCCGGCGCGCTGTCGTCCAGCGCATGGGCGATGGCGAAGCCGAGACGCGCCTGATCTTCCACCGGCGCGCGGTAGGTCCACGCGGCGATGTCATCCAGGCGGGTGTCATCGATGTTGGTGACGAATAGCGGGTGTTTGGCACGCTGGCCGATGTTGAGGATCGCCGCAATCTGCCAGTCGGCCACTTTCTGCGCCGCCGCCATTTCGCGTGCTTTCCCTTTCACCGCCTGACGCACCGCCAGCGCGACGCGCGCGCCGGTCTGGGTAATGTCTTCGCCCAGCACCAGTACCGCGTCGTAGGATTCGATATCGCGCAGGCTTGGGGTGTGGATCCCACCTTCGCGCAGCACTTTCAGCATCATCTGCAGGCGCGCTTGTTCGCCTTTGGCGATGCCGGTATAGAAGTTGTCGGCGCCCACCAGCTCGCGCAGCGCGAAGTTGCTTTCAATGCTGGCGCGCGGGGAGCCGATGCCGATCACTTTCTTCGACTGGCGCAGAATATCCGCCGCGCCCTGCATCGCCTGCTCGGCGTTGAGGGTAATCAGATCGTCGCCGCGGCGCTGAACCGGCTGACGCGGACGGTCTTTCAGGTTCACGTAGCCATAGCCGAAACGACCGCGGTCGCAGAGGAAGTAGCGGTTAACGGTCCCGTTATAACGGTTTTCGATACGACGCAGTTCGCCATAGCGTTCGCCCGGACTGATGTTACAGCCGATGGAACACTGCTGGCAGATGCTCGGCGCAAACTGCATGTCCCATTTACGGTTATAGCGCTCGGAGTGGGTTTTATCGGTGAAGACGCCGGTCGGGCAGACTTCCACCAGGTTGCCGGAGAATTCACTATCCAGGGTGCCATCTTCCGGGCGGCCGAAGTAGACGTTGTCGTGGGCGCCATAGACGCCCAGATCGGTGCCGTCGGCATAATCTTTGTAGTAGCGCACGCAGCGGTAGCAGGCGATGCAGCGGTTCATTTCATGAGAAATAAACGGCCCCAGATCCTGATTGCGGTGGGTACGCTTGGTAAAACGATAGCGGCGGAAGCTATGGCCGGTCATCACCGTCATATCCTGCAGGTGGCAGTTGCCGCCCTCTTCGCAGACCGGGCAGTCGTGCGGGTGGTTGGTCATCAGCCACTCCACCACGCTTTCGCGGAACTGCTTCGCTTCGCCATCGTCGATAGAAATAAAGGTGCCGTCGGATGCCGGAGTCATACAGGACATCACCAGGCGACCACGCGTGTCTTCCGCGTTCTGATATTGCTTCACCGCACACTGGCGGCAAGCACCGACGCTCCCTAGCGCCGGGTGCCAGCAAAAGTAGGGAATATCAAGACCCAGAGAGAGACAAGCCTCCAGCAGGTTGTCCGCTCCGTTGACCTCGTATTCTTTGCCGTCTACATGAATCGTAGCCATTAGCGTGCTTCCAAAAATAAAAAAACCTTTAGATTACCAGCGCGTCTTAAGCAGGTTCGGCTGAATCCCGTTGATTGCATGGGTATTGCTGAACTGCTGCTTAATGCCAGCCTCGAATTCTTCGCGGAAATATTTAATCGCGCTCTGCAGCGGCTCAACCGCGCCCGGCGCGTGCGCGCAGAAGGTTTTACCCGGGCCCAGGAATCGACACAGTTGCTCAAGGGTTTCGATATCGCCAGGCTGGCCTTCGCCGCGCTCCAGGGCGCGCAGGATCTTCACGCTCCACGGCAGCCCATCGCGGCACGGCGTACACCAGCCGCAGGACTCGCGGGCGAAGAACTCTTCGAGGTTGCGCACCAGCGAGACCATGTTGATCTCGTGGTCAACGGCCATCGCCAGCGAGGTGCCCAGACGGCTGCCCGCTTTACCAATGCTTTCGAACTCCATCGGCAGATCGAGGTGCGCTTCGGTGAGGAAGTCGGTCCCTGCCCCACCCGGCTGCCAGGCTTTAAACTTCAGGCCATCGCGCATGCCGCCGGCGTAATCTTCCAGGATCTCGCGGGCAGTGGTGCCGAACGGCAGCTCCCAGACGCCCGGGTTCTTCACGCGGCCGGAGAAGCCCATCAGCTTGGTGCCGGCATCTTTACTGGTGGAGATGTTCTGGTACCACTCAACGCCGTTGGCCAAAATCGCCGGCACGTTGCACAGGGTTTCCACGTTGTTGACGCAGGTCGGCTTACCCCACACGCCGGAGCTCGCCGGGAACGGCGGCTTGGAGCGCGGGTTAGCGCGGCGACCTTCCAGGGAGTTAATCAGCGCCGTCTCTTCGCCGCAGATATAGCGCCCTGCCCCGGTGTGGACAAACAGCTCGAAGTCAAAACCGGTGCCGAGGATGTTTTTCCCCAGCAGGCCCGCCTCGGTGGCTTCGGCAATCGCGCGGCGCAGATGCTGGGCCGCTTCGATATACTCTCCGCGCAGGAAGATGTAGCCGCGGTAGGCCTTCAGCGCAAACGCGGAGATCAGCATGCCTTCCACCAGCAGGTGCGGCAGTTGCTCCATCAGCAGGCGGTCTTTATAGGTGCCCGGCTCCATTTCATCGGCGTTACACAGCAGGTAACGGATATTCATGGACTCGTCTTTCGGCATCAGGCTCCACTTCAGACCGGTGGAGAAGCCCGCGCCGCCGCGCCCTTTCAGGCCAGCGTCTTTTACCGCCGTGACGATCTCATCCGGCGCCATGCCGGTCAGCGCTTTTCGCGCCCCTTCATAGCCATTTTTGCTGCGATACTCGTCCAGCCAGACCGGCTGCTTATCGTCGCGCAGACGCCAGGTGAGCGGATGCGTTTCCGCAGTACGAATTACGGTTTTCATTTGTACTGCTCCAGCAGGTCAGGAATTGCCTCCGGCGTCAGATGGCTGTGAGTGTCCTCATCAATCATCATGGTCGGTCCCTTGTCGCAGTTGCCCAGGCAGCAGGTCGGCAGCAGGGTAAAGCGGCCATCAAAGGTGGTCTGCCCTGGCTTGATGTTCAGCTTCTTCTCGATGGCGGCCTGAATTCCCTGATAGCCGGTAATGTGGCACACCACGCTGTCGCAGTAGCGGATCACGTGACGGCCAACCGGCTGGCGGAAAATCTGGCTGTAGAACGTCGCCACGCCTTCGACGTCGCTGGCCGGGATGCCCAGCACATCGGCAATGGCGTAGATCGCGCCATCCGGCACCCAGCCGCGCTGTTTCTGAACGATTTTCAGCGCTTCGATGGACGCCGCACGCGGGTCTTCGTAGTGGTGCTTCTCGTGCTCAATAGCCTCACGCTCTGCCGCACTCAGCTCAAAAGCCTCGGTTTGTGGTTGTTGATTCTCGTGCATAATTAGCGGTCCACGTCTGACATAACAAAATCGATACTACCCAGATAGACGATCAGGTCGGATACCAGGCTGCCGCGGATCGCCGACGGGATCTGCTGCAGGTGCGCAAAGCTCGGCGTGCGGACGCGGGTACGGTAGCTCATGGTGCTGCCGTCGCTGGTCAGGTAGTAACTGTTAATCCCCTTGGTCGCCTCAATCATCTGGAAGGATTCGTTGGCCGGCATGACCGGGCCCCACGATACCTGCAGGAAGTGGGTGATCAGGGTTTCGATATGCTGCAGCGTGCGCTCTTTCGGCGGCGGCGTGGTCAGCGGGTGATCCGCTTTGAACGGCCCTTCCGGCATATTGTCGAGGCACTGCTGAAGAATGCGCAGGCTCTGGCGCAGCTCTTCGACTTTCAGCATCACGCGGGTGTAGCAGTCAGAGACGCCGCCCCCGGTCGGGACTTCGAAGTCGAAGTTTTCATAGCCAGAATAAGGACGCCATTTACGCACGTCGAAGCCGATACCGGTGGCGCGCAGGCCTGCGCCGGTGGTGCCCCACTCCAGCGCCTCTTTAGCGGTATAGGCTGCCACGCCGACGGAACGGCCCTTCAGAATGGTGTTGCGCAGGGCGGCTTTTTCATAGGAGTCCAGACGCTTCGGCATCCACTCGAGGAACTCACGCAGCAGACGATCCCAGCCGCGCGGCAGATCGTGCGCGACGCCGCCGATGCGGAACCACGCCGGGTGCATACGGAAACCGGTGATCGCTTCCACCAGATCGTAGATTTTCTGCCGATCGGTAAAGGCGAAGAAGACCGGGGTCATCGCGCCGACGTCCTGAATAAAGGTAGAGATATACAGCAGGTGGCTGTTGATGCGGAACAGTTCGGAGAGCATTACGCGGATCACGTTGACGCGATCCGGCACGGTGATCCCGGCCAGTTTTTCCACGGCCAGCACGTACGGCATCTCGTTGACGCAACCGCCAAGGTATTCGATACGGTCGGTGTACGGGATGTAGCTGTGCCAGGACTGGCGCTCGCCCATCTTCTCGGCGCCGCGGTGGTGGTAACCGATGTCCGGCACGCAGTCGACGATCTCTTCGCCATCCAGCTGCAGAATAATGCGGAACGCACCGTGCGCGGAGGGGTGGTTCGGACCGAGGTTGAGGAACATGAAGTCCTCGTTGTCGGTGCCGCGCTTCATGCCCCACTCTTCCGGTTTGAAAGTCAGCGCTTCCATCTCCAGATCCTGCTTGGCTTTGGTCAGCTCAAACGGATCGAATTCGGTGGCGCGCGCCGGGTAGTCTTTACGCAGCGGATGGCCTTCCCAGGTCGGCGGCATCATGATGCGACGCAGGTTCGGGTGGCCATCGAAGGTAATACCAAACATTTCCCAGGTTTCACGCTCATACCAGTTGGCGTTGGGGAACAGTTTGGTGAAGGTCGGCAGATGCAGATCGTTTTCAGACAGCGCCACCTTGAGCATGATGTCGCGGTTGCGGTCGATGGAAATCAGGTGATAGAAAACGGAAAAATCCGCGGCGGGCAGGCCATCGCGGTGCGTGCGCAGACGTTCGTCCATGCCGTGCAGGTCAAACAGCATCACGTAAGGCTTCGGCAATTTCTTCAGGAAATCACCCACCTCAAGCAGCTGCTCGCGCTTGACCCATACCACCGGTACGCCGGTACGGGTTGGCTGAACGGTAAAGGCATCCGGCCCAAAGCGGTTGCGCAGTTCGCCGATCACCGGGTCATCAAGGTGATCGCGGGTTTGCCAGGCTGGTGCGGCGTCATGCGCGGTTAAATCGGTCATATTGTTCACCATTGCAAAAGGTCCGTGGTGACTGCCGGGCGAGACTTCGCGCTGTTGTAGATTGATTTGCGAAGTGGTTCTCCCGCCCGCAGGCGCAAATTAAATCTCGTCCGGCGTCCGCAGATTGGTCACTGCAATACGTTCGCCGCGTTTACGCTCGCGTTCCGACTGCATATTGGCGCGATAGACGCCCTGATCGCCAACCACCCATGAGAGCGGACGACGTTCTTTACCAATGGACTCCTGCAGCAGCATCAGCGCCTGCATATAGGCCTCCGGACGCGGCGGGCAGCCCGGGATGTACACATCGACCGGAATAAACTTATCCACGCCCTGGACGACGGAATAGATGTCGTACATGCCGCCGGAGTTCGCGCAGGCGCCCATGGAGATCACCCACTTCGGCTCCAGCATCTGATCATAGAGACGCTGAATAACCGGCGCCATTTTGGTGAAGCAGGTTCCGGCGACCACCATCAGGTCCGCCTGACGCGGAGAGGCGCGCAGAACTTCGGCCCCAAAGCGCGCAACGTCATGCACCGCAGTGAATGACGTCACCATTTCCACATAACAGCAAGAAAGGCCGAAGTTATACGGCCAAATTGAGTTCTTACGGCCCCAGTTCACCATGTCATGCAGCGCGTGTTCGAGTTTCCCCATATACACGCTTTTGTTGACTTCCTGCTCCAGGGGGTCGGTAACGATCTCCTGTTTCTGCAGGGGGTAACGGTCGTTCTCACCGTTAGGATCTATGCGGGTGAGCGTATAATCCATCTTATTGCCTCGCTTTTACTGCATATGACGGTTAGTGGGACTGTCTGTTTCCGGGTTAACCAGCGTGCGACGGGAACGCGCAGGCGTCCAGTCCAGTGCGCCGATGCGAACGAGATAAACCAGACCAGCCAGTAGCACTAAAATGAAAATTGCGGCTTCCACAAAGCCGACCCAGCCGCTCTCGCGGATGGAGGTCGACCATGCGTAGAGATACAGGGCTTCCACGTCGAAGATCACGAAGAACATGGCAACCAGATAAAACTTCGCAGAAAGACGTAAGCGGGCCGAACCAACGGAGTCGATCCCCGATTCAAACGGCGTGTTTTTACTACGCGCGCGCGCGCGACCGCCAAGGTACCAGCCGCCGACGAGCATCAGGCAGCACAGACCGATAGCGATGATGAGAAATATAGCGAATGCCCAGTGATGAGCGATGACTTCAGTGGATGTTGACATACGCATTGCTTAACCAAAAAAGTGTAGCGCCAAAACCCTCTGCTCTTACTGGCAGATGAACGCCA
Organism: Klebsiella sp. V115_8; assembly: GCF_029967715.1. Classification (NCBI taxonomy): domain Bacteria; kingdom Pseudomonadati; phylum Pseudomonadota; class Gammaproteobacteria; order Enterobacterales; family Enterobacteriaceae; genus Klebsiella; species Klebsiella sp. V115_8. The sequence goes on from NZ_JASCAR010000024.1 coordinate 110,095, forward strand.
CAGCGTTTCACGGGAGGAATAAAAAATAACCGTGCAAAAAAGCGTCCCTGGAAGATGTGAGAAGCCCAGATGCCGTGGCTTTTTACCCCTTTCTTTAACCTTTTGTCAACTTTAACAAAAGTTTTCATAACATTAATTTACATTGGAATCTTTTCATTAACATTAAATGCCCTTTTATGCGAAATAACCTTGCATACTGTTCGGTTTTAGTGTTGTTGAATCGTGTCCGTTTCCGTCGTAAATCAAAAATCCCTGCTATTTTGACAGGATTTAGCCTCGATTCCTCCCCCCAAAGAGGGGTATTTTCTTGATCTGCGACACGGTTTTGTTAATTACCCCAGGAAATCGGCAACAATCCATCCGGTTTTTTAACATTAGCAGGAAGTGTTGAAAGTGCAGGAAAAAGTCGGCAAGCTGAGCGTCCGGTCACGCCAATGTGCTGATTTTTCTGCAAAGAAATAAAAAAAAGATTCAAAACATCAATAAGAGTGCAAAAAAAAGAGCCACCAGACGAGAAACCTACCCCTGAGGCTCTTTTTGGACACTTACATTCTGTTACCAGTTTTTGTGATCTTTGTTAGCAAAATAACCTCACAAAATGAAGGTGCTTCCTCCCTCTTCCGGAGTAAGTGCCGGCCCCGCGCGCCAGGGATCGCTCTCCTGGCTCAGAGACTGAAAAATCGCCTGCGGTAGTTCGCTCACCGTCTGCGGATTGCAGCTGACGACGTACCGGGTATCCGGCAGGACCGGCAGGCCATCGCTAATGCCGGCCACGCGCAAATCCGGGCTCATCATTTCGACCGGACGCGCGGTGACCCCCAGCCCGGCTTTCACTGCCGCTTTCACCCCGGAGAGCGACGAGGCGCCGTGGGCCAGATGCCAGGAGACGCGGGCAGCCTCCAGCGCGGCGATGATGTCCTCACGGAACGGGCCAGGCTCTTCGAGCAGGATCAGGGGGATCGACTCCCCTTTCGCCAGCACGTAGTCCGCCGCACAGTACCAGAGGGTAGGCGACGTTCTCAGCGTAAAAGCGGTAAAACCGGGAAGCTGATGGGTGGTTAATGCCAGATCGACCTCTCCCCCGCTCAGCATCGCCATGATGACGGCGTGGGGATGGACTTTAATCTCCAGCGTCATTCTGGGATAGAAGCAGCCGATGCGGTTTAACAGAAACGGCAGGATAGTATCAGCGGTTTCTTCCGACGCGCCGATGGTCAGTCCCCCCTGCAGACTGCCATACATCAGCGACATGCAGGCTTCATCGTTAAAGCGCAGGATTTTGCGGGCATAGCCCAGCAGCTGGATGCCCTGCTCGGTCAGCAGTTTATTGCGTCCGTGACGAGCGAAAAGCTCCTTGCCAACCAGCTGCTCCAGGCGTTGCATTTGCTGGCTGACCGCGGACTGGGTACGGCACACTGCGGCGGCGGCGGCGGCGAAGGTGTTCAAATCAGCGACGGCTACAAAGGTGCGCAGCAGATCGAGATCGAGGTTGAGTATCGGACGTGTTGTATTAATCATCTTTCTTCACTTACAGGTGGCTAACGCTGACCTGCCTTGTTGATGCTTTACGCCAGGTTTCCGGCTATTCCCTGAGCCTTGTGCTCACCGTCAGATGGCGGATAAACAACTGGACGAACGTTATTACATGCCAAAGTACTCATCTGAGCAAATGCGCAGAACACTGGAGTAATATATTGTTCGTATTCCTCATTATTATTAATTACCACGGCCAGCAAGGCGTCATACGTCGCCCCGGGAAATCGCACAGTGGTGGTGAGAAAGCCTCTCTTTCGCCGGACTTCTTTTTTGGCGAAAAACGAACAATAAAATTCTGTAATAACAATATATTAGATACCAATTCAGCCGTAAATCATACCGACTACCACTGATATTAACGGCGATATTCTAACCGATTCCCATCCTTTTTATAAGCCTTAATAAGGATTAACTGAGTTAATTTTAAATTTTTTTCAACATTTTATATAAATTAACAAACCTCAGATTATTACCTGTCAAAAATAATAATAATGCGCTTGCGCACAGCTTTTTATTAAAATTACTTAACATCAAGATTACAAATCAACCGCTATTACATTAAGGATAGCGTTTTTTGCGGCCATCCATTCTTCAGCCCCCCCGTTTACCCGACAAACAAACCAGATAAATGATGGTAAAAAAGGCACTACCTCAACATAGACGACCGAAAAAATGCCATGAAAAGGCATAAACCACAGGAAAAATCAGCAAGCAGCAGATAAATCAATTACGCTTAAAATCCTGCGTTAACAAAATCTTCTCCTGCAAAGCCTTCAAAACAGCGGGGAGGCGGAGTACATTGTTCCGTGCTGACTTCCACGGCAGGGAGTGGCGATAACAGCTAAAAGGTCAAGATTCATGTCCCCCATCGAAAAATCCAGCAAGTTAGAGAACGTCTGTTATGACATCCGCGGCCCGGTTCTGAAAGAAGCGAAACGTCTTGAAGAAGAAGGCAATAAGGTTCTGAAACTGAACATCGGCAACCCGGCGCCCTTCGGCTTCGAAGCCCCTGACGAGATCCTCGTCGACGTCATCCGCAATCTGCCTACCGCCCAGGGTTACTGCGATTCGAAAGGATTGTACTCGGCGCGTAAAGCCATCATGCAGCATTACCAGGCGCGGGGAATGCGCGATGTCACCGTGGAAGATATTTACATCGGCAACGGCGTGTCCGAACTGATTGTCCAGGCGATGCAGGCGCTGTTAAACAGCGGCGATGAGATGCTGGTTCCCGCCCCGGACTACCCGCTGTGGACGGCGGCGGTGTCCCTTTCCAGCGGTAAAGCGGTGCACTATCTGTGTGACGAATCCTCTGACTGGTTCCCGGATCTTGACGATATCCGCGCTAAAATTACGCCTCGCACCCGCGGGATCGTGATCATCAACCCCAACAACCCCACCGGCGCGGTCTATTCCAAAGAGCTGCTGCAGGAGATCGTGGAGATCGCCCGCCAGCACAACCTGATTATTTTCGCCGATGAGATCTACGACAAGATCCTCTACGACGAAGCCCAGCATCACTCGATCGCCGCTCTGGCGCCCGATCTGCTGACGGTGACCTTCAACGGACTGTCGAAAACTTACCGCGTCGCCGGCTTCCGTCAGGGCTGGATGGTGCTGAATGGCCCGAAAAAACATGCGAAAGGCTATATCGAAGGACTGGAAATGCTGGCGTCGATGCGTCTGTGCGCCAACGTGCCGGCCCAGCATGCTATCCAGACGGCGCTGGGCGGCTACCAGAGTATCAGCGAATTCATCATTCCCGGCGGGCGTCTGTATGAACAACGCAACCGCGCCTGGGAGTTGATCAACGATATTCCTGGCGTCTCCTGCATGAAGCCAAAAGGCGCGCTGTACATGTTCCCGAAAATCGACGCCAAACGCTTCAATATTCACGATGACCAGAAAATGGTGCTCGATTTCCTGCTGCAGGAGAAAGTGCTGCTGGTGCAGGGTACTGCCTTTAACTGGCCGTGGCCGGATCACGTACGCATTGTGACCCTGCCTCGCGAAGACGACCTGGAGATGGCGATCTCCCGCTTCGGCCGCTTCCTCTCCGGCTACCATCAGCTGTAATCGTGCCGCCGCCGGCATTTGCATCCGGCGGCGATCCCTGCGCACAATGGAACCCGATGTTGTCACTGATTAAGGGTTCCTATGAGTCAGAGTCATTTCTTTGCCCACCTCTCCCGTCTGAAACTGATTAACCGCTGGCCGCTGATGCGCAACGTTCGCACTGAAAATGTCTCCGAGCACAGCCTGCAGGTGGCGATGGTCGCCCACGCGCTGGCGGCGATCAAAAACCGCAAATTCGGCGGCCAGGTCAACGCCGAGCGTATCGCCTTGTTAGCGATGTACCATGACGCCTCGGAAGTCTTAACTGGCGATCTCCCTACTCCGGTGAAATATTTCAATTCGCAGATTGCCCAGGAATATAAGGCGATTGAGAAAATCGCCCAGCAGAAGCTGGTGGATATGGTGCCTGACGAGCTGCGCGATATTTTCGAACCGCTGATTGACGAGCATCACTACAGTGAGGAAGAGCAGTCGATCGTCAAACAGGCTGACGCCCTCTGCGCCTACCTGAAATGCCTCGAAGAGCTGTCGGCGGGCAACAACGAATTTCTGCTGGCCAAAGGCCGTCTGGAAAAAACGCTGGCGTCGCGGCGCAGCGCGGAGATGGATTACTTTATGCAGGTGTTTGTCCCGAGCTTCCAGCTGTCGCTGGATGAAATCAGCCAGGATTCGCCGCTGTAATTTTTCAGGCCGGGCAGCGGTCGCCCCCTACCCGGCCTGCATACCTTAAAACGGGAAGAGCACCGGGATCAGCAGGACGCAGACCACCATTACCAGCACGGTAAAGGGCACGCCAATCTTTACAAAGTCGCTGAAGGAATACTTACCCGGGCCAAGCACCAGGGTGTTGACCGGCGAGGAGACCGGGGTCATAAACGCCGCCGAAGCCGCCATCGCCACCACCATGGCAAAGGGATAGGGCGACACGCCCATCGACTTCGCCGCCGCTAAGGCAATAGGCGCCATCAGCACAGCGGTGGCCGTGTTAGAGATAAACAGGCCTATCGCCGCGCACATCACAAACAGGCAGCCGAGCATCAGATAAGGCCCCTCGCCTCCGGCAACGTCCATCAGTCCCTTGACCACCAGATCCACCCCACCGGTTTTCTGCAAGGCCAGGGCAAACGGCATCATCCCGACAATCAGAATAATGCTCGGCCAGTGGATCGCCTTGTAGGCGCTTTCGGCGTTGATGCAGCGGAATTTGCCCATCAGCAGACAGGCGATGATCGCGGCGATAGGGTTGGGGATTTCATCCGTCAGCATCAGGGCCACCATCAGCACCAGACAGAAAATCGCGTGCGGAGCCTGGCTGTGGGCCGGCGAAGCGTCATCGACCTCAACCGGCATATTGAGCACCACGAAATCCCGACCGCGCTTCGCCAGCAGGGCAATTTGCCGCCAGTTGCCGACCACCAGCAGGATATCGCCGAGCTGCAGCGGCTCATCGACCACGGAACCATCCATCGCTTTGCCATCGCGCTTCATGCCGACGATATTGAGACCAAACCGGGTGCGGAAGGCTATCTCACGCACCGTTTTGCCTATCATCTCTGAATCCGGGATCAGCGCCACCTCCGCCATCCCCACATCCAGCGCCTGATCGGCAAAATACTCGCCGCGCAGCACCATCGGCTCGAGCATTTGCTCGCCGCAGAACTGGCGCAGGTCGACATCGGAGGCGGACATATCGATCAGCAGGACGTCGCGGGCGCGAAATTCCGATACCCCGTTGACGTTAACAATCACTCGACGGAACCGCCGCCAGCGCTCAACGCCGATGACGTTGGCACAGTAGCGCTCACGCAGCTTTAAATCATCCAGCCGCTGACCGATCATCGGCGAACCGGGTCGGATCGCCAGCCGGCGGGCGCGGCCGGTGAGGTGATATTCGCGAATCAAATCGCGGAAGGTGCTTCTTTTTCGTCCATCGCGCGCGGATTCGCCATTATCCGTCTTCAGCATAAAGCGCACCGCCAGCATATAGACGATGCCCAGGATCAGCACCACCAGGCCAATCGGCGTGACGCTGAAAAAACTGAAGCCGTGCAGCCCTTCGCGCAGCAGTTCGCTGTTGACCACCAGGTTGGGCGGCGTCGCCACCAGGGTCATCATCCCGCTGATAAGCCCGGCGAAGCTCAGCGGCATCATCAGCCGCGAGGGGGAGGTATTCATCCGCGCCGAGACGCTAAGGACCACCGGAATGAAAATGGCGACCACGCCGGTGGAGCTCATAAACGCGCCCAGCCCGGCGACGGTGAGCATCAGGTAGATCAGCATTTTGGTTTCGCTGTTGCCTGCTACGCTCACCAGCCAGGCGCCCATCTTGGTGGCTACCCCGGTACGCACGAGGCCGTCGCCGATAATAAACAGGGCGGCAATCAGGATCACGTTAGGATCGCTGAACCCGGAAAAAGCTTCGGTCAGCGTCAGCGTGCCGCTGAGGACAAAGGCGACAATGACCATCAGGGCGATAGCATCCATGCGCACCTTGCCGGTAGCAAACAGCACAACCGCGATGGCCAGGAGGGATAAAACCCAAATCAATTCACCGTTCACAACGTTTCCTTGTCACAAGTGGGAGTCGACATAGTGGCATAAAAAAGCCCCGACGACGCGGGGCGAAATCATGGGTTTACGCTTTAAGACGCACATTCACCACGCCGTCGGCCTGGCGTTCAACCAGCAGATCTTCCAGGCTGCTCAGCACGAGGTCGGCTTCATCCAGACGGGGGGCATCGGCAGGCACCTTGACCGCGATGGTGCGACAGCCTGCCGTCAGCCCGGAGAGCAGCCCCGCCGGCGCATCTTCCACCACCGCGCACTCCCCGGCAGGCAGCCCCAACCGCTCGGCGCCCAGCAGATAGGCGTCCGGCGCCGGCTTGCCGTGCTTCACTTGCTCTGCGGTGACAAACACCTCCGGCATCGGCAGGCCCGCCGCGCGGTGACGCGCGTGCGCAACCGGAATCGAGCCGGAGGTGACAATCGCCCACGGGATCCCAGCCTCATTGAGCGAATTCAGCAGGGCTAACGCCCCCGGCAGGGCAACGATGCCTTCGATATCAGTGGCTTCCATCTGCTCGAGATAACGGAATTCGGCCTGGATATCCTCCTCGCTGCGACCCGGCATAAAATGGCGAATGGAGGTAATGGCCTGTTTGCCGTGAATAAAACTGAGAATTTCATCATGGTCGATGGCGAAACGATCCCCCCACTTGCACCATGAACGCTCCACCACCGGCAAGGAATCCACCAGCGTCCCGTCTAAATCGAACAGGAAACCTTTACACTGCACGGGCACCTCCCTCAGGCATTGATGATTTGGTTAATTTCGTTACTGCTCAGATGATACTGGCGCGGGCAGGCGTGCCAGACGCTCAGCATCCGCTGATATTTCTCCCACATCGGGGTCTGCGAGTTAAAGCCATGGGTGCCGGCGTCAAAGTGGCTGTAACGGCCTTCAACATTAACCATAAAGCGCACGTAGCCGAGAAAACGCGCTTCGGTGGCGGCATCAAAGCCGAGGAAGGTAACCCGACGCTCGTCGATACCCTCCGCGTCTTTCAGGTTGGTCCAGGAGACGTGTAGCGCGTGGTACATCTCCATGATGTCGATAACGGTACGGCAGGTTTCTTCCGTCAACTGGCCGAACTCGCGGTCCAGTTCACGCATCTGCAGCCCATACCCACGCTCAATGATGGTTTGCAGACGACGGTAGCGCTCCGCATTGTCCGGGTCTAGCATCGTCATCATTTTGTACTGATTGGATAAAATCAGACGCTGCGCATTGGTCATTTCCATGTTGTGACTCCTGTAGCACGGTAGGGCGTGAAATAAAGAAGGCGCATAAATCATGCGCCTTCTTTTATATGCGTTTTCCGTAGTGAATTACAAATCATCAAGGAAAGTTTTATCGAGTTGTTTGAAGGCGCGCTTAAGCGTGTCAGCCAGCGCCTGATAATCGGGCTTGCCTTCGACAGGCGCCAGCGCCTGCCCCGCCTCCTGCAGTTTGCCGCGTACTTCGTAGAACCAGTTAAGAATGGAAGGCGGCAGCGGCGTCACTGAACGTTTACCCAACCACCATAACCCCTGCATCGGCAGGCTCAATGCAAACAGCGCGGTGGCCACGGCGGGACCCAGCTGGCCGCCCAGCGCTATCTGCCAGCAGAGGGTGAAAATGGCGAGCGGCGGCATGATGCGGATGGCGTAGCGGGTGGCACGAATGATGCGGTTTTCGATAAATACCGGCGCGAGGCGCTTGTCGAGAGGCCAGGTCTTGGCGTAGTGCTGCCCGCGGTTGAACAAGCTAAAGAAGCTAACGGGGCGTTTCTCAGGGGTCGACATGGCTTTACCTCAACTTTACATATAAAACTTAAAAAATTCGTGCAAAACACCAACTATGCATGACATCGTTCAAAAGATTTTGGCAAAGGATGCCGCAATCAGGTATCCTGTGCCCGCCTGAAAGGGCGGATAGACTCTTTTGCCAGGCTAGTCAAATTATCGCATATTCTGCCATTGGCTGAAAATTATGCAAAATGGCATAAAATCAAATGTACTTATCTCATCGTGCCTGAAAACAGAACAAGGCATGATGTTAATCATAAATGTCGAGGTCATCCTGCGCTACGCTAATGACACACTGACGTTTTTTTAGCCACGTATCATAAAAAGGTACTTCCATGTCGAGTAAGTTAGTACTGGTTCTGAACTGCGGTAGCTCCTCTCTGAAATTTGCTATCCTTGACGCCGTGAACGGCGACGAATACCTGTCCGGTTTAGCGGAATGCTTCCACCTGCCGGAAGCCCGTATCAAATGGAAAATTGACGGCGGCAAACAAGAAGCCGAATTAGGCGCGGGCGCCGCGCACAGCGAAGCACTGAACTTTATCGTTAACACTATTCTGGCACAAAAACCAGAACTGTCTGCTCAGCTGACCGCAATCGGCCACCGTATCGTCCACGGCGGCGAAAAATACACCAGCTCCGTAGTCATCGACGAGTCCGTGATTCAGGGCATTAAAGACGCCGCGTCCTTCGCCCCGCTGCACAACCCGGCACACCTGATCGGCATCGCTGAAGCGCTGAAATCCTTCCCGCACCTGAAAGACAAAAACGTGGCAGTATTCGATACGGCGTTCCACCAGACCATGCCGGAAGAATCCTATCTCTACGCCCTGCCGTACAGCCTGTACAAAGAGCACGGCGTTCGTCGTTACGGCGCGCACGGCACCAGCCACTTCTACGTGACTCAGGAAGCCGCTAAGATCCTGAACAAGCCGGTTGAAGAGCTGAACATCATCACCTGCCACCTCGGCAACGGTGGTTCGGTTTCCGCTATTCGTAACGGCAAATGCGTTGACACCTCCATGGGTCTGACCCCGCTGGAAGGCCTGGTGATGGGTACCCGCTCCGGCGATATCGATCCGGCCATCATCTTCCATCTGCACGACACCCTGGGCATGAGCGTTGACGCCATCAACAAAATGCTGACCAAAGAGTCCGGCCTGCTGGGCCTGACCGAAGTCACCAGCGACTGCCGCTACGTGGAAGACAACTACCAGGAAAAAGCCGACGCTAAACGCGCGATGGACGTCTACTGCCACCGCCTGGCGAAATACATCGGCTCCTACACTGCGCTGATGGATGGCCGTCTCGACGCCGTGATCTTCACCGGTGGCATCGGTGAAAACGCCGCGATGGTGCGTGAGCTGTCGCTGGGCAAACTGGGCGTACTGGGCTTTGAAGTTGACCATGAGCGTAACCTGGCTGCCCGCTTCGGCAAGTCTGGCTTCATCAACAAAGAAGGCACCCGTCCTGCCGTGGTTATCCCGACCAACGAAGAGCTGGTCATCGCGCAAGACGCCAGCCGTCTGACCGCATAATTCCACACCGCCAGCCCTGACCCGCAATACTTCGAGCTGCAGGAAGGCGGCGACACAGCAGATCCCCGGCGCGTACAGCGCGTACGCGACCGGGGTGAGCAAGTAGAGCCAACGCACGTGCAACGTGGAGTATGACGGGTCGCTGGTGGTGCTGTTTTGTATCCCGCCTGATACTGGCGGTAACGAAAGAGGATATACCGTGTCCCGTACTATCATGTTAATTCCTACCGGTACCAGCGTAGGCCTGACCAGCGTCAGCCTCGGTGTGATCCGCGCTATGGAACGCAAAGGCGTTCGTCTGAGCGTCTTTAAACCTATCGCCCAGCCGCGCTCCGGCGGCGATGCCCCGGACCAGACCACCACCATCGTTCGCGCCAGCTCCTCCACCACCACCGCTGCTGAACCGCTGAAGATGAACCACGTTGAGTCTCTGCTCTCCAGCAATCAGAAAGATGTGCTGATGGAAGAGATCATCGCCAACTACCACGCGAACACTCAGGACGCGGAAGTAGTACTGGTGGAAGGCCTGGTGCCGACCCGTAAGCATCAGTTCGCCCAGGCGCTGAACTTTGAAATCGCCAAAACCCTGAACGCGGAAATCGTCTTCGTGATGTCGCAGGGCACCGATACGCCAGAACAGCTGAACGAGCGTATTGAACTGACCCGCAACAGCTTTGGCGGCGCGAAAAACACCAGCATCACCGGCGTTATCATCAACAAACTGAATGCGCCGGTCGACGAGCAGGGCCGTACCCGTCCTGACCTGTCAGAAATCTTCGACGACTCATCCAAAGCGAAAGTTGTGAAGATCGACCCGGCTCAGCTGCAAAACGGCAGCGCGCTGCCGGTGCTTGGCGCCGTACCGTGGAGCTTCGATCTGATCGCCACCCGCGCGATCGACATGGCCCATCACCTGAATGCGACCATCATCAATGAAGGCGACATCAACACCCGCCGCGTCAAATCCGTGACCTTCTGCGCGCGCAGCATCCCGCACATGCTGGAGCACTTCCGCGCGGGCTCGCTGCTGGTGACCTCCGCAGATCGTCCTGACGTGCTGGTTGCCGCCTGCCTGGCTGCGATGAACGGCGTGGAAATCGGCGCCATCCTGCTGACCGGCGGCTATGAAATGGACGCGCGCATCAGCAAGCTGTGCGAACGCGCCTTCGCCACCGGCCTGCCGGTATTCATGGTCAACACCAACACCTGGCAGACCTCCCTGAGCCTGCAGAGCTTCAACCTCGAAGTACCGGTTGACGATCACGAGCGCATTGAGAAAGTTCAGGAATACGTCGCCAACTACATCAACGCCGACTGGATCGAATCGCTGACCGCGACCTCCGAGCGCAGCCGTCGTCTCTCCCCGCCAGCCTTCCGCTACCAGCTGACCGAGCTGGCGCGCAAAGCCGGCAAACGCGTGGTTCTGCCGGAAGGCGACGAGCCGCGTACCGTGAAAGCCGCCGCTATCTGCGCCGAACGCGGGATCGCCACCTGTGTGCTGCTGGGTAACCCGGATGAGATCAACCGCGTTGCGGCAGCGCAGGGCGTTGAGCTGGGCGCCGGTATCGAAATCGTCGACCCGGAAGTGGTACGCGAAAGCTACGTGGCTCGCCTGGTCGAACTGCGTAAGAGCAAGGGCATGACCGAAGCGGTCGCCCGCGAGCAGCTGGAAGATAACGTGGTTCTCGGCACCCTGATGCTGGAACAAGACGAAGTCGACGGCCTGGTGTCCGGCGCGGTACACACCACCGCCAACACCATTCGTCCGCCGCTGCAGCTGATCAAAACCGCACCGGGCAGCTCGCTGGTCTCTTCGGTGTTCTTCATGCTGCTGCCGGAACAGGTTTACGTTTACGGCGACTGCGCGATCAACCCGGATCCGACCGCAGAGCAGCTGGCGGAAATCGCGATTCAGTCTGCTGACTCCGCGATTGCCTTCGGCATCGAACCGCGCGTGGCGATGCTCTCCTACTCCACCGGTACTTCCGGCGCGGGTAGCGATGTAGAAAAAGTCCGCGAAGCGACCCGCCTGGCGCAGGAAAAACGTCCTGACCTGATGATCGACGGTCCGCTGCAGTATGACGCCGCGGTGATGGCTGACGTCGCGAAATCCAAAGCGCCGAACTCGCCGGTAGCTGGCCGCGCGACCGTGTTCATCTTCCCGGATCTGAACACCGGTAACACCACTTACAAAGCGGTACAGCGCTCTGCCGACCTGATCTCCATCGGGCCGATGCTGCAGGGTATGCGCAAGCCGGTCAACGATCTGTCTCGTGGCGCGCTGGTAGACGATATCGTCTACACCATCGCACTGACCGCGATCCAGTCAGCTCAGCAGCAGAAGTAATCGCTCGCTGAGAGAAAAGCAAAAGGCAGCCAGATGGCTGCCTTTTTTTGTCAGGAGGCGAACAGCGTTTGCTGCCACGCGTTCGCGCGATTATTCGCGCTCGCTCTCTTCCGCGTCATCATACTCGTTACCGGCGTTGCGGGTCATCCACAGCGCCAGCGCTTTCAGGGAGTCGGGCGTGAACTCATCGCAGCGGGCGGTGATCTCTTCCGGCGTTAACCAGCACACCTCGCTTACCTCTTCTTCCTGCAGGGCAAACGGCCCGTGGGAAACGCAGCTGAACAGGCTTCCCCAGACGCGGCAGAATTTATCTTCGTAGTAGAACTGGCCGTGATCGGCGAACGGCACCCCGGCGATGCCTAACTCCTCTTCCGCCTCGCGGCGGGCCGACTCCAGCAATTGCTCATCAGCCTGCACGACGCCGCCGGCGGTGGCATCCAGCATGCCCGGATGAAAGTCTTTTGTCTCGGTGCGTCGCTGCACCAGAATTTTCCCCATTCCGTCGTGAACGACGATATAGGTCGCCCGGTGGCGCAGGCACTGCGCGCGCATCTGCTCGCGGCTGGACTGTGCTATCACCTCATTGTTTTCATTAACAATATCGACCCATTCTGTGCTTGCCAAATGATTCTGTTCCGCCATCAGGAAACCTTACTTTAAAAGCGCTCTTGCGGCGCGTCTTTATGATTGAGGGCTAAATTACGGGTAAACTGCGACCTCTGCAATAACCTGATTATCATTGAGTGCTAAAACCTGCAGACGCCCCTCATCCAGTAGCCCATAGCTGGCGGAATATCCCCCTTTCGGGATACTCACTGAGCCTGGATTAAACAGAGAGATCGCCCCGCCTTTTTCAGCAACCGGAATATGAGTATGGCCATACGCCAGGACATCGCCAGCGGCAAGTGGCGGCAAATTGTCCGGGCTGTAAAGATGACCGTGGGTCAGAAACAGGCGATAGCCTTCGCCAAGCACCTGCTGCCAGGGTGCGGTCATGGGAAAACGAAGCAGCATTTGATCCACTTCGCTGTCGCAGTTACCGCGGACGGCAATGATGCGCTCCGCCACGCTGTTCAGCCGCTCGGCCACCTCCGCCGGCGCATAGCCTTCCGGCAACGCGTTGCGCGGTCCGTGATTAAGCACATCGCCGAGGATGATCAGCCACCTGGCGCCACTTTGCGCGAAACGTTCAAGCACGCGTTCCGTGGCGGGCAGCGAACCATGAATATCGGAGGCAAACATCAGCTTCATAGGTTCCATCTCCACTGGTTACGATGCCTCTATGATAGCGGAAGCGCAGCGGGTTATCAGCCTCCGCGTTTGGCGGAAAGCGCCACGTAACGCTGGATTGAGGCACGCTGCCACTGGAACGCCGCATAATCCGCCAGCGCCTCCGGCACCTCATCGCCATTGAGAACAAGACGATTGAGCATCAGCGCCAGGTCGGCGTCGGCTATAGACCATTCGCCGAATAAATTTTGCCCGCCGTGGGCCAGCAGTGTGGTCGCGGTGGCAAACAGTTTTTCCGCCGATCGCTTGCCTGCCTCGCTGAGCGCCGGCATTTTCACTCCGCCAAACACCACGGCGGTGGATCGCTCTTCACGAATGGGCACCAGATCGCTGCGCAGCCAGGCCTGGATCTGCCGGGCGCGGGCCCGCTTTTGCAGATCGTGTGGATAAAGGCGCTCCCACTCAGGCGGCGCGAAACGCTCATCCAGATATTCGGTAATCGCCGAAGACTCGCTCAGCGCGAAATCGTCAACCTCCAGCAGCGGTACGCGACGGGTGGCGGTATAGCCCGTCCAGCCGGCCTGCAGATGTTCGCCGCGGTTCAGGTCGATGGTTTTAAGGCTAAAAGGCAGGCTCTTTTCCTGCAGCGCGACATAGACAGACATCACGTACGGTGAGAAAAAATCGGCATCGGACCACAGGGTAATCACAGGCTGGCTCATAGCTTCCTCAGGGTTGGTAGACAGGGCAATAAACCAACATAGCCTGTCTTACAGGCGATGTCACTGCTCGCCCGCTGCGTGGCTGGCGACAGACCGACGCGCCGCTCGCGGATTTTCTCCCGGGTCGCGCAGCTTCACCTATACTCGATCAGTTTGCGACCCACGACGGCGGGAAATATTATGATCGATCTCTACTATGCGCCCACCCCAAACGGCCACAAAATCACCCTCTTTCTCGAAGAGGCGCAGCTGGCCTATCGGCTAATCCGGGTCGATATCGGTAAAGGGGAGCAGTTTCATCCGCAGTTTCTGGCGATTTCGCCGAATAACAAAATTCCGGCTATCGTCGACCACATGCCTGCTGACGGCGGCGCGCCGTTGAGCGTCTTTGAGTCCGGCGCCATTCTGCTCTATCTGGCGGAAAAAAGCGGCAAGCTGCTGAGCGGGGAGCTGCGGGCGCGCTATACCACCCTGCAGTGGCTGTTCTGGCAGGTCGGCGGCCTGGGACCGATGCTGGGGCAAAATCAGCATTTTTCCCACTCAGCGCCGCAAACCGTGCCCTACGCGATTGAGCGTTTTCAGGTGGAAACCCAGCGACTCTACGGGGTACTGAATCACCGCCTGGGATCCAGCCCGTGGCTGGGCGGGGACCACTACAGCATCGCCGACATCGCCGCCTGGCCCTGGGTGAACTGCCATGTCCGCCAGCGGATCGATCTGGCGAACTATCCGGCGGTGCATAACTGGTATGAGCGCATTAAGCAGCGGCCGGCGACGGTGGAAGCGATGCTAAAAATTCAGTCTTATTAACCCCCTGCTCGCCCGTCGCGCTTTGTTGTATGATTGCAGGACTTACACCACGGAGGAAGCCTGCAATGTCTCAACCAGACGCCATTATTCGTATTAAGAACCTGCGCCTGCGGACTTTTATTGGTATTAAAGAGGAAGAGATCGCCAACCGCCAGGACGTGGTGGTGAATGTGGCCATTCACTACCCTGCCGATAAAGCGCGCGACAGCGAGGACATTAATGATGCGTTGAACTACCGCACCATTACCAAACGCATCATCAGCCATCTTGAGAATGGTCGTTTTTCACTGCTGGAAAAATTAACTCAGGATGTGCTGAATATCGCATGCGAACATCACTGGGTCACATATGCTGAAGTGGAGATCGATAAACTTCACGCGCTGCGCTATGCCGACTCGGTATCCATGACCATGAGCTGGCGGCGCTAACCATGTCAGGGAGGTGGTATGAAGATCCTGCTTACTGGTGGTACCGGCCTGATTGGCCGACATCTGATACCCAGATTGCTGGAGCTCGGGCATAGCGTCACGGTCTCCACCCGGCATCCGGATACCGCCCGCGCCCGTCTCGATCCGCGCGTCACGCTGTGGCGCGATTTCGAGGGCCATCACCACCTCAATGACATCGATGCCGTCATCAATCTGGCGGGCGAGCCCATCGCCGATAAACGCTGGACCGCCGAACAGAAACACCGCTTATGCCATAGTCGCTGGGATCTCACTCAGCGGTTGGTGGGCCTGATCCACGCCAGCGACACCCCTCCCTCCGTGCTGATCAGCGGGTCAGCCACCGGCTATTACGGCGACCTCGGCGAAGTGGTGGTGACCGAAGAAGAGCCGCCGCACAATGAGTTTACCCATAAGCTCTGCGCCCGCTGGGAGCAAATTGCCTGCGAAGCGCAAAGCGAGCGCACTCGCGTCTGTCTGCTGCGCACCGGCGTGGTACTGGCGCCGCGGGGCGGTATTCTCGGCAAAATGACCCCAGCCTTTAAGCTCGGCCTCGGCGGGCCTATCGGCAGCGGCAGACAGTACCTGGCCTGGATCCATATCGACGATATGGTTAACGGCATTCTGTGGCTGCTGGATAACGATCTGCGCGGCCCGTTCAATATGGTTTCGCCCTATCCCGTGCATAACGAGCAGTTCGCCCACGCGCTGGGTCATGCGCTCAATCGACCGGCGATTTTCCGCGTCCCCGCCGCCGCCATCCGCCTGCTGATGGGCGAATCGGCCGTCCTGGTGCTCGGCGGTCAGCGCGCGCTGCCTAAGCGGCTGGAAGCCGCCGGCTTCGCCTTCCGCTGGTACGATCTCGACGAAGCGCTAAAGGATGTGCTGAGTTAATGGCTGACACGGGGGAGCATTGGCTCCCCTGATTCCATTCTGCTGGCTAATGCCCCACGCCAGGATGGTCTCAGCCTGGCGCTGCAGCGTCGCCCTATCCCGGACAACCCGCGCCCTGAAGCGCCTGAGTTCATCGCCAGCGGGCCGGTTCGCCGGTGTTAACAGGCGGAGTAAAGTGCTAAGGTAGGCCTTTCCTTCTTTGTATTGACTGCTTTATGACGACCATCACCACGCCTCGCCTTTCGCTTACCCGCTTTGTTACCGATGACTGGCCCTTTTTTCTGCGCCTGCGCCAGGATCCGCAGGTGATGCGTTTTATGGGCGAAATGTTAAGCGAGGAGGCGTTGCGCAGCGTGTTCGCCAGTCGCTGCGCCGATCCCGGCGTGTATGTTCTGCGTAATCAGCGCGGCGATGCGCTGGGCGATATTGGGCTTCGCGTCAGCCCTAAAAATCCGCACGAGGCCGACGTCGGCTATGCGCTGCTGCCCGAGGCTCAGGGAAAAGGGTATGCCAGCGAAGCGCTGCGGGCGATCTGCGATTATGGTTTCAGTACGCTGGGGGTGCGGGCTATCAATGCCTGGGTTTTGGCAGAGAATCGTGGCTCATCGCGCCTGCTGGAGAAGCAGGGCTTTGTACGCACGCAGGTGCTGGAGAAAGCCTATCATCTGAACGGCGTCGATTACGATGACTGGATCTACCGGCTGGAGCGTGGATCCCACCCGGCGCCCGCGGACGCCGGGTGAGCCGTTTATTTTAGCGAACCTTTCAGAAACTGCTGCAGGCGCGGGCTTTTCGGCGCGCCGAATAACGCGTCCGGATGCCCTTCTTCTTCAATTTTTCCCTGATGCAGGAAAATGACATGCGAAGAGACGTGGCGGGCAAAGCCCATTTCGTGGGTCACCACCACCATGGTTTTCCCCTCTTCCGCCAGCTGCTGCATAATGCGTAACACTTCGCCCACCAGCTCCGGATCCAGCGCGGAGGTCGGCTCATCAAACAGCAGCACCTCCGGCTCCATCGCCAGCGCGCGGGCAATAGAGACACGCTGCTGCTGGCCGCCGGAAAGATGCACCGGGTATTTCGCCTGCTGACGTTCGTCTATCCCGACCTTGGCCAGGTATTTTACCGCCCGTTCGCGCGCTTCCTGTTTGCTTAAGCCCAGCACCTGAATCGGCGCCTCCATGACGTTCTCCAGCACCGTCATATGGCTCCACAGATTGAAATGCTGAAACACCATGGTCAACCGGGTGCGCAGCAGGCGCAACTGGTTCTTGTCGGCTACCTTCAGCTGGCCGTCTTTATCCCGTACCAGGCCAATATTCTGGCCGCTGACGACGATCGTGCCTTCGCTCGGTTTTTCAAGGAAGTTAATACAACGCAAAAAGGTACTTTTCCCGGAACCCGATGAACCGATGATACTGATAACGTCCCCGGCTTTCGCCTGCAGCGAGACGCCCTTCAGCACCTCGTGTTCCCCATAGCGTTTATGCAGATCGATAACGTTTAATTTATTGTCGGACATGGCGTTCTCAATGCGTTGAAGAAGGTTTGATATGCTGCAACCAGCGCTTTTCCGCTTTGCGGAACAAGCTAATCAGCACATACGAGATAATTAAATAGAGCACCGCGGCGATGCCGAAGGCGGTGAACGGTTGATAGGTGGCCGAGTTGATATCGCGGGCGATTTTCAGCAGATCCGGCACCGTGGCGGTAAACGCCAGCGCCGTTGAGTGCAGCATCAGGATCACTTCGTTACTGTAGGCCGGCAGCGCAATCCGCAGCGCGGAAGGCAGGATGATGCAGCGGTACAGTTTGACCGAAGAGAAGCCGTAGGCCCGCGCCGCTTCAATTTCGCCCGCCGGTACCGAGCGGATCGCGCCGGCGAAAATTTCGGTGGTATAGGCGCAGGTGTTCAGGGTCAGCGCCAGCACCGTACAGTTTAACCCGCTGCGGAAAAAGGCGTTCAGCAGTTCAGTGCCTTTGACGATTTCCAGGGTGTACATGCCGGAGTAAAAGACCAATAGCTGCACGTACAGCGGCGTGCCGCGAAATATGTAAGTAAACAGCCAGATGGGAAACTGGATGAACTTATTGCTCGAAACGCGGCCGATTGCCAGAAAGACCGCCAGGATGCCCCCCATGACCACCGAAGAGATCAGCAACCATAAGGTAATCGCCACGCCGGTAAAGCGATACCCGTCGGTCCACAGCAGTGATTTCCAGTACTCCTGAATAATTTCAATCACAGGTCAGCCCTCTTCACGCCAACGGTATAGCGGCGTTCGAGCAGCAGCAGTACGCCATTAGACAGGGTGGTAAACACCAGATAAATCAGACCGCAGACGATGGCGAAGTAGAACGGCTGCCAGGTGCTTTTGCCCGCCAGCTGCGTGGCTTTGACCACATCCTCCAGCCCCAGCAGCGAGACCAGCGCCGTCGCCTTGAGGATAACCTGCCAGTTGTTGCCGATCCCCGGCAGCGCGTAGCGCATCATCGCCGGGAACAGGATGCGCCGGAACGTCTGCCCGCCGCTGAAGCCAAAGGCGGTGGCCGCTTCGATATGCCCCTTCGGCACCGCCAGGTAGGCGCCGCGGAAGGTTTCCGTAAAATAGGCGCCATAGATAAAGCCAAGGGTAATTATCCCGGCGATCATCGGGTCAATATCAAACTGCGACATGCCCAACGCGTCGGTGACGCTGTTGAGCGCAATCTGCAGGCCGTAGAAAATCAACAGCATCAGCACCAGGTCGGGGACGCCGCGGATCAGTGTGGTATAGCCTTCAAACACCAGCGCCAGAGGACGGTTGCTCGATAGCTTTGCGCCCGCGCCCGCCAGCCCGATCAGGACGGCGAGAACGACCGAGCTGAGCGCAAGCTCCAGGGTGACGAGCGCACCCTGCAAAATAACCTGTGAAAACCCATACAGCATGCTGCCTACCCTGTCTGTCATCCACCACTGCGCGTGAATCGGACGCGCAGTTGTGAGGCGTGAGAATTATTCGCCGTATACGTTAAAATCGAAATATTTTTTCGCCAGCTTGTCGTAGGTGCCGTCCTTACGCATCTCTGCAAACGCCTTATTCAGCGCTTCACGCAGTTCGTTGTCTTCCTTACGCAGCCCCATACCGGTGCCGACGCCGAACAGCTTTTCGTCTTTAATCGACGGACCGCCAAACTGGTAATCTTTACCGATAGGCTGTTTCAGGAACCCTTCGCTGGCCGCGACCTCATCCTGGAAAGCGGCATCAATACGGCCGGCGGTCAGGTCGGAATAGATATTGTCCTGTCCCTGATAGGAGACAATCTCGATACCTTTCGGCGCCCAGTGCTCATTACCATAAGTTTCCTGCGTCGTGCCCTGCAGCACGCCCACGCGCTTCCCCTTCAGGGTGGCGAGGTCCGGCGTCACGGGGCTGCCCTTTTTCACCACCAGACGCGAATCAGCCGCATACAGTTTGTCGGTGAAAGCGATTTCCTGCTGACGCTTTTCGGTAATCGACAGCGAAGACATAATCGCGTCGATTTTCTTCGCTTTTAAAGAGGGGATCAGCGCATCCAGCGGGTTTTCCACAAAGGTACATTGGGTATTAATACGCTTACACAGCTCTTTTGCCAGATCGATATCAAAACCCACCAATTCCCCCTGCGCATTCTTCGATTCGAAGGGAGCATAAGTCGGATCGGTACCGATACGAATTTTTTGCGGAATAGCGGCAAAGACCGTGGAAACGCTGGAAAGGGCCAGCGCTAAAGAGAGAGACAACGCCAGTTTTTTCATAACTATCCTCGACAGACTGTCATTCTAACGGGTTTATTAGAACTATTAACACCAGTTATCGTGCCATTATTCGCCCCTTGAGGGCAAAGATTTATGCACCAGAAAGGCCATTTTTTTGCATCACAAACGCTTAACTATGCATTTTTTAGCCACAAAAGCGGCCGCCTTTGCACTAATATGATCCACAGCGTCTGGCGATGCACCTTTTCAGGGCTTTTACACGAACATGGCGGCAGGCCCACCCGATAGCGCGGGCCTGCGGCAGTCTTAGTCGCCGTAGACGTTAAAATCGAAGTATTTCTTCGCCATTTTGTCGTAGGTGCCGTCTTTGCGCATCTCGCCCAGCGCTTTATCAAACGCGGCTTTCAGCTCGACGTCGTCCTTACGCAGGCCGATACCGGTGCCGTCGCCAAAGTACTTTTTGTCTTTAACCGACGGACCGGCGAAGGCGAAATCTTTCCCGGCGGGCTGTTTGAGGAAGCCTTCGCTGGCGGCGACTTCATCCTGCAGCGCCGCATCCAGACGACCCGCGGAGAGGTCGGAATAGATCAGGTCCTGGTTTTGATAGGCCACCACGTCAACGCCCTGGCTGCGCCAGCGATCGTTAGCATAGGCTTCCTGCGTGGAGCCCTGCAGCACGCCGACGTGTTTACCTTTCAGCGCTTCCAGCGTCGGCTGGATCGGCGAGCCTTTGGCCGCGATCAGACGGGAGTCGGCGGCATAAAGCTTGTCAGAGAAGGCGATCTCTTGCTGGCGCTTCTCGGTGATGGAGAGCGAGGAGATGATGGCGTCAATTTTCTTCGCCTTGAGGGAGGGGATCAGGGAGTCAAAATCACTGCCGACCCAGGTACATTTCACCTTAATACGGGAGCACAGTTCATTGCCTAAATCGATATCAAAGCCAACAAAGTCCCCTTTCGCGTCTTTCGACGAAAACGGCGCATAGGTCGCGTCAGTGCCAATGCGAATGCTCTGCGGCAGAGCAGCGAACACGCTGGCCGTGCTGCTCATTCCCACGAGTAAAGAGAGAGCCAGAATCGTCTTCTTCATACAGTACCCTTAAGTGTCGTGATGTGGTGTGTTGCTTGTTATGGTGATTGCCGAGCAATCCTGCAGTTTTTGTGCCATCTTCCCGGTGCGTGCCGGGAACAGGGTTAAATTTGTTAAAATAAAGTTGCAGGATTGTCTTAAAAGGGAAGATACCAGCATTACTGGCGAAACCGCAGCGCCTGAGCGCAAAAAGACGAAATAAATGTCGAGGATTTGATCGGGGCGACAAATTTGCACCACCGCAGCGCAAGCGTACATTTCACGCACCTATTTAGTGCAATCCTGTGCCCCTTGCCAGCGAGTAAACAAGTCTTGTTCCAGGCTAATGTCGAACTGATCGAGCACCCGGTTGACGGTCTGGTTGATAACATCATCCAGGCTTTGCGGCCGATGGTAGAAGGCCGGCACCGGCGGCATAATCACCGCCCCCAGCTCCGCGGCCTGCACCAGCAGACGCAGATGGCCAAGATGGAACGGGGTCTCCCGCACGCAGAGCACAAGCGGACGACGCTCCTTCAGCACCACATCCGCCGCCCGCGTCAGCAGACCATCCGTGTAGCTATGGACAATACCCGAGAGCGTTTTCATTGAGCAGGGTAAAATCACCATCCCGGCGGTTTTAAACGAGCCGGAGGAGATGCTGGCGGCGATGTCGCGGGCATCATGCACCACATCAGCCAGCGCCTGTACTTCACGCACGGTAAAGTCGGTCTCCATCGCCAGCGTCTGGCGCGCCGCCTGGCTGAGGATCAAATGGGTTTCAATATCCGGCACATCCCGTAGCACCTGCAGCATCCGCACGCCATAGATGGCGCCGCTGGCGCCGGAAATGCCAATAATCAGTCGTTTCACGTTCAGTTACCCCTTGCGCGTCGTGCCGCAGACTTTGCCGGATTATAGCCGTTGGCGCAACCATTGACGCACGGTTGCCGGGCGAAAAAAAGGCCCGCCGTCCATCAGAAACGGCGGGCCCGCGACGCGCGAACGGCTTAACCCTCGTTGTGCATCTCGAGGTTTTCGACTTCGTTCTGCAGCTGGACCGCTTTGGCATCATCGTTACGCAGGGAATCGAGGTAATCGAGGTACTGCTGGTCGACATCCCGGGTGACGTATACGCCGTTGAACACTGAGCATTCAAACTGCTGAATATCCGGATTTTCCGCGCGCACCGCTTCGATCAGATCGTTGAGATCCTGGAAAATCAGGCCATCGGCGCCGATGATCTGGCGGATCTCATCCACTTCGCGGCCATGGGCGATGAGTTCGTTGGCGGTCGGCATATCGATACCGTACACGTTCGGGAAACGAATTTCCGG
Source organism: Klebsiella sp. V115_8 (assembly GCF_029967715.1). Taxonomy (NCBI): domain Bacteria; kingdom Pseudomonadati; phylum Pseudomonadota; class Gammaproteobacteria; order Enterobacterales; family Enterobacteriaceae; genus Klebsiella; species Klebsiella sp. V115_8. The sequence continues at coordinate 132,185 of NZ_JASCAR010000024.1, forward strand.
CGCGGCTGAGGCCAGATACACTTTTTTCGCCCCTGCTTCGCGCGCCATCTCGATGATCTGCTCCGAGGTGGTGCCGCGGACGATGGAATCGTCCACCAGCAGCACGTTCTTATCGCGGAACTCCGCACGGTTGGCGTTGAGCTTGCGGCGCACAGACTTACGACGCAACTGCTGACCCGGCATGATAAATGTGCGGCCGACGTAGCGGTTCTTCACGAAGCCCTGACGATAAGGCTTGTCAAGGATGCGGGCGATCTCCAGCGCGATATCGCAGGAGGTCTCCGGGATCGGGATAACGACGTCAATATCCAGATCTTCCCACTCGCGGGCAATCTTTTCGCCAAGCTTAGTCCCCATATTGACGCGGGCGCTGTAGACGGAAATTTTGTCGATAAACGAGTCCGGACGGGCAAAATAGACATACTCGAACAGGCACGGGTTGCTGACCGGGTTATCGGCGCACTGACGGGTAAACAGCTGGCCCTTCTCGGTAATATAAACCGCTTCGCCCGGCGCCACATCGCGCAGGAATTCAAAGCCAAGGGTGTCAAGCGCCACGCTTTCCGAGGCCACCATATACTCGGTGCGGCCATCGCCTACGTCACGTTTGCCCAGCACCAGCGGACGAATGCCGTTCGGGTCGCGGAAGGCCACCATGCCATGACCGATGATCATCGCCACGCAAGCGTACGCGCCGCGGATCAGGCGGTTGGTCGCCGCAATCGCGGCAAAGATGTTGTCCGCTTCCAGTGGGTAGTGACGGAAGTTATCCAGCTCACTGGCGAAAATATTGAGGAGGATTTCGGAATCTGAGGTGGTATTGATATGGCGGCGTTTTTCTTCAAACAGCTTTTTACGCAGCTCATGGGCGTTGGTCAGGTTGCCGTTATGCGCCAACGTGATGCCATACGGCGAGTTGACGTAAAACGGCTGCGCTTCGGAGGCGCTGGAGCTGCCCGCCGTGGGGTAACGCACGTGGCCAATCCCCATATTGCCCTGCATACGCTGCATATGGCGGGCTTCGAATACGTCGCTTACCAGCCCGTTAGCCTTACGCAACCGGAAGCAGTTGTTGGCATCAATGGTGATGATGCCAGCGGCATCCTGTCCACGGTGCTGGAGCACCGTTAGCGCATCATAAATCGACTGGTTAACCGGCATAACACCGGCGATACCGACAATACCGCACATACGTCTTTTCCTCGTTCAGCAACGACCCAAAGTCTATACTTTAGGCAAGAAACTTGACGAGCTTTGCAGGTATTCAAAAAACCATCTGATGACGGGGGTAAAATAGGGAATAAACTGCGACTGCTGCCAGTCATCGCTCTTCGCCATCCCGGTAAAGGTGTCAAGGAAGAACAGGATAGCGGCGATGATCAGCACCCCACGTAGCGCGCCGAAGCAGATCCCCAATACCCTGTCGGTACCTGACAAACCGGTCTTCTCCACCAGCTGGCCTATCACATAGTTCACGATAGCGCCAACGATGAGCGTCACGATAAACAGCGCCGCAATAGCAATCCCATTTCGAACCCGTTCATCCTCAAAGCCCGTAAACCAGACAGACAGGTCAGCGTAGTAGTGGCTGGCGACATAAAACGCGCAACCCCACGTGACTAACGATAAAGCTTCGCGAACGAAGCCGCGGATCAGGCTGACCAGGCAAGAAAGACCCAGCACCGCCATAATGGCGTAATCAATCCAGACCATATACGTCCCACGATTTTACGCCCTGTCGTCCAGTTCGGGGCGCATTCTAACAGAAAAAGAAAACGTTTGCGTAGGGATTTCCTTGCCCTACAGAAATAAAAATGGCGCTGAAAAAACATTCAACGCCAGACTGCCTTTCGCCTCTTCAGGGCGGCTGAGACAGGGTTTGCGGGGCGTTTAGCCCCGCCGCGTTCTCTCCGCATGGCGGAAAAAAACCATCAGTTCGGGGTGAAGCCCATCACCACCCCGCTGAGCCCGGAGATCTGTTGCAGATCGCCCAACTGGCCCTTCAGCTTGTCTTTTGACGCATCCGGGCCGACGAGGATACGGGTAATTTTACCCTGTACCGGCGTCGAAGGCGACGTATAGACTTTGAAGCCCGATGCCCGTAGCTTACCGACGATCTCGTTCACCTTATCGGCGTTCTTCAACGCGCCCAGCTGGACCACATAGGCCTTGCCGGTCGGCGCCGGCAGGGCCGCCTGCTGCTGCGGTGGTTGCTGCTGCTGAGGCTTAGCCGGCGGAGGGGTAGGCGTCGCAGCCTGCTGTTGCGGCTTCGGCTGCGGCTTCGGCTGGGGTTTAGGCTGCGGTTTCGCGGCAACCACCGGCTCCTGAACGTCATCGAAGCTGTTGCTGTTCACCGGGATACGCGACGGATCTAACGATGGCGCAGCGGCATCGCCAGCCCGCACCTCCTCCGCCGCCCCTTCCGGCGGCTGCGAAGGCAGCGCCTGAGTCGCCGCCGGCAGCATATCCGGTTCATCGCGATCGCCGGGTTTCGGCACCAGCGGGATCGCGGCAAACTCATCCTGATAATGCTTTTTCTGCCCGTCCAGCAGCCCTGGCAGGATAATCACCCCCAGCGCCACCAGCACGATTGTCCCGACTAAACGGTTCTGAAACTTACTCGCCACCGATTCTCCCCGCGTCAATCTCTTCCATTACCTGCGCTACCGTGTGAAATGAACCACACACCAGCACTGTATCTTCCGCTTGAGCGTCAGCCATGGCCGCGCGCCATGCCTGCGCCACGCTGCTATAGACTGTGCCGCCACGCAAATGTTCCACCAGCTGCTCCGCCGTCGCCCCGCGCGGACCCTCCAGCGGCGCGCAGTACCAGACGTCAACTTCCGGCGTCAGATTGGCCAGCGTACCGGCGATGTCCTTATCATGCAGCATACCAATAACCGCCAGCACGCGTCCCGTTTTCGCTAACGTTTTGAGACGCCCGGCGAGATAAGCCGCCGCGTGCGGGTTATGCGCCACATCGAGGATCACCCGCGGGGCGTCGCTGATTATCTGAAAGCGTCCCGGCAGCATCGCGTCGCGGATCCCCGCGCGCAGGATAGCGTCATCCACGGCAAGGCCGCTGGCGCGCAGCGCCGCCACGGCCGTGGCGGCATTCGGCAACGGCACCTGAGGCAGAGGCAGGCGGCTTAACGCCCCGCCCGCGTCGCGGAAGGACCATGTCTCGCCTTCCACCTCATAGCGCCAGTCGACGCCGCGGCGCTGGAGCAGCGCGCCCTTCTCGCGCGCCACTTCAGCAATGGTGTGCGGCATATCCGGCTCCCCTACCACCGCCGGTTTACCGGCACGGAAGATGCCGGCTTTCTCCCGGCCGATACTGTCGCGATCCGGTCCCAGCCAGTCGGTATGATCGAGGGCGATGCTGGTGACCACGGCGACGTCGGCATCCACGATATTGGTGGCGTCGAGACGGCCGCCGAGGCCCACCTCCAGGATCACCACATCCAGCTGCGCCTGCTTAAACAACCATAGCGCAGAGAGCGTGCCGTACTCAAAATAGGTCAGCGAGATGTCGCCCCGCGCCGCTTCAATCTCCGCAAACGAGGCCGTATGCGCTGCCTCCGGCAGTTCCGCGCCCTGAATGCGCACGCGTTCGGTGTAGCGCACCAGATGCGGAGAGCTGTAAACCCCCACTTTATAGCCGGCCGCCATCAGGACCGTTTCCAGCGTGCGGCAGGTGGTGCCTTTGCCATTGGTGCCCGCGACCGTAAAGACGAACGGCGCCGGTTTGACGATATCCATCTGCCGCGCGACCTCGCTGACGCGCGCCAGCCCCAGGTCGATGGTTTTACTGTGCAGATGTTCCAGATAAGAAAGCCACGTAGCCAGGGGCGACGTGGCCTGAGGAATAGGATCTTTTTCCATGATGCCCGCAAGAATTGACGGTTAACGCGTTTGAATAAAAAAGGGCAGCGCCGCCAGGCCCTGCCCTCTGCTTTATCAGGCCTCGGGTTCCTGATCCGGTGCCGGCGGCACCACCACGCCTTCATGAGGCGTTTCCGAAGCGGCAACCGGCGCCGGCAGGTTCATCAGCTTCGCCAGAATGCTGGCCAGCTTGAGACGCATTTCCGGACGGCGAACGATCATATCGATCGCCCCTTTTTCAATCAGGAACTCACTGCGCTGGAATCCCGGCGGCAGCTTCTCACGTACGGTCTGCTCAATGACGCGAGGACCGGCAAAGCCGATCAGCGCTTTCGGCTCGGCAATGTTCAGGTCGCCCAGCATCGCAAAGCTCGCCGATACGCCGCCCATGGTCGGGTCGGTCAGCACAGAGATGTACGGTAATCCGCGCTCCTGCATTTTTGCCAGCGCCGCGGAGGTTTTCGCCATCTGCATCAGCGACATCAGCGCTTCCTGCATACGGGCGCCACCGGAGGCGGAGAAGCAGATCAACGGGCAGTTATCTTCCAGCGCCTGCTCCACCGCGCGCACAAAGCGTGCGCCAACGACGGAACCCATCGATCCCCCCATAAAGGAGAATTCAAAGGCCGCGGCCACCACCGGCATCGCGTAGAGCGTACCTTTCATCACCACCAGCGCGTCTTTTTCGCCCGTCTCTTTTTGAGCGGACGCCAGGCGGTCTTTGTATTTTTTTGAATCGCGGAACTTCAGCACATCTTTTGGCTCAAGTTCGCTACCCAGTTCCACCAGGGAACCTTCATCCAACAGGCTATGCAGGCGATTACGCGCCGACATGCGCATATGGTGATCGCACTTAGGACAAACCTCCAGGTTGCGCTCCAGCTCGGCGCGGTAGAGTACCTGACCGCAGCTGTCGCACTTGGTCCATACACCCTCAGGAATGCTCGCCTTGCGGGTGGGAGTGATGTTGCTTTTAATTCGTTCAATCCAGCTCATTGATAACCTTTCTGCCTGAACCTGGTCGATGCCAGTTTTGTCGTAAGGGGCGCATAATGCCATTTTTGCCTCTTACAGACCATGAATGTTGCACATTAAATCATATCATCCCGGAACATGGGATAAAAAAGTGGTCAAACCGCTGCGCGTGACGCTCGTGCACCGTCACGCGCAACGCAGGCTAAACTACTTCGCCTGCTTCGCCGCCGCCCGCTTATGGCGAATAATCTCAATCACGCCCGGCAGGACGGAAAGCACGATGATCGCCACGATCAGCAGCTTCAGGTTCTCCTGCACCACCGGCAGATCGCCAAACAGATAGCCGGCGTAGGTGAACAGCAGCACCCACAGCAGCGCCCCGACGACGTTATAGGCCGCAAAATGACGATAGGACATATGCCCCATTCCCGCCACAAACGGCGCGAAGGTTCGGACTATCGGCACAAAGCGCGCCAGGATAATGGTTTTTCCGCCGTGACGTTCGTAGAAGCTATGGGTTTTATCCAGATAGCTGCGACGGAAAATCTTCGAGTTCGGGTTGCTGAACAGCTTTTCGCCGAACAGCCGGCCAATGGTGTAGTTGACCGCATCGCCGACGATAGCCGCGATGACCATCAGCAATACCATCAGGTGGACATTCAGATCGTTGGTGGGCAGGGCCGAGAGCGCGCCCGCGACGAACAGCAGGGAATCCCCCGGCAGGAACGGCGTTACCACCAGCCCGGTTTCGCAGAACAGAATCAAAAACAGAATGGCATAAACCCAGACGCCATACTGGGCGACCAGCTCGGCCAGGTGCACATCAATATGCAGGATGAAATCAATTAAAAAGTGAATCAAGTCCATGTTTGTCTTTACCCTTAATGACCCTATTAGTCCGCCAGAAACAGCGGGCCCATTGGCAGCACCGGTAAATCATAATGGGCCGGGTAATCCACCGACACCAGATACAACCCTTCCGCTTTTGCCGTTGCCGCAGCGAGCGTCCTGTCTTTTGCTGCCAGCAGTTCTGCCATCCAGCTCTCCGGCTGGTTTCCGGCCCCGATTTCCATCAGGCTGCCCACAATATTCCTGACCATATGATGTACAAAGGCATTCGCTTTGATATCCACCACCACATAAGCGCCGTAGCGGGTAACGTTAATGTGCATTACGTTGCGCCACGGGGTACGCGACTGGCACTGCACCGCGCGAAACGAGGTAAAGTCATTCTCCCCCAGCAGACACTGTGCGGCACGCTGCATGCGCGCGGCGTCGAGCGGCTGGTGAAAATGCGTGACGCCCTGACTTAGTACCGCCGGACGCAGGCGATGATTATAGATGACGTAACGATAGCGGCGCGCCGTGGCGCTGAACCGGGCGTGAAAATCCGCCGGGACATGTTTGACCCAACGCACCGCGATGTCACCAGGTAAATTCGCATTTACCCCCAGCGTCCAGGCGGCATCTTTACGCTGCGCCCGGGTTTCGAAATGCACCACCTGGCCGGTGCCATGGACACCGGCGTCGGTGCGGCCAGCGCAAAAGACGGTAATGGATTCGTTCGCCACCTGCGAGAGCGCCTTTTCCAGCTTCTCCTGCACGCTGCGTACTTCGTTTTGCCGCTGCCAGCCGTAATATTTGCTACCGTCGTACTCGATGCCCAGCGCGATTTTACAGACCGGCTGTTGCTCCATCTCAGACATCAGTACAGGTACTCCTCAATCAACTTCTCGGCGATCTTCACCGCCATCAGCGCGCCGCCGAAGCGGACGTTATCCGCCACCGACCAGAACTGGACTTGCTCCGGCATGCCGTAATCATTATGCACGCAGCCGATGGAGAGACGGGCGTTGCCGGAAGCGTCGCCAACCTGAGTGGGGAATTCGCCCTCTTCAGAAAGTTCGATCTCCTCGCCGCGGGTAAAGGCGTCACGCGCCTCTTCCGCCGCCAGCGGACGCATCGCTTCAAAGTTCACCATCTGCGCATGGCCGTAGAAGACCGGCGACTGGACGACGCTGGCGGAGATCATCAGCCCGTCATCCTGAAGAATTTTGCGCGCTTCATCGACGATACGGCGCTCTTCGCGCACGCTACCTTCACGATCCGGCAGCAGCGGCAGCATGTTGAAGGCCAGCTGGCGGCCAAAGAAATCGTCTTCATCGATGGGGATGCCGTTCAGCAGCTTGGCGCTCTGCCCTGCCAGCGCATCCACCGCTTTTTTCCCCTGCCCAGAGGCGGAGAGCAGGTTAGTGACGCTAATGCGCGACAGTCCACCCTGATCGATAAGCGGCTTCAGCGCCGTCAGCAGCTGGCTGGTCAAACTATTGGGCACCGCAATCAGATTGCGGTTGCGGTAATCGCCTAACACGAACGGGTTCACGTCCGGCACCACCAGCGGTACGTCCGGCTCCAGCGCAAACAGGCCGCTGAGATCGATAACCAGACATCCGGCGTTTGTCGCATCTTCGACATACGCTGCGCTGGCTTCGACGCCTGCGGCAAAGAAAGCCAGCTGGGCCTGGGTCCAGTCAAACTCGGCGGCGTCCTTGACGATCACCGACTTGCCACCAAAACGCAGATGTTCGCCCGCGCTTTCGTTGCGCGCCAGAGCAAAAATCTCCCCCACCGGGAACTGGCGTTCAGCGAGAGTTTCGAGCAGGGCTTCGCCTACGGCGCCCGTTGCGCCCAGTACGGCAATATTCCAGCCTTCAGACATGGTGGTTTACTCCAGAAATAAAGCGGCCCTGCCGGAGTATCCGGCAGGGGCATTAAGAAGACATTAACGAACAGGATGATGCACGGCGTTAAAACCGAGCTGGCGCAACAGCGTCGCCGCCTGCTCATCGCTGCACTGCACGTACAGCGAAGACCATTCGCGACGTTCCTGATAATTTTTACGCAGCTTGTCGAATTCACCGGCGACGCCCGCCACCTTCCGCAGCGGCGCATCATCGCGGCGCACATCATACACCAAATGAACCAGTCTTTTCAGCGTCGGCTGATCGAGCGGGCCATGCAGGGTGATGCGGCCAAACTCCGGGGCCGGCAGCAGGGTATCCAGCGCCACCTGCTGCGGATGACCGATAAAGGCGCTATAGGCTTCGAATACCTGCGTCGTCCCGCGCGCCTTCCCTTCAAGGGTATAGCCGGCGATATGCGCCGTGCCGATATCCACCCGCTTGAGAAGCGCTATGTTGAGATCCGGCTCCGGCTCCCAAACGTCCAGCACCACGCTCAGGGACTGACCGGCTTCCAGGCGTTTCAGCAACGCGGCGTTATCCACCACCGGCCCGCGGCAGGCGTTGATCAAAATCGTTCCGGGCTTCAGGCGGCTAATCAGCGCCTCATCCGCCAGATGTAACGTTTTATATTGTCCTTCTTTATACAGCGGGGTATGGAAGGTGAGGACATCGGCCTGCTGGACCAGATCGTCAAGGGAGCGGAAGTCGCCTTCGTCGCCGCGGTCAGCGCGCGGCGGATCGCAGAGCAGAGTTTTGATGCCCAGCGCCTCCAGACGCTTTTGCAGTCGCCCGCCGACGTTACCGACGCCGACAATCCCGACGGTGCGATCGCGCAGCGAGAAGCCGTCACGTTCGGCCAGCATCAGCAGCGATGAAAAGACATACTCCACCACCGCAATGGCGTTGCAGCCTGGCGCCGCGGAGAAACCAATCCCCGCCTGCTGCAGCCACGCCTGATCGACATGATCGGTGCCTGCGGTCGCGGTGCCGACGAACCTGATGGCCTTGCCGGCAAGCAATGCTTCATTGACCCGGGTGACCGAGCGCACCATTAAGGCATCCGCATCGGTCAGGGCATCGGCCGGGACCGGGCGGCCCGGGATCGCCTGCACGTCGCCTAAACGGCTAAAAAGCTCACGGGCATAGGGCATATTTTCATCAACGAGGATTTTCACAGTTCAGTACCTGTCTGAGAACGAGAGTTAACCGGGGAAGTGTGCCATAATCTGGCCGCCAGGCATACTCATCACCTGGTTCCAGCACCGCGATATCGAAAGGATGAATCATGACGCACCCCCTTGCAGATATGCCAGACCGTCCTCCAGGGCGAGGCCCATCAGGCACTGCCGCCACCGGCGAACCTTCGCTTTCCATGCAGCAACGCACCGTCCTGGAGCGACTGATCACGCGCCTGGTGGCGCTGACCTCGCAGCAGAATGCGGAAGTGTGGGCCTGCGTCAAACATGACCTCGGACTGAAAGGCGACACGCCCCTGCTGGCCCGCCATTTCAGCGCCGCCGAGGCCAGTCTCAACCAGCGCCTGGCCGCCGCGCAGGACAATCATCATCATCGCCAGACCCTGGCGCAGCTCAGCGATCTGCTCGGCCAGGGCAATAACCGCCAGGCGGTGAGCGATTATATTCGTCAGCATTATGGGCAAACGGCGCTGCATGCCCTCAGCCAGTCGCAACTGGAGAACATTCTGCATCTGCTGCAGCGCGGTCAGCTGTCGATCCCGCAGCCGCAGCAGCGCCCGCCGACCCTTCGTCCACTGCTGCCGGCCGAGCACAACACGCTCAATCAGCTGGTGACTAAGCTGGCGGCCGCCACCGGCGAACCGAGCAAACTGATTTGGCAGTCCATGCTGGAACTTTGCGGCGTCAAGTCCGGGGAGCTGATCCCGGCGACGCACTTCACGCCGCTTTCGTACTGGCTGCAGGCGCGGCAGACGCTCAGCGCGCAAAGCGCGCCCACGCTTACCTCGCTGCAGGGGGCGCTCAAGCAGCCGCTGGAGGCCGCGGAGTGGCAGAAGATTGTCGACTTTGCCCGTCGCAACTGGCAGGTCACGCCGCAGACCGCACTGAGCCCGGCGCAGATCCTGGCGCTGCTGAATAAGGTGTTTGTGCTGCGGGTAGCCCGCGCCCAGGAGACGCTGGCGATCCCGCAGGAGGAGCCCGCGACCCGGCGGACATGGGCCGCTAAGCCTTGGCAGCTGGCGCTGGGCGCGGTTGTCCTGCTCCTGGTGCTGTGGCTCCTGCTGTAGCCCAGCAGGCACTGGCGGCGTTCACGGCACCCTTTGATGCCAAACGCCGCAGTGTTTACTACGGCGGTTTCTGGTCTGACAACAACCTAGCGGCGAAATGAGATGAGGGTGACGAGGATCCCCAGCGCCGCGCAGAGGGCGCCGGCAAGGAAAACCGACGAGTAGCCCAGCGAAGTGGCCAGCAGACCGGTCAGCGGCCCGGTCAGGCCATAAGAGATATCCTGAAAGGCCGCATAGCCGCCGAGCGCAGTGCCGCGCACCTGCGCCGGGACGCGCTTCACCACCTCAACGCCAAGCGAGGGGAAAATAAGCGAACAGCCGCATCCGGTCAGCGCCGCGCCGGCCAGCGCCACCCAGACGCCGGGCGCCAGCCCCAGCAGCGTCAGACCGACCGCCTCTATCAGCAGCGAGACCATCGCCACTTTAACGCCGCCAAACCGATCCGGCATCCAGCCAAACAGCACCCGCATCAGCACAAAGGCGCCGCCAAACGCCGTCAGGGTAAATCCGGCCATCGGCCAGTTCTGACTGGCAAAATAGAGAGAGACGAAGGTGCCGATCGCCGCAAAGCCGACGCCCTGCAGGCCCAGGCCAATACCCGGCCGCCAGATCATGCCGATGACGCTCCACAGTGAAGGCCGCTCGCCGCCGTGCGCCGCCACTTTGCGCACCGTGCCGTTGATGAGCAAGGCGACAAGCGGTAGTCCCATGGTGACGCAGGCCAGGACCGCCACGCCAAAGTGGCTGTAAATTAACAATCCCAGCGGGGCGCCCACCGCCAGCGAGCCGTACATCGCCATGCCGTTCCATGACATCACTTTGCCGGAGCGGGCCGGCCCCACCAGCCCCATCCCCCAGCTCAGGTTGCCGGTCAGCAGCTGGCTTTCGCCAAACCCGAGGATCAGGCGGCCCAGCAGCAACAGGCCCAGCTTCGCGAACACCGGCAGCGGCAGCAGCGCAGCGGCCAGCCAGGCCGCGCCGGCCAGGGCGCAGGCCAGCATCCCTTGCAGGACGGAGCGTTTGGCGCCGTACTGGTCTGCCAGACGCCCGGCGTAGCCGCGGGTAAGAACGGTGGCGAGGAACTGGATCCCCACCGCTACGCCGACCATGGTGTTACCCAATCCCAGCTCCTGATGGACAAACAGCGGGATCACCGGCAGCGGCAAACCGACGGTCATATAGGTCAAAAAGACGGCGAGCGTAATGCGAAAAAGCGACAAATTCGCGGAAGAATGAGATGTTGTTTCAGTGACTGCGGACATGCATTACTCCAGATTCGCAGAGTAAGGCGAGCAAAGCGACACGCCCCCTCCACCTGACTATCAGGGTTAAGGCGCGTTGGTTGACGTTAAACGCTTACGCATTAGTGGAGAGACTAATGGATCCGCCAGCAGTGTGCCTGCGGGCTCTTACCCTGTCAAGATGACAAAAAAGGGGAGCCGGTGGCTCCCCTCAGTGCATCGCGTGCCGATTAGGCGTTGTATTTACGCATCACCAGCGTGGCGTTGGTGCCGCCAAAGCCGAAGCTGTTGGACATCACGGTGGTCAGCTTAGCGTCAGTCGGTTTGGTGACGATGTTCAGGCCGGCAGCCTGCTCATCCAGCTCTTCGACGTTGATGCTCGGCGCGATAAAGCCGTGCTCCAGCATCAGCAGGGAGTAGATAGCTTCCTGCACGCCAGCAGCGCCCAGCGAGTGACCGGTCATTGCTTTGGTCGCCGAGATAGCCGGGCTGTTGTCGCCGAACACTTCGCGGATCGCGCCCAGCTCTTTCACGTCGCCGACCGGCGTGGAAGTACCGTGGGAGTTCAGGTAGTCGATCGGGGTATCAACGCCGTGCATCGCCATCTGCATGCAGCGCACTGCGCCTTCACCGGATGGGGCTACCATGTCTGCGCCATCGGAGGTTGCGCCGTAGCCGACGATTTCCGCATAGATGTGCGCGCCGCGCGCCAGGGCGTGTTCCAGCTCTTCCACCACGACCATACCGCCGCCGCCGGCGATAACGAAGCCGTCACGGTTGGCGTCATAGGTGCGGGAGGCTTTTTCCGGCGTGTCGTTGTATTTGGTGGACAGCGCGCCCATGGCGTCGAACTCGCAGGCCATTTCCCAGCACAGCTCTTCGCCGCCGCCGGCAAAGACGATATCCTGTTTGCCCAGCTGGATCTGCTCTACCGCGTTACCGATGCAGTGTGCGGAAGTGGCGCAGGCGGAGCTGATGGAGTAGTTAACGCCGTGGATTTTAAACGGCGTGGCGAGGCAGGCGGAAACGCCGGAAGCCATCGCTTTGGTGACCACATACGGACCCACGGCTTTCAGACCACGCGGGCTGCGCATGGCATCGGCGCCGAAGACCTGGAATTTCGGGGAGCCGCCGCCGGAGCCTGCGATCAGGCCGACACGCGGGTTATTCTGGTATGCTTCCGGCGCCAGACCTGCGTCGGCAACGGCCTGTTCCATGGACAGGTAAGCATAGATGGAGGCGTCGCTCATGAAGCGCACTACTTTGCGGTCAATGAGGCCAGTGGTATCCAGTTTGACGTTGCCCCATACGTGGCTGCGCATCCCTGAATCTTTCAGCTCCTGAGAGAAAGTGATCCCTGAACGTCCTTCACGCAGAGATGCCAGGACTTCCTGCTGGTTATTACCGATGCTGGAAACGATGCCCAAGCCAGTAATCACTGCACGTTTCATTAAATACCTCTGTAAGTCGCACTATTTTAAGTTTCGTGTCGCACGATAGCGTACACTTGTACGCCGAACAAGTCCGATCAGACATTTTGTGTATAAATTTGCGCCCTCAGGCACACATCGCTAAGATCGCGCTACGCCTTGTGATTCGAGTAACTTACGTGAAACAAAACGCTATACAACCCGCCAACCTGGAATTCAATGCTGAGGGTACACCTGTTTCCCGAGATTTTGACGATGTTTACTTTTCCAATGACAACGGTCTGGAAGAGACACGCTACGTCTTTCTCGGCGGAAATCGCCTGCCGGAGCGCTTCTCCAGCCACCCTCGCCCGCTGTTGATCGTCGCGGAGAGCGGCTTCGGCACCGGGCTCAATTTCCTCACCCTCTGGCAGGCGTTTGACGTTTTTGTTCGCGATAACCCGGACGTTACCCTGCAAAGGTTACATTTCATCAGTTTTGAGAAATATCCGCTGAAGGCGGAAGATCTCCGCCTGGCGCACCAGCGCTGGCCAGAGCTGGCTCCATGGGCGGAACAGCTGCAGGCGCAATGGCCTTCGGCCTTCGCCGGATGCCATCGTCTGCTGCTCGACGGCGGACGGGTCACGCTCGATCTGTGGTTTGGCGATATCAACGAGCTGACCAGAGAACTGGATGATTCGCTGAATCAGCAGGTGGACGCCTGGTTTCTCGACGGCTTTGCCCCGGCGAAAAATCCCGACATGTGGACCCAGGATCTGTTCAATGCCATGGCGCGCCTGGCGCGTCCCGGCGGGACGCTGGCCACTTTTACCTCCGCCGGTTTTGTCCGCCGCGGCCTGCAGGAAGCCGGGTTTACCCTGCGTAAAACCAAAGGCTTCGGCCGCAAACGGGAGATGCTGACCGGCGAGATGGCGCAAACGCTGACCTTGCCGGCGCGCGGGCCCTGGTTCGCCCGCCCCGGGAGCGAGGCCCGCGAGGCGGCCATCGTCGGCGGCGGTATCGCCAGCGCCCTGCTCTCCCTGGCGCTGCTGCGTCGCGGCTGGCAGGTGACCCTTTACTGTGCGGACGACGCCCCGGCGCAGGGCGCCTCCGGTAATCGCCAGGGCGCGCTCTACCCGCTGTTAAGCCAGCACGATCCGGCGCTGGCGCGCTTTTTCCCAGCCGCCTTTACCTTCGCCCGCCGCACCTACGACGCGCTGCCGGTGCTGTTCGATCATCAATGGTGCGGGGTCACCCAGCTTGGCTGGGATGAAAAAAGCGCACACAAAATCAATCAGATGCTGGCCCTGGAGCTGCCCCCTGATATCGCCTGCGCGGTGACGGCGGAGCAGGCTGCGGAGCTGACCGGCGTCGAGACCGGCTGCGGCGGCATAACCTATCCGGCCGGCGGTTGGCTGTGCCCGCAGCAGCTCACCGCCGAGCTGCTGGCGCTGGCGGCGACTCGCGGACTGCACGTGCATTATGGTTATCAGGTCGAGACGTTGAGCGCGGAGGGCGATGGCTGGCTGCTCAACCGGCAGCGCTATCATCAGGCGGTCGTGCTGGCCAACGGCCACCGCATATCGGATTTTGCGCAAACCGCGCCGTTGCCGGTCTACCCCGTTGGCGGCCAGGTCAGCCATATACCCACCACCCCGCGGCTTTCCGACCTGCGCCAGGTGCTGTGCTACGACGGCTACCTGACGCCGCAGAATCCGCAAAATCAGCAGCACTGCATTGGCGCCAGCTACCATCGCGGCAAAACCGACACCACCTTCAGCGAAGAAGATCAGCAGCACAACCGGCAACGGCTGATCGACTGCTTCCCGGGCGCGGAGTGGCCGCAGGACGTGGATATTAGCGCCAGTGACGCCCGCTGCGGCGTGCGCTGCGCCACCCGCGATCATCTGCCGATGGTCGGCAACGTGCCGGACTATGCGGCGACATTGACGCAATACGCCAGCCTCCACGAACGGCAGGATAACGCCGGTAGCGCGCCGGTCTTCCATAACCTGTTTATGCTTGGCGCCCTCGGATCGCGAGGCATTTGCACCGCGCCGTTAAGCGCTGAGCTGCTGGCGGCGCAGATGAGCGCTGAACCGCTACCGCTGGATAGCGGCACCCTGGCGGCGCTGAATCCGAATCGGCTATGGGTGAGAAAACTGCTGAAGGGAAAAGCGGTGAAGTAACAGCGCAAGGGGAGAAAAATCCCTGGGAAGCGCGACATTCCCGGCCTCGTCCGGGGGACCAACGCGGTAGCCCGGAGAAGCACAGCGCAAACAGGGTAAATCCTGGTTGCGCCGTTAGCGTGTCGGATGGCGCTACGCTTATCCGACCTACATCATGGATCAGGCCTGATTTTTCGCCTGCTGATACAGGTTTTCCCACATGCCCTGCACCAGAATTTGGTCCGGCGGCGACAGTTCGCCAGCGCCGATGGCTTTCTCCAGGCTATGGCTGACTTTGCTGTGTACCGCTTCCGCTGAATGTTCGCCCTCACCTTCCAGCTCAGCCACCGCCAGCGTCAGGTGGCCGCGCAGATAACCGCCGGCAAACAGTTCATCATCACTGGCGTGGTCTACCATGTTGTCAATCAGCGCCAGAATGCGTGATTCAAACTCCGCGATCATCATCTTACCTCTTGTCATGTAATGTGTGGCCTTAGTGCAGGTCTTCCGGCCACGGAAAGTGTTCTGCCGTCAATGGCGGCGTTTGATAATAGTGTTGTAATGCGCGAATAAGACGCGCCGGACGTTCGGGGATCCCTTGCTCAAGCAGAGTCATCACCCGGGCATGTACCCGGCGCTGAAAGGCGATGCGATCGGGTTCAACGTCACCTTCCAGATTGTCGCAGCTGACGTTAAACGGAAATCCCGCCGCCACGCAGAACAGCCACTCCAGGGCCTGCGGTTTCACCTCTACGTCCTCAAACTGGCTTTGGGTCATCGCATCGCGGCCGTCCGGACAGTACCAGTAGCCAAAATCCACCAGCTCGCGGCGGGCTTTGCCGGCGATGCACCAATGGGAGATCTCATGCAGAGCGCTGGCAAAAAAACCGTGCGCGAAGACGATACGGTGATATGGCGTGTCATCGTCCGCCGGGAGGTAAATCGGCTCATCGTCGCCTTTCACCAGGCGAGTATTAAAATCTGCGGCAAAGCAGCTGTCGAAGAGGTCAATAAGCTGCTGATAATGGTGTTGCTGTTGCATTAATGAATTCCCAACCACTGCAAAATCTCAGCCCCGTGGCTGTCGTAGAGAAGTTTCGCGCTCATCACCGCCGAAACGATAACGATCATCGGTCGGATCAGCGATTGCCCTTTGCTCAGCACCAGCCGGGAGCCGGCGCGGGCGCCAATAAACTGGCCGGCCATCATCACAAAGCCGGTGGCCCAGATAACCTTTCCGCCGATAATAAACAGCAGCAGGCCGCCGACGTTCGAGGTGGCGTTGAGCAATTTGGCGTGGGCCGTCGACTTCGCCAGGTTAAACCCGGCCAGGGTGACAAACGCCAGCGCATAAAACGAACCGGCGCCGGGGCCGAAAAAGCCATCGTAAAACCCGACGCTGCCGCCGGCGACCAGCGCAAACGGCAGGCCGTAGAGCCGACGCTGTCGGTCCGCTTCGCCCAGTTTCGGCATCAGCAGAAAATAGAGACCGATGCCGATCACCAGCAACGGCAGGATCTGCTTAAGAATATCGGACTGCACGTGCTGGACCAGCAGCGCGCCGGCGGTTGAACCGATAAAGGTCATCAGAATATTCAGCTTCTGATCGGCGAGATTGACCACCTTGCGGCGGACAAAATAGAGGGTCGCCGACAGCGATCCGCCGCAGGCCTGCAGCTTATTGGTCGCCAGCGCCTGGGCCGGCGGCATACCGGCGGCCATTAGCGCCGGCACGGTCAGTAAGCCCCCGCCCCCGGCCAGTGAGTCAATAAAACCGGCCAGGATGGCGACAAAGAAAAGCACCACCAGCACCAGCGGCGATACGGAAAACAACTCAATAAAACTATCCATTACAGCACATGCTCATCCAGTAGCGCCTGGCAGGAAGGCGGCAACGGCGGCGGCGTCTTCTTCACAGGTGGGGTAGACCCGGGTTTAGGTGGCTCGAACCAGCTCTGCAGCTCCGCACCGCAGCCATCGCCGGCCGGCGGCGGCGCCTGATCTTCGCACTCCAGGCTGCCCGCCGGGCAGCGCAGACGGACGTGCATATGGGCGCGATGCTGGAACCAGGGACGAACTTTGCGCAGCCACTGGCGGTCGTTGCCCGCATCCAGACACAGCTGCTGTTTAATCGCCGGGTTGACGAAGATGCGGGTCACTTCGCTATCTTCCGCCGCCAGCTTGATCAGCTGGCTGATTTGCGGACTCCACAGCGACGGCACCACGCGTTTGCCATCGCTGGCGACCAGATCCAGGGCCTGCGGCTTCAGCAACTGGGACGAAGTCCAGCGCGTCTGCGGCAGCTGGAGGAAGATATCGACATCGAGGCCCGTCTGATGGCTGGCGTGGCCGCCGTTAAAGCGGCCGCCTGCCGGCATCCCCATGTCGCCAATCAGCACGGTCCCCATGCCTTTATTGTGCACCTGATTGCTCAGGCGCTGAATAAACTGAACCAGATCCGGATGACCGAAGTAGCGACGCTGATCGGTACGCATCACCTGATAGCCGGCGGCGTTCAGCGGCAGCGCCTCGGCGCCAACGATACAGCCATTGGAGAACGCGCCAATCGACTGCGCGCTGCCGCCGATTGGCTGGGATATCTTCTGCCATGGCGTGGCGGCCAGGCTGCCGGCGCTGGCCAGCAGCGCCAGCAGGGCGATAACGGTGTTTTTCATGGTTACCAGCGTGGAATTGTCGTCGTCACGTCGCCATTCTGCGCGCGCTGACGCATAAAGTGATCCATTAAGACAATCGCCAGCATCGCCTCAGCGATCGGTACGGCGCGTATGCCGACGCACGGATCGTGACGCCCTTTGGTGATCATCTCCACCTCTTCGCCAAAGCGGTTAATGGTATGACCGGGAACGGTAATACTGGAGGTCGGCTTCAGCGCGATGTTGGCAACGATCTGCTGACCGCTGCTGATGCCGCCAAGAATGCCGCCGGCGTGGTTGCTCTGGAATCCGGTTTTGGTGATCTCATCGCGGTTTTCGCTGCCGCGCAGCTTCACCACGTCGAAACCGTCGCCAATCTCCACGCCTTTCACGGCGTTGATGCTCATCAGCGCGTGGGCGATATCGGCGTCAAGGCGGTCAAAGACCGGCTCGCCAAGGCCCGGCGGTACGCCGTCGGCGACGACGGTCACTTTGGCGCCAATGGAGTCGCCCTCTTTTTTCAGACCGCGCATCAGTTCATCGAGAGCGTCGATTTTCTCCGGGTCCGGGCAGAAGAAAGGATTCTGTTCAACCTGATCCCAGTCTTTAATAGCCAGCGGAATGTCGCCCATCTGCGTCAGGCAGCCGCGAATGACGATGCCGAACTTCGCGGCGAGGAATTTTTTGGCAATCGCCCCGGCCGCCACGCGCATCGCGGTTTCGCGGGCGGAGGAGCGACCGCCGCCGCGATAGTCGCGCAGACCATACTTTTGTTCGTAGGTGTAATCCGCATGGCCAGGACGGAACAGATCTTTGATCGCGCCGTAATCCTGCGAGCGCTGATCGGTGTTCTCAATCAGCAGCCCGATACTGGTCCCGGTGGTGACGCCTTCGAAGACGCCGGAGAGGATTTTGACCTGATCCGGCTCGCGACGCTGCGTGGTGTAACGCGAGGTACCCGGGCGACGACGATCGAGGTCGTGCTGCAGATCGGCTTCGGTCAGCGGAATGCCCGGCGGCACGCCGTCAACGATGCAGCCCAGCGCCAGGCCGTGCGACTCGCCGAAGGTGGTGACGCGAAAGAGTTGTCCAATTGTATTTCCTGCCATCACGGCTCCATTCTTTGTCGTTATGTTGGCGTGTTGTTTTTTTTAGTCTTTATAAATACCGAAGTGCGCGCGAGCGTCAATCAGCTGCTGTTTGGTCAGCATAAAGACGCCGTCGCCGCCGTTATCAAACTCAAGCCAGGTAAACGGCACGTCCGGATACTGCTCCATCAGATGTACCATGCTGTTACCGACTTCACAAATCAGAATCCCGTCGTCGCTGAGATAATCCGGCGCATTGCCGAGGATGCGGCGCGTCAGCTTCAGGCCATCGCTTCCGGAGGCCAGACCCAGAACCGGCTCATGCTCATACTCTTCCGGCAGATCGGCCATGTCCTCTTCATCGACATACGGCGGATTAGTGACGATCAGATCGTATTGTAGCTTCGGCAGGTCGCGGAACAGGTCGGAACGGATCGGCGTCACATGATGGATCAGGCCATGGGATTCCACATTGTGCTCGGCGACGGCCAGCGCGTCCGGGGAGATATCCACGGCGTCGACTTCAGCTTCCGGGAAGGCATAGGCGCAGGCAATGGCGATGCAGCCGCTGCCGGTGCACATATCAAGGATATGCTGCGGCTTATGGGTAATCAGCCCGGCAAACTGGTTATTGATCAGTTCGCCGATCGGGGAGCGCGGCACCAGCACTCGCTCATCGACGTAAAACTCATGGCCGCAGAACCACGCTTTGTTGGTCAGATAGGCGACGGGAATACGCTCGTTCACGCGGCGAATCACCCGCTCTACAATGCGGTGTTTCTCGCTGGAGGTCAGGCGCGCAGTGCGCATATCTTCCGGAATATCCAGCGGCAGATACAGCGAAGGCAGCACCAGCTGTACCGCCTCGTCCCATGGGTTGTCAGTCCCGTGACCGTACCAGATATTAGCAGCGCTGAAACGGCTTACCGCCCAGCGCAGCATGTCCTGAATGGTATGCAGCTCATTGACTGCCTCATCAACAAAAATTTTATCCACGACATCCTCCAGGGCACACTCTGCTATAAATTCGGCGGCTAGTGTGCCATGAAGACGGCGATAAATCAGCATTCTTGCGTGGGGTGGCGGGGGAAAAAACAGGTTTTCCTTGCCCGAAGGGATATTGAGTCGGGTAAACTAGCGCAAAGTATTAATGAGAGCGGACAATGAAAAAGAAGACATTGCTTAGCGAGGAGGATCAGGCGCTGTTCCGTCAGCTGATGACCGGCACGCGGAAGATCAAACAGGACACCATCGTTCACCGCCCGCAGCGCAAGAAAATCACCGAGGTTGCCCCTAAGCGTCTGCTGCAGGAGCAGGCCGACAACAGCCACTATTTTTCCGATGAGTTTCAGCCGTTACTGAATACCGAAGGCTCGACAAAATATGTCCGCGCCGACGTCAGCCATTTTGAGCTGAAAAAGCTGCGCCGTGGGGATTATTCCCCGGAACTGTTTCTCGATCTGCATGGGCTCACCCAGCAGCAGGCCAAACAGGAACTGGGCGCGCTGATTGCCGCCTGCCGCCGCGAGCATGTGTTTTGCGCCTGCGTGATGCACGGGCACGGGAAGCACATTCTCAAACAGCAAACCCCGCTGTGGCTGGCGCAGCATCCGCACATCATGGCTTTTCATCAGGCGCCAAAAGAGTACGGCGGTGACGCCGCACTGCTGATTCTGATTGAGGTCGAGGAGTGGCAACCGCCGGAGCTGCCTTGACGGCGAGCTCCGGGGTCGTCAGATGGCGTTGGCCATCTTGAGATTGCAGGGGCTTTTCTGCCAGAGGTATTCACCCTTGCCGTCGGCGTCCAGATTAACGCAGGCGATAGCCGAGGTGGTGAACATCGGGGGCGTTTCCCCCGGGCACAGCTCTGAGACCAGGTACCCCACCAGCGGCAGGTGGGAGACGACCAGCGCCGTCGCCACGCCTTCATTTGCCAGCGCCTGCAGATAAGCGCTCACCATTCCCACATCGCCGCACGGCGTGAGTTCCGGCATCACGTCGACATGTTTCGGCAGGTTCATGCACTCCCCAACAATATCCAGCGTCTGTTCCGCACGCAGATAGGGACTGACAAGAACGCGCTCAATATCCACTTTTTGACCTTTCAGCCAGGTTGCCATCTGACGAGACTCATCACAACCGCATACGGTTAATGGACGAACCGAGTCGCTGGCTGCATCGAGGGCAGCGTCGCCGTGACGCATAATAAAAACTTGCATATTGCACCGCTTTTGTTAACCAGAAGCACCGTAGTTTGGCCTGCGAAGACAATACGCAGGTGACCCGGTGGCCGGGCATTGTGCCTGATCCATTCAACGAATGAAACGCTGTTTTTTACCTCAATGGCGTAAGTATAGTCAATGATTGTTTACAAAACAGCCAATCAACAGCGTCATCCGCAGCCGGATTTACCTTCTTTGACCATAACTTAGGTCATCCGTTCATCCGCTGGCCAAAAGGTGGTCCCCTGTTCGGCCATGCGTAATAAAGTGTCACAGGGTGTAAAACGTGGGCCGTACTGGGCGGCCAGGCGCTGCAGGATCGCGGCAACTTCACCCGCGCCGATAGTATCCATATACCGGAACGGGCCGCCAAGAAATGGCGGAAACCCTATACCAAATACGGCGCCGATATCACCATCGCGCGCGCTACGGATAATCTGCTCATCAAAGCAGCGCGCCGCCTCGTTAAGCATCATCATCACACAGCGCTCCGCCACCTGCTGCGTGGACAACCGCGACTGGGGGCGGTCGATGCCCAGCAGCGGATAGACTGCCGGGTCGGGCCGTTTTTTGCTTTTACGCCCTTTTGTCTCATAAAGATAGAAACCACGATTATTTTTTCTACCTTTGCGATCGTCCTTCAAAATCGCGTCAATGATGTTTGCAGGTGGGCTGAAACGCTCTCCAAAGGCATTCTCCAGCACGGGAATAATTTTGGTGCCGGTATCAATACCTACTTCATCCAGCAGTTGAACCGGTCCCACCGGGAAGCCGAATTTCACCAGCGCCTTATCAATCACCTCAACCGGTTCTCCCTCCACCAGCAGGCGCATCGCTTCATTTATATACGGCGCGAGGATGCGGTTCACATAGAAGCCCGCTTTGTCCGCCACCACGATCGGCGTTTTCCCCTGACGTTTAGCCAGTTGCACCACAGTGGCGATGGTCTGCGGATCGGTTCCCTTATGCGGGATCACCTCAACCAGCGGCATTTTCTCCACCGGACTGAAAAAGTGCAGGCCGATCACCCGCTCAGGGTGGCTGGCATGGGCGGCTATATCGCCTATCGGTAACGACGAGGTATTCGAGGCAAAGATAGTCTGCGGCCCGCCGTTTTGCTCCACTTCACTGACCATCCGCTGTTTCAGCGCCAGGTCCTCGAATACCGCCTCAATCACCACGTCGCGATGGGTAAAGCCCTGATAGTCGGTAGTGCCTGTGATCAGCGCCAGTTGACGATCGCGCTCGCTGGGGCGCAGTCGACGCTGGCGAACCTGTTTGTTCAGCAGATCCCAGCTGTACTTTAAGGCGTGGTTGATCCCGCCCGGCTGAATATCTTTGATTCGCACCGGCAGTCCGCCTTTACAGGCAGTCACATAGGCGATCCCCCCGCCCATCAGGCCGCCGCCCAGGACGGCAACGCTTCTCAGCGGAGCGGGTTCCGCCTCGGCGCCACGGTCTTTTTTCAGATCGGTACTGGCAAAGAAGATCGATCGCAGCGCCTGCGACTGCGGGGTCATCGCCAGTTCGCCAAACGCGCGGGCCTCTTCGGCGTAACCGCTGCTGCAGCCATGGGCCAGACCATTCTCGACGACCTGCAAAATTCGCTTCACCGCCGGGTAGTTGCCCTGGGTCTTGCGCTGCGTTTGCTTGCCGACGTACTGGAATAACAGATGGCGACCCAGGGGGCCCGCCAGCACGCGTTCGCGAACAGGTACCTCGCGGCTGGCCGGGCGCCCCTTCAGCGCCAGCTCCACCGCCGCCTGCAGTAAAATTGTCTGCGGCACCACCTCGTCCACCAGACCGGCCTTCAGCGCCTGGCGCGGCCGTAACTGCCTGCCGGTGAGCATCATATCCAGCGCCGTGCTGACGCCGATCAGCCGCGGTAAACGCTGCGTCCCGCCGGAACCCGGCAGCAGGCCAAGCTGTACCTCCGGCAACCCGAGTCGGGTTTTTTCGTCATCGCTACAAATGCGGCCATGGCAGGCCAGCGCCAGCTCCAGTCCGCCGCCCAGACAAGCGCCATGGATGGCGGCAATGACCGGAATCGACAAGCCATGGATCTCGGCCATAATCTGCTGCCCCTGGCGCGCCAGCGCTTCCGCCTCCTGCGCGCTGCGGCAGCGGGCAATCATGTTGATATCTGCGCCGGCGATAAAGTTATCGGCTTTGGCGGAGATAAATACCACGCCGCGCACCGACTTATCGTCGCGTATCTGGCGTATCAGTCCCCGCAACTGATTGCCGAACTCGGCCTTCAGGGTATTCATTTTTTCACCCGGGGCATCGATGGTAATCACCGCGATGTTGTCCGCACGGACCTCAAGCTTAAAAGCGGAAACCGTATCCATTATTCAGCCTCCACAATCATCGCCGCGCCCAGACCGCCTGCCGCGCAGGCCGTCACCAGACCAAATCCCCCTCCCCGTCGCCGCAGCTCATGCAGCGTCTGGGTGATCATCCGCGCGCCAGTGGCGGCAAAGGGATGACCGTAGGCGATAGAGCCGCCGAGGACGTTAAATTTACTCTCATCCACCTCACCGGTGGCTTGCGCACGCCCCAGCACCTCGCGGGCAAAGCGGTCGCTTGCCAGACACTGAAGATTGGCCAGCGTCTGCGCGGCGAAAGCTTCATGCATATCGATAAGCGTGAGATCCGCCAGCGTCAGGCCAGCGCGCTCCAGCGCCAGCGGCGTGGACCATGCGGGCCCCAGCAGCATATCCTGCCAGACGTCGATGGCGGTAAAGGCATAGCTGCGCAGATAACCCAGCGGCGTCAGCCCCAGCTCTTTGGCCCGCGATTCGGTCATCAGGATCACCGCCGCCGCGCCATCCGTCAGCGGCGTGCTGTTGGCGGCGGTAACGGTGCCATGTTTACGGTCGAAGGCCGGGCGTAACTTTTGGTAATCTGCGAGGGTTGAATTTTTACGGATGTTGTTGTCCTGCTCCAGCGGCTGGCGGAAGGGGGGCGCATAGGCGGTCATCACCTCCGCGGACAACTTTCCCTCTTCCCAGGCTTTAGCCGCCAGCTGATGTGAACGATGCGCCAGCGCATCCTGTTGTTCCCGGCTGATCCCCCAGCTTTTCGCCATCTGTTCGGCGGTATCGCCCATCCGTAAGCCGGTTGAATATTCCGCCACCGCCGGGGGGACCGGTAGCAGGTCGCGCGGCCGCAGGCGGGAAAACAGCTTCAGTTTCTGGCTCAGCGTGCGGGCTTTGTTCGCATCGACCAGCGCGCGGGCCAGCGTTTTGCTGACGCCGACAGGCAGCACAGAGGAGGAATCGGCACCGCCGGCGATACCGGCGCGGATGGTGCCGGCCATCAGGCTTTCAGCGACATTCGCCACGGCCTGGAAGCTGGTGGCGCAGGCGCGACTGACGCTGTAGGCGTCGGTGTGCACGCTCATTCCGGTACCGAGCACAATTTCCCGGGCGATATTCGGCGCCTCCGGCATCTGCACGACCTGACCGAAGACCAGTTGCTCAATGGCTTCCACAGGAATGTCGCTGCGCGCCAGCATTTCGCCAACCACCATTTTTCCTAAATCAACGGCAGGAACGCCATGAAATGCCGTCGCCTGACGCGCAAACGGCGTGCGTAACCCTGTGACAATGGCAATGCGATCGCCCTGACGGGTGATAAGCGGTAATGCCTGACTCATAACTCTCCCCTGTTAACCAAGACAACCAAGTGGTCTGACCTGATAACATTGTTAACTAATTTTTTACATTAAGCCAATCGGGGAAGCGAAAAATTGCGAGCCAAAACACATTGAACAGAAAAGATAACGCCCCGTTCACGGGGCGCTAAGCGGAGGGATTAACGCAGACCCAGCTGGAAGATGAGGGATTCGGCTTCACAGCTAAACACAAAATCGATATCCAGCTTTACGCCGCCGTCAACGTCGGCGAAGACGGGATTAATTTTGCACGGTTCAGATTCCACACTGCGGGCTTTTTCGCTCAGCGAGGCGAGCATTTGCTCTGCTTCCGCGCGGTTGGCGAATACGCGGCTGTATGAGGCGGTGCAGTCGGTGTTGTCGACAATGGTCCCAACATCCATACAGCAGCAAACCGGGGTTTCATCAGCGCTACATTTACTCATCGTAGATTTCCTCTGGATATGCACCTGCGGTGCCAGACAATTAATGTGCCTATTTTACGCCCGCCCTCCGGTTTGCCTCCAGCCGATAATCGCTATCACGGCGTTAAGTGACAGAAATCACACTTAAAAATGATCTAAAACAAAAATCATCTTTTCTCCGTCGCCTTCCCCCCGACAATTTTGCCAGCTGGATCGCGTTTCTGTTATCACAATTGAAAAACTTCATAAACAAACTTGCAACAACTCATCTGGTCAGACCTATACTCAGCGCACTGGTCTGATTTCTCTGTTGTACCGCAGACCCTACACTTCCGCGCTTCTGTTACGGCATGTAACATAGTTTAAAAAAAAATAACTCAATGAGGTTATGGGCATGAGCCAGAAAACCCGCTTTACCCAATCTGCCCTTGCAGTGGCTGTCGCACTTGTTTCCACCCAGGCCTGGTCAGCAGGCTTCCAGCTCAACGAATTCTCTTCATCAGGGCTGGGTCGGGCCTATTCCGGTGAAGGGGCTATCGCAGACGATGCAGGCAATGCCAGTCGTAACCCGGCATTAATTATGATGTTTGACCGTCCGACTATGTCGGCGGGCGCCGTTTTTGTCGACCCGGGCGTCAATGTCTCCGGCACTTCCCCCACCGGCAAAAGCCTGAATGCGGACAATATCGCCCCGACGGCGTGGGTACCCAACTTCCACTTTGTCGCGCCGATTAACGATCAGTTCGGCTGGGGGGCGTCCATCACCTCCAACTACGGCCTGGCAACAGAGTATAACGATGATTATGCGGCCGGCAGCATGGGCGGTAAAACCGACCTGACTACGGCTAACTTCAACCTGAGCGGCGCCTATCGCCTCGACAGCAACTGGAGCTTTGGCTTAGGTTTCGATGCGGTCTACGCTAAGGCGAAGATCGAGCGCTATGCAGGCGATCTGGGTCAGATTGTCGCTGGCTCTGGCGCGCTGCCGCCGGCGCTGGCAGGCCAGGTGGCGAAGATCCCAGCCGACACGCAGATCGCCCATCTTAACGGCAATGCATGGGGCTTTGGCTGGAACGCCGGTATCCTCTATGAGCTGGATAAGAATAACCGCTACGGTTTAACCTACCGTTCCGAGGTCAAGATCGATTTCGACGGTAACTATCGCAGCAGTCTGCCAGCGGCCTATAACCAGATCCTTGGCAACTTCGGTCTGCCGGCGGGTACTAACGGCCAGACCACCGGCGGTTCACTGACCCTTAACCTGCCGGAAATGTGGGAACTGTCGGGCTATAACCGCGTGGCGCCGCAGTGGGCGGTCCACTATAGTCTGACCTACACCAGCTGGAGCCAGTTCCAGGAGCTGAAAGCCACCGGCAGCAACGGCCAGACGCTGTTCTATAAAGAGGAAGGCTTTAAGGACGCCTACCGCGTAGCACTGGGGACGACCTATTATTACGACGATAACTGGACCTTCCGCACCGGTATCGCCTTCGACGACAGCCCGGTACCGGCCAACAATCGCTCCATTTCCATTCCGGACCAGGATCGCCTGTGGCTGAGCGCGGGTACCACCTACGCGTTCAACAAGGATGCGTCGGTTGACGTCGGGATTTCCTATATGCACGGGCAGCATGTGGAAATCAAGGAAGGCCCGTATACCTTCCGCTCCGAAGGGACCGCCTGGCTGTACGGCGCCAACTTCAACTACCGCTTCTGATAAGCAGCGCGCAACAAAAAAGGGTGAACATCATGTTCACCCTTTTTTTATTCGCAGATTACTGTGAATCGATATCTTTCAGTTCATCCTGAATGGCCTGGGCGTTCGGATTGTCCGCCGGGGTCAGCTTACCGCCGTTGGCGATAAAGTCATGACGCTGGAAGTAAGCCTCACGCACCAGAATGTAAGGATCGGAAGACTGACGCAGCAGGCCGTCGGAATCCAGCAGCTGAGCGCGTGTCTCAATCCCTTCTACCGCCCATTTGCCGATCGACATCGGCCAGGTCAGCCAGGAGAGCACCGGATAGAGGCCATCGGCCATATCGCCGCCTTCGTCACGCAGGGTAAAGCTGCCGTAGAATGGCAGTTGCACATACGGACCATAGCCGACGCCATAGTGGCCGAGCGTACTGCCGAAACGATGCGGTTCAACGCGCTGCAGCTGCGGATTAGCCATCCCGGCGACATCGATCAGACCCCCCATCCCGAGGATGGTGTTCAGGAAGAAGCGGGTAAAGTGGACCATACCTTTATACGGGTCGCCCTGCAGGAAGGAGTTCACCATCACCGCCGGCTCTTCCAGGTTGCTGGTGAAGTTGCTTAAGCCATTGCGCGCCGGCTGCGGAACATAGTCACGCCATGCCACCGCGACGGGACGAAGCACGTAAGGATCAACCACGTTAAAGTTGAAGTCAAACATCGTGCGGTTAAACCCTTCTAACGGGTCTGAGCGCCCCTGCGGCCGATCGCCAGAGCTGGAACTGGCACATCCCACCAGCAATGTGGCGCCAAGCGCAAGCGCCGACAGGCGATAATTCATAGATGTCTCCCTGGTTTTTATGGCTATCGCGAGTTGCCATCCATGACGGAAAGACAACGTTTCCGCCCGTACAGATGTGAGCGATTGTAACAGCACGTTGAACGATGTCTATATCACCCAAGTTGTTGATTTGATCATAGCCTGGGAATAACGAGATCGCGGGGCTCCTATTCTAGCGGAGCGACAAAAATCTGACGTTACCATTTTTGCGATTTCAGAGTATGCCCAGCCAGACGCCAGGTAAAGCCGCTACGCTATTACTATACAGAGTGATAGCGAGGGCCACGAAATGGATGAACTTGATGATAACAAATTAAAGCCAGCGGACGACGAACGTGAGGTTGAAAGTGAAGAAAAGCAGCGCGGGGAGGAGATAGAAGTGGATGAAGACCGTCTTCCCTCGCGGGCGATGGCGATCCATGAACATATTCGTCAGGAAGGGGAAAAAGAGATGGAGCGCGATGCGCTGGCCCTGCTGTGGTCTGCGATTGCGGCCGGTCTGTCGATGGGCGCCTCGTTGCTGGCGAAAGGGATTTTTCACGTCAAGCTGGAGGGGATCCCGGGAGGGTTTTTACTCGAGAACCTCGGGTATACCTTCGGCTTTATTATCGTAATTATGGCCCGCCAGCAGCTGTTCACGGAAAATACGGTCACCGCCGTACTGCCGGTGATGCACAATCCCACCCCCGGAAACGTCGGTTTACTCATGCGGCTATGGTCTGTGGTGCTGGCGGGCAATCTCATCGGCACCGCGGTGGCCGCATGGGCCTTCAATTATATGCCTGTTTTTGATGAGCCGACCCGCCAGGCCTTCGTCAGCATCGCCGAAGATGTGATGAAAAACAGCCCGACGGAGATGTTCGCCAATGCGATTATTTCCGGCTGGCTGGTCGCCACCATGGTCTGGATGTTTCCCCTCGCCGGCGCCGCCAAGATCGTGGTGATCATTCTGATGACCTGGCTTATCGCCCTGGCGGATACTACCCATATCGTGGTGGGCTCGGTGGAGATCCTTTATCTGGTGTTTAATGGAAGCCTGCCCTGGAGCGACTTCATCTGGCCTTTCGCCCTTCCGACGCTGGCGGGTAATATCTGCGGCGGGACCTTCATCTTCGCACTGCTGAGCCATGCGCAGATCCGTAACGACATGAGCAACAAGCGAAAAGCGGAAGCCCGCGCGCAGGCCGCTGCAAAAGCCAAAATGCCGACCGGGCATAAAAAAAGCGCTTAGAATGGCGAGGGTTTAAGCAGTCAGACGGTATAGCTCTTACTCAGGCGGGCGAAAAACGCTATACTCGTGCCGCCTTGTCCCCTTAGTTAAATAGGTATAGCAAATAAAAAATATAAGCAACTGTATTTTTTTACAAAAGAAGAGAAATAACGCTTCTTTTTGTACTCATATATATACACATATTTTGAAGGCTTTATATAACCGGGCATTCGTCATCATTACGACTAGTGCGGTTGATGACGAATGTCACTATTCCTATCACTATCACATCATCCAGTGCCTCATCTTCTAATGCTTCTTCGTCATCAGTTACCAGCGCGCCACCGAACAGTTTTGCGAACTCAGCGCGTTCGTCATAGCGAATTAGCACGGCGTCGCCGTGCTGCGGACATCTGGCCACTTAACCATCTGTCGTTTCTACAATACGCTTATTCGTGTCTATGTTGCAGATGTGATTCAATAACCAGCGAATGATTATCAATCTTAACAGTATTTAGCTATCTTTTCTATACTTACAGAATTTATAAAAACAACATCTTTTACTATAAAAATCATATTAACAGGATAGCTATCTAAAATCATCCATAAGATTAAAATTTATATCAATATTTTTTATAAGACATTACAAGTTCGTCACAATAAGCTAAATTTTAATTACGATAGCCATTAAGTGCGTTATATGGATAAATCACAATGCAAATTCAATATCACATCGTGAGCATAAAACTAAAACCACTCCTTATTTAATAGCGGCAGACAGTAGGAGGAAACATGTTACTTCGCTATTTATTTTTAATCATATTAATCACTTCTTCAGGACTCGGGCACACTGAAGTGAAACGGATAACGATTTATAATGATGGAAATGCATGCCCTGGAAACTGCGACGCACATGTAGTATTTCCAGACGTAATGAATGGCACAGAATATGCTCATGATCCTTTACGTAGTAGTAATGGTAAATACGAAAAATGTATAAATGGACATGAGTGCACAATTTGTTTAGAATCAGGTGAGAAACAATGTTTAGGCACTATATACAGAGGCACTGGCCCTCATGCTAATACTTTTGATTTTACTCCAGCATTTTACCAAATGGCTTGCAATACTGTTCCAAAACAATCAATATTGGCGAAACAATGTAATGTCATTAATAAAAATCAAAACTATCTCAAGAGAAAAACCAATTGCATTACCAATCCCAAAGACCAGAAATGCATCCTAATAATGAAAGAGGCTAATGCAGCCAAAGAACTTGATAATATCAAATACCAAAAATGCCTCAGTGAAGGTGAAAAAAAATACAACCCCACTGTCTCTAAAGATCAAAGACGGGATGATAATTGCAATTATGAATTGATGAGCACTGGTAGAAACAGCCGGGGTAAAACTTGGCAGAAGCTGTTACCGGCTGCTTGCGGAAACATGGCTTTCATGGGAAAAGGTGCGACAGATTGCTGCACCGGAAATACCTTTACAGATGGAGGTTTATTTACAGAATGCAGTCCTTTTTATCCATAAATAACCCCAATACAACATACCACATTAAATAACACACAGCCCGAAAAAAGAAGCTTTCAAATCCGCAGGTGGTTACCATGAGAGGCAAAGTAATAAAGGTTACATTTTTAATTGAATATCCAGACGGTAGCCAGAAAGAAGCATCCTTTAATGATGCCTCTGAAATTCAAGCTATCTATCTATCAGAAGATGTAATGGATGATAAAATGAAAAATGTATTCAACAGATCCACTAACTGGCATGACAATCCTACAATGTTAATACAAAAGGAAAATGAAATTTCCCCTCGATGTCACATTGATTATTGTAGGATACCATAATCAATGTATTTATTTCATACTTAAAAATACAAAAGGCTATCAGTAAGCGCTCATAGCCTTTTGTTCTATTTAAAGAGCATCCTGAACTTCGCCAACACCTTTAAACCGGTTATACATCAGATTCATTTCTGCATCCGTTAACTAGCGGTCTTAAAAAGCAGACCACATAAATGCCAGCGATTTTTTGGGGTAACGCGAGGACCTCACCAACCCTAATAGTAGACGCCCCGTGCATATTACTAACCACACCCGTCAGTGAGGAACCTGATTTCCCGTAAGTTTTATCCATAACTCGCTTGAGTCTCGGTGAGCCATTAATGCCAGTACCGTCATAGCAGCCAATAAAACAGTGCAAGAAGGTTGTAGCTTGCCTGAGGTCGGGAACAGACTACGATATAAAAGACTAAAAATTTCCCTGAGCAGGTATGTAAGCGCACCCGTTTTAGTTCCACGCACTTTTTGAGATTTCCGGGGTTTCAGCCATCAGCCGGTATTCTTCCGGCGTCAGGTTATTCAGGGATTCGTGGGGGCGCTCGCCGTTATATTCAGCCAGCCAGCGCTCTGTAATTTCCCGTGCTTCATTCAGTGTTCTGAACAGATAAAAATCCAGTATTTCTGTTCTGTATGTCCGGTTGAACCGTTCGATAAAGGCATTCTGCGTTGGCTTGCCGGGCCTGATAAACTCCAGCATCACACCATGCTCTTCTGCCCATTGTGCCAGCGTCAGCGAGACCAGTTCCGGACCGTTATCCATCCGCATCTTTAGCGGATATCCGCGGTTTGCCACGATCCTGTCCAGCACTCTCACGACTCGCTGCGCCGGGATATTCAGGTCAATTTCGATCGCCAGTGCTTCGCGGTTAAAATCATCCACCACGTTAAAGGTCCGGAAGCGTCTGCCGCACACCAGCGCATCATGCATAAAATCGATGGACCAGCTCTGGTTCATCGCCTCTGGCGTCGCCAGCGGAGCCGGATTACGCACTGGCAGGCGCTGTTTTCCCTTACGGCGAAAATTCAGTTTCAGCAGGCAGTAAATCCGGTGAACGCGCTTATGGTTCCAGCTTTTGCCCTGCCTGCGCAGCACCTGAAAAAGCTTTTTAAATCCGTATCGCGGATAGTGTTCAGCCGCCACGGTCAGCGCCATAATGACTGGCTCATCACGTTGCGTATCCGGCTGATAACGAAATACCGTCCTGCTCAGCGACAATATCCTGCATGCCTGACGTAAGCTCATGGCAAACTGCGCGGTCAGATAGCTGACCAGATCACGCTTTATCGCTGGTTTTAAAGCTTTTTTTCAATAACGTCTTTCAATGCGCGGCACTCGAGGCTCAGGTCCGCAAACATCTGTTTCAACCGGCGGTTTTCATCTTCGAGGTCCTTCATCTTTTTGATATCAGAGGCTTCCATACCGCCGAACTTCGCTTTCCAGTTGTAGTACGAGGCCTCAGAAATCCCGGCTTCGCGGCACACATCTTTGACGGTGCGTCCGGCTTCGACGGACTTCAGAACGGCAATGATCTGGTGTTCGGTGAATCGGGCTTTGCGCATGGCGATCTCCTCCAGGAACATAATCAGTATGCAGGAAGATCTCTAAATGTGAATGGTCCGCTTTACCGGGATACTTACAAAAGACGGGGAACCAAGGTTGCACATCAAAGAACGACCTCGTAAAAAAGTAGACCGCTGTGATGTTTGTACTGAAGGGGTTCGCGGTGGGTGTGGAACGTGTATTTTTAACGGTAATTTTGAATGAGGTGCTTATGACTTCTACAGACTTTATGGAAGAAAAAGAAGTATTCGAATTACTGGGGAAGAAAAAAACAGCTGTATGGCGTTTACGTAAAGATCATGATTTCCCAAATCCAGTTCTCACCTATCCTACGCGATATAGCAGGAAAGCCGTATTTAATTGGATAGAGGAAGGTAGTATTAACAGAATCAAAAAATAACATAAAAAATAAATAAAAAATCAAACAAAAATTCAAAGCCTTTTATAAAGAAGGCTTTGAATATCAAAAGCGAACTCGACCGGCTTTTATTCAACTCTATCTCTTTTACCAAACATATATCCTAAAGATAGAGTTAAAATCGGTGAGTATGTAGCCCATGTGTCTTTGATAATATTAACGCAATTAATACCACCGTACCTATATATATCATTCGCCATCATTATTGCAATAACTCCAGAATACATATAAAGTGTGTATGTTATTATTTTCCATACCACACTATTTTTTGCATTATCCCCCTCACCGATCACCTTAGCAATTGAATTAGAAAGTGCAGAACCTCTATTTGCATCACTAAAGGAAGCCTTATCTTTAGCTATCTCATTTTTTATAGTTCCGTTAAATTCCGACATGATAACTAATCCTTCACAATCGTATAGATAAGTGATCTGCTCTTATCTCCATTTGTCATCACCAATAGTGAGATATAATATTGAATGCCATTACTTTTATAAAAAGGAAATGGCTCCATAATCCCTTCACCTAATACATTATTAAAATTAATCAGTGTCATCGTGTATATTGCACCTGAATCATCTGCAGAGCCTGTATATCTTACTGTTTTATCTTCATTATCATAAGAAAAGATAATGATGATTTTTTTTGACGCATCAAGATGCAATTCAACCTTTGTAGTCTGTGGCGGAATTAAAATTGTTGTAGATTCTACTGCTGTCCGCTCTCCAATTTTAATCTCTTTTATTATTCCATTTTGATTTATACTCATCTCTACTCCTTACATCACCAAAAAAAATATTATTAACTCTTACCTAAACATGAATAACATGAATTATACACCAAAAAAAGGTTACCTACATCTTATCCTTTCCTGACTTTGCTTTAGATTTTATAAAGGTATCTAGATAAGGCGCTTAATATGCCAGAAAATCTTATCAGCATATAACTCATACGCATCTTTCTGTTCAACTAACCAATCGTGTTTGTTATACACCGCCATAACTCCTCCCAGTTCGTGCCCCAACATCTTTTCGGTGACGTGTGGCATAACCCCTTCCCCTGATAAATTCGTCACCAGCGAGCGCCTGAAGTCATGTGTTCGCCATTCTGGTATATCAATTTTATCCCTTAACTTTTTCATATAGAGGTTCGCTGAAGAACGATCTATAGGTTTGTCCAGTTCCTGGCCAGGAAACAGAACATCATTTCCAGCACTGAGGAGCCTCTCAACAAAAGGTTTCACCTGGTCAAACACCGGGCGACGGATAACGTTACCCATCTTGGAATGCTCTCCTGGCGTCGTCCAGATAAGATCATCCATATTGAATTCGCTGGCGGTAGCCAGACGCAGCTCTGATAGCCTGGCTCCCCAAAGCAAAAGCAGCTGATGAAGCACCTTGTTGGAGGTAACGATCTTGTTGTTCTCCAGCGCCAGCCAGATTTTTGCCAACTCGGTATACGTGAGAACACGGCTACCCACATCAGGTTTTTTGCCAATGGTCTTAACGCTAAGCTTCAGGACCTGGCACGATGGGATCAACTGGCGGCTGATACACCAGTTCATTACAGAACGTAGCTGTAGAAGAAGGACCCTGGCCTTTTTGCTGTTCTTCTTTTCCTGCTTATCAAAGAAACGTACCCATGCAGAAACAGGAATGTTTACTACCGGAGCGTCCGGGAATTCTGTGTACATCGTGTTGTACACAACTGACTTGTACAGCGTCTGAGTGTTCGGCTTCAGCGTTTCAACATACTTGCCCCACCACTGATCCAGGCACTCTTTGAGAGTCAGCTCGCCATCTTCTTTGGCAAAATAATTTTTCGGGTTTAGTCCCTTGAGGTACAATTCGCGCATCTCACCTACGACTACGCGCGCCTCCTTGAGAGACATAGCGGGATAGCGGGCAATGGAGAGGCGAACGGGCTTACCGTTCCAGCGATAACGAAACTGGAATGTGATCGTGCCTGTGGGAGTAATGCGTACACTCAGCCCGTCACCATCTGTGACCTCAGCTGCGCCGCTGTATGGCTTAGCATTGATGCTACGGAGTTTGGTATCACTAAGGGCCACGGCTCTGTATCCTGTACACACTGAAATCCTGCATTCTGTACTCAATGTGTACGCAATGGCAAGTGAACGAAGTGATTTTCTAAGCGAATTGATGCGAACGGAAGGAAATAAAAGGAATGAAATGCTTGATGATACGGGGAATGATAGGATAACATGCAACACAAGCTGAACGCTTAAAAATCAGTAAGTTCTATGTCCCCTTAGTTAAATGGATATAACGAGCCCCTCCTAAGGGCTAGTTGCAGGTTCGATTCCTGCAGGGGACACCATAACCCTCCTGCTTTATGTCGGATCCACGCCGACTTTTGATGGTTTTTCTGCAGCTCCTGTAGACTGTCTACTCAAGGTGGTACCAACCTGATCATCAATGCCCCCTTCCTGTTAACGCACAAAGTGATTTATTTATAGATATAAAACCCGTGGCGCCATTCCTCTTTTTAAAAAGAGGAAAACACCAGTTATAATTTTGCGACTAAAATGAACAACTCACAGGA
This sequence comes from Klebsiella sp. V115_8, assembly GCF_029967715.1. Lineage (NCBI taxonomy): Bacteria > Pseudomonadati > Pseudomonadota > Gammaproteobacteria > Enterobacterales > Enterobacteriaceae > Klebsiella > Klebsiella sp. V115_8. The sequence continues at coordinate 167,064 of NZ_JASCAR010000024.1, forward strand.
AAAGACGAGTTGTAAAACGTAATGACATCGTCAGCAGCGACCGCACGAAAAGCATACTGCTCACTCCCGACAGACATTCAAAATATTGATATTCACGATCATAAAAACATAGTTTTCTTGCCCTGACAGGTATGACCTAATGAACAGGCCATCAGACTCATCTATTTTTACCGCAACGCGTTAACACTCACCTAAATCATCACCGCGGCATTAGTATTCAAGTTTCGTTCGCATCGCCTGCTGGCCTCCCATAATCACATTATTATTACCTTTGCCTGTGTAAGCCTGACCTTAGCTATCGTCCTGATTGTTGGATTTTCCTCAATACACCTGTATGAACCAACGATTCGCTTAGCCAGTAATATAATGGTTTACATATGGACGTTCTTTTTTTTCACGACGATGGCATTAACCCGCTTCAGAAATATATTCTGGACAGGAATCTATTTTTACTACTTCGTTTATATCTTAACCTTCTCTTTCTTAACAACCGCAGATGTCGCTAGCGAGAACATAGGGTATAAAGCGAGGCTTTTCGAAACGCTGGGCACTCTGATCTTTATTATCATTATCTTCCTTAATGCGTTTAATCTTTATCAATTATCCAACAATAAATATGAGAATGCCTATCAGAACTCGATTCGTGATTATCTGACGCAGCTGTATAACCGCCGTTATTTTTACCTTGTGCTGATAAAAAAAATGCAACGGGTCTCTGCGCAAAACCATTGTCTAAATTGTTATGCGACATCGATCATTTCAAGCGCATCAATGACAAATATGGTCACTTTCAGGGAGATCTTGTTATTCAGTATGTGGCCGGGGTACTTCAGGATCAGGTTCGCAGAGATGATATTGTGGCCAGAACAGGCGGCGAGGAATTTGCGCTATTACTGTCTGACGTGGGCCAACAGCAGGCGCAACTCATCGCCGAGCGGACCCGCCAGACCATTATCAACCCAGGCGACGTCAGCAGCAGGGTTAAACTGCCCGAAAGCGTCACGATCAGTATCGGTCTTGCCACAACGGAGGATCCTAAAACGGTATAGAATGAATGACTTAACCGTGCCGACGGCGCCCTGTACCAGGCAAAAAAAGCAGGTAGGAATTGCGTGGTTGCCTGGCAGAAGCCCTCCTGCACTCTATAGCCTCGACAATTAACCGACAGCAACACGCTTTATGCGTACAATATCGCGTGGCCTGGTCGTCAACCTGCCGCCCAGCCGACGCAACACTCTCTGGACAACAAAGGAGCCAGGCGTTGATATGAAACAGATCACCCTTAGCGATATGCAGCAGCAGAGCGAAGCGGCGGCCAGTTCCCCGCGCTTACGTGCCCATCGCAATTTTCACCCTGAGCTGAGCGACCCGGTGCAGCGTCTGGCTATCGCTATGGAACCCGGCACCTATATCCGCCCGCACCGGCACCGACATACCTTTGAACTTTTGCTGCCGCTGAAAGGTCGCTTTGTGGTGCTAAATTTTGATGATCATGGCGCGATCACTAACCGGGTGGTGCTGGGTGAAACCTGCACGGCGCTGGAAATGGAGCCTGGCACCTGGCATACGGTGCTCTCACTCGACGCTGGTGGGATGGTATTTGAAGTCAAACAAGGCGCTTATCAACCGCTTGCTGAAATCGACACTATGGACTGGGCGCCAGCAGAAGGTCAGCCGGGTACCGCGGAGATGATGGCCTGGTATGCCATCGCGCAGTCAGGAGATCGCTTTCCCTCTGTAACCCGGTAAGCTTGGCCGCCGCAAACGGATGCCGCGAGCATCCGTTTGCGTTATCCCTGTCGTCCAGGCATTGATCTCAAGAGCCACATTCTCTTCATGATGCGTTTCCTCTCGTCGAGGTCGTTAATAAAAAAACAAAAAAGTGTTGTATTCAGGCGCTAAGCAAACTATTTTTCTCGAGCGAAATAAATGATAGGATTACACAATCAAGTGAATGGCTGACGTAACAATAAGAATAATCATCTTATTGATATAATATTCTCAACATGAATGAATTTCATCAATCAGACCAGCGACGTTAACAAAAAAAAGCACATGACCATCAGATTTTCATTGCTAATACTGACCGCTATTTTTCTGCAATAAACAATCCTTATGAATATAACAGAACGGAATATCTGGAAATTAAATAATTTACCGCCAATGGAGTATTGTTCCCTTTCCCGGGCGCAAAAATTATTAAACTGTGAAATTGAAGACATTCTTCACTGGCATGATATCGGTGCGATCAATCTATGCCTGAAGCTTAACCCGACGCGGGGAACACTAAAACTCGCCGTCCTTTCTCATCAGGAAAAAGAGGTAACCAACACATTTAATCCACTCAATTCATCTGAGACGCTGGAAACCTACTGGTCGCCACACTCCCATATCCATAGCATTTTGCGGATTGATGGCGATATTCCCGTCATGGAAACCCAGAGCGGGAATACCGTCACACAGTTCAACGTCAAGGTCACAGCTTCAGGACTCTGGCATCCGCACAGCCGGAATTTAATGGCGTTGCTGGAGGCGCCTAACGATATTCATCGTGAAAACAGGTTCAGCATGATGCTGCCTGAGAAACCGTTTGTTTATTGTCACTTCATTCCGCAGGAAGCCGAAAACCCCATCCTGTCATTGAATCGGCTCTATATTACCAGTCAGGCAATTGAGAAAATATTTGCCCATAGCATTAGCGCCCGACCGATGGATGTCACAAAAAATCCGCTACGGCAACAAACCGGTTATATCCATCAGGAATTAACCTCACTTCCGCAAAGTGAGGTACTGCTGGAATTTATCCACGATCTTATTCTGTCCCATACTTTATTTAATGTGAAATTGCAGACCATGGCTGAGCCAGACAGGACCCAGCTCTTTCATCACGTGCTGGAAAGGCTTAAGGAGGAAGTCATGCTTAGAGAGAATGCCCTGCCCGACGAGGCCGACACCAGCAACGCAGCCCATCGTTAATCCTGGCTCGCCGCCGAGCGACGCACGCCTTCAGGCAGGAGGCAGGCGGTTTTCCTGCTCAAGCGTTAGCGCAATCTCCCGCGCCAGGGCGATAAATTCGCGTGCCGCGGCGCTCTGCCACGCATCCCTGCGCTGGAGCAAACAGGCCGTTCGCTGCAGCAGCGCGGGTTCCAGCTCAATCGCCACCACATCATCATACTGCCCGGCGATCGCCGCCGGCAGCAGTGTCGCAAGGGGCGTTCGCCGAATGACCGACAGAACGGCGCCGATAGAGTTGGCCTCCATCTGCACGTCAGGTTCGAGCCGATGACGACGACAATAACGATCGATCTGCTCCCGGGTGGCAAACTCGCTGCTCAGTAAAATCAGCGGCTGCGCGTCGAGCGCCTGCAGCCTGAGCGCGTTCTCTCTGGCCAGAGGATGCGTGCGGCTCACCACCAGCGCGAGGGTTTCCGTCAGCAGCGGCTGAACGACAATATCCGGGGAACGACTGTCGTCAAAGGCGATGCCGACATCCAGTTCATCCTGCAGCAACATCATTTCCATGCGCTCCTGGTTCATCTCCTGGATCAGCAATTTCACGCCGGGGTAGCGTCGATAGTAGTTTTCCACCAGCGGTCCCAGCATATAGGTGGTGAAGGTCGGCGTCATGGCAATGCGGAGTTTGCCGCGCTGCAGATCCTCAGCGTCATGCAGAGCGCGCCGCCCCTCCTCAAGATCGCGTAACGCCCGGCGGGCATACTCCAGCCAGATCTCTCCGGCATCGGTTAACCGGATATAACGGCCAGAGCGGTCGAAAAGCTGAACCTCCAGCATGGCTTCCAGCTGGCGGATCTGCTGTGACAGCGCCGGCTGGGAGACGTGCAGCGCCGCGGCGGCGCGGGTAAAGCTACGGTGTTCTGCCACAGCGATAAAGTAGGAAAGATGGCGCAGGAGCATCCGCTTACCTATAAGTAATTCAACTAGGGTTCATCATAAATAAGTCTTTTAACTTATGAAACAAGTTACGTACCCTCTACGCACGACCCGTTGCCTCTTTTACCTTGAACATCATCTTATGCAGGAGTGACTATGTCCGCTCACGATCGCTATCTCCAGCGCGCCTTAGCGCTGGCAAAACACAACACAACCCACGGTGGTCGCCCCTTTGGCGCCGTGATGGTGCGCCATAACGAGGTTGTCGCCGAAGCCGTCAACACCTTTCATCTGAGCGGCGACCCAACGGCGCATGCCGAACTGAATGCCGTTCGCGATATTGCCGCCAGGCTGGGAAGCGAAGTTCTGCGCGAATGCGTTATTTACGCCAGCGGACAGCCTTGTCCGATGTGTCTTAGCGCACTCTATTTAACCGGCGTGCGGGAAGTATTTTTCGCCAACAGCAATCAGGACGGAGAGCCTTTTCAGCTATCTACCGCCGCGATTTATCAGCAGTTGCAGCAGCCGCTGGCGCAGCAGACGTTGCCGATCCATCATCGCCCCCAGCCGGAGGGGCTGGCAGTTTATCAGCGGTGGGCGGAACAGCAGCCATGAAAGCCGTGTTGCGACAGAATCTGACGCTGGGGATCCTGGTGCTGATCGGCATAAATATGCGGCCGCTGCTCACCTCCATCGGCCCTTTGCTTCCGGAGATCCGCGCCGCCAGCGGGATGAGCTATACCCTGGCCGCGCTACTGACCGCCCTGCCGGTGGTAGCGATGGGCGTGCTGGCGCTGGCCGCCGGCTGGGTCGATCGTCATGTCGGTCAAAACCGTAGCATTGCGCTAAGCCTGCTGATTATCGCGGCGGGCGCCCTGTTGCGGGAAATCGCCCCGAATAGCGGCCTACTGCTCACCAGCGCCCTGGCCGGAGGCGTTGGCATCGGCATCATCCAGGCTGCCATCCCGGCGGTGATTAAGCGCTTATTCGCCCGACGGACGCCGCTGGTAATGGGGTTATGGTCAGCTGCGCTAATGGGCGGTGGCGGGTTAGGCGCCGCGTTAACGCCGTGGCTGGCGTCGCACAGCACAGCCTGGCGGGATGCGCTGGCCTGGTGGGCGCTCCCCGCCCTCCTCGCCCTGCTCAGCTGGCTGGCGATTTGCCGGCACCTGCCCCGTGCTCCGCATCAGACCAGCGCCGCCCCCCGGGTAGCGATTATTGGCCAGCGCCGCGCCTGGACGCTGGGGCTCTATTTCGGACTGATCAATGCCGGCTACGCCAGTCTGATCGCCTGGCTGCCGCCCTATTATATGCAGCTTGGCGACAGCGCCCAGTACAGCGGCTCGCTGCTGGCGTTGCTGACGGTTGGGCAAACCGCGGGCGCGCTGCTGCTGCCGGCGCTGGCTCGCCAGGATGACCGGCGCCAGCTTCTGCTGTTTGCTCTGGCGCTCCAGCTGATTGGCTTCTGCGGCTTCATCTGGCTGCCGCAGCACTTCTCCGCGCTCTGGGCTCTCGCCTGCGGCGTCGGTCTGGGCGGCGCGTTTCCCCTGTGCCTGGTGCTGGCCCTCGATCACGCCGGACAACCGACGGTGGCCGGCCGGCTGGTAGCCTTTATGCAGGGTATCGGATTTATTATCGCCGGCCTGTCGCCCTGGCTTTCCGGCCTGCTGCGTAGCCTGAGCGGGAACTACACCCTTGACTGGTCCTGGCATGCGCTCTGTGTCCTGTTACTCATGGCGATCACGCTGCGCTTTATCCCGGCACACTACCCTGCCGAGTGGCGACAGCGCGCCTCTGATCTGCATTAAACCGGTGGCGCGTGGCAACGTGAATGCCGCGCGCCAAGCCTGACTAGCCCCGCTAATCGCCCTGATGAGAAACCCGTTTTCGCAGCGTCGCTGGCGCTAAATTTATTACCGGGCGAAATTAATGTGTCGCCGAATCACGACACTCGTAAGTAACTAAAAATTAATAAAAAAATGCCTCTTGTTTCCCTGATTTTTTAGGCGTACATTAGCGCCATCTGGAGCACTTAACGCACAGAATTGCGAGCTGCCGCAGGGTGAGATTTCACCAGCGACAGCCCTTGAAAAACAGAACAATTAATTCATTTGAACGTCGCATAAGCGCGTGGAGTGATGAGTCGTGAAATACTTCTTTATGGGCCTCTCTTTTATGGTCATCGTTTGGGCCGGTACTTTTGCCCTGATGATCTAGACTGCAGCGGTGTCAAAAAAAACGGGAGCCCAGAGGCTCCCGTTTTTGTTATAGCGTATTCGCCGAAGCGCTAGCTCGCGGCGGGCAGCAAGCCATCCGCGCGGAACATCGCCTTAATGCCGCGGATCGCCTGACGCGTCCGGTCCCGGTTCTCGATCAGCGCGAAGCGGACATGGGTATCGCCATAATCGCCAAAGCCAATCCCCGGAGAAACGCAAACCTTCGCTTCGTTAAGCAGCTTTTTCGCAAACTCCAGCGAGCCCATGTCGGCATAAGGTTCCGGAATTTTCGCCCAGACGTACATGGACGCTTTCGGACACTCCACCATCCAGCCGGCCTCATGGAGCCCTTTCACCAGCACATCGCGGCGGCGCTTATACTGTTCAGCGATATCCCGCACGCATTGCTGATCGCCCTCCAGGGCAGCGATCGCCGCCACCTGCAGCGGCGTAAACGTGCCGTAGTCATGGTAGCTTTTGATGCGGGCAAGGGCGTTCACCAGGGTCTTATTGCCGACCATAAAGCCAATGCGCCAGCCGGCCATGTTATAGCTTTTCGACAGGGTAAAGAACTCGACGGCGACATCGCGCGCGCCGGGCACCTGCATGATGGAGGGCGCTTTCCAGCCGTCATACACGATATCGGCATAGGCCAGATCGTGGACGACCAGGATGTCATACTGCTTCGCCAGGGCGACAACCTTTTCAAAGAAATCCAGCTCGACGCACTGCGCGGTCGGATTCGAGGGAAAGCCAAGGATCATCATCTTCGGCTTCGGATAGCTCTCGCGGATGGCGCGTTCCAGTTCGTTAAAGAAATCCACCCCTTCCACCAGCGGCACCGAGCGCACCTGCGCCCCGGCAATCACCGCGCCGTAGATATGGATCGGGTAGCTGGGGTTCGGCACCAGCACGGTGTCGCCATGATCCAGCGTCGCCAACATCAGGTGCGCCAGCCCCTCTTTCGAACCAATGGTGACGATCGCTTCCGATTCTGGATCGATATCGACGTTATAGCGTTCTTCGTACCAGCGCGAAATAGCGCGACGCAGGCGTGGGATCCCCCGCGAGGTAGAGTAACCATGGGTGTCAGGCCGCTGGGCGACGGTGCAGAGTTTTTCCACGATATGCGGCGGCGTCGCGCCATCGGGATTGCCCATACTGAAATCAATAATATCTTCGCCGCGCCGGCGCGCAGCCATTTTCAGTTCGGCAGTAATATTAAAAACGTACGGGGGGAGACGATCGATACGCGTAAAACGGCGTTCAGGACTGGATTCAGCCATAGGTTCCTCTGATTAACGTTAGCGCCCGGACCGTCCGAGCGACGCTGCCGCTGTTGCGGCTCGTTTAGAAAATAACCTGAAAAAAATCACGTTGTCGAGTGCCCTGACGAAAAATAATCACTGGCGTTAAAAACGGGTATCGTCTGCGCTAAATACGGCAGTACGCTGCGGGATGAATACCGTTTTGTCTGCAAGTGGTAACATATTGATATCTTTTCTATCACGGGTATTTATCGTTTCTTCTGGCGTCTGGCGGTACATCGCCTCCCCACCCCTCAATCCCCTTTTAAAAGTGCGCCTTTTCCTCATTATTTTTCTGCGGCTGGTCTTCTGTCGTCAGGTTTTTTATCATGTCCTTTTCTGGCCACTGACGCGGCGCACCCATGCACGAAATCTTTACTATGATGCTGGCGGTCTATGATCGTGCGGCCCTGATGCTTATTTGCCTGTTTTTTCTCATTCGCCTGCGCCTGTTCCGCGAACTGTTGCATAAGTCGGCGCATACGCCGAAAGAGCTGCTGGCTGTCACCGCCATTTTCTCGCTGTTCGCGCTCTTCAGTACCTGGTCCGGTGTGCCGGTGGAAGGATCGCTGGTAAACGTGCGCATCATCGCCGTGATGTCCGGCGGGATCCTGTTTGGTCCCTGGGTGGGGGCCATTGTCGGGGTGATTGCCGGTGTGCACCGCTATCTGATTGATATTGACGGCGTGACCGCCGTGCCCTGCTTTATCACCAGCATCATCGCCGGCCTGCTGTCGGGGTTGATTAACCGCAAAGTGGCCCGCGATCAACGCTGGAAAATCGGCATTCTGGCCGGAATGGTCTGTGAGACTCTGACCATGATCCTGGTGGTGATCTGGGCCCCTTCCCTCAGCCTCGGCGTGGATATTGTTTCGAAAATTGGTATCCCGATGATCCTCGGCAGCGTCTGCATCGGTTTTATAGTGCTGCTGGTGCAGAGCGTGGAAGGGGAAAAGGAGGCCAGCGCCGCGCGGCAGGCGAAACTGGCGCTCGACATTGCCAACAAAACCCTGCCGCTGTTCCGTCAGGTCAACAGCGATTCTCTGCGCCAGGTTTGCGACATTATCCGCCGCGACATTACCGCCGACGCGGTGGCGATCACCAATACGGAACACGTGCTGGCCTACGTGGGCGTCGGTGAAGCCAACTATCAACATCATAACGATGTCATCAGTCCCACCACCCGACAGGCCATCCGTTATGGAAAAATCATTATTAAAAACAATGATGAAGCCCACCGCACGCCGGAGATCCACTCCTTGATGGTCATTCCGCTGTGGGAAAAAGGGGTGGTCACCGGTACGCTAAAAATCTATTACTGCCACGCCCATCGCATCACCTCGACGCTGCAGGAGATGGCGATAGGCCTGTCACAAATCATCTCCACCCAGCTGGAGGTTTCCCGCGCCGAACAGCTACGGGAGATGGCCAACAAAGCGGAGCTGCGCGCTCTGCAAAGCAAGATTAACCCGCACTTTTTATTCAATGCCCTGAACGCGATCTCCTCCTCGATTCGCCTTAATCCGGACACCGCGCGCCAGCTCATTTTTAATCTGTCGCGCTATCTGCGCTATAACATCGAATTAAAAGACGATGAGCAGATTGATATCAAACGAGAGCTGTATCAGATCAAAGATTACATCGCCATTGAACAGGCGCGATTCGGCGACAAACTGACGGTTATCTATGATATTGACGACGACGTCAGCTGCGTGATCCCAAGCCTGCTTATCCAGCCTCTGGTGGAAAATGCCATTGTGCACGGCATTCAGCCGTGTAAAGGGAAAGGCGTGGTGACGATCGGCATCAATGAGTGCGGTAATCGGGTTCGCATCAGCGTTCGCGACACCGGCAACGGCATCGATCCCGCCGTGGTCGCCCGCGTGGAAGCCGATGAAATGCCGGGTAACAAAATCGGCCTGCTCAACGTTCATCATCGGGTGAAACTTCTCTATGGCGAGGGGCTGCATATCCGCACCCTGACGCCAGGAACGGAGATCGCTTTTTATGTCCCCAATCACTCTACGCCGCAGGCGCTGACGGAGTCTCTGTTGTCATGAGCGGAGAAAAGATGAAAGTTATCATTGTGGAGGATGAGTTTCTGGCCCAACAGGAACTCTCCTGGCTTATCAACACCCACAGCCAGATGGAGATCGTCGGCAGCTTTGACGACGGACTGGACGTGCTGAAATTTCTCCAGCACAACAAGGTCGACGCCATCTTTCTCGATATCAATATTCCATCGCTGGACGGCGTTCTGCTGGCGCAGAACATCAGCCAGTTCGCCCATAAGCCTTTTATCGTCTTTATCACCGCGTGGAAAGAACACGCCGTGGAAGCCTTTGAGCTGGAGGCGTTTGACTACATTCTGAAGCCCTACCAGGAGTCGCGCATCATCAATATGCTGCAGAAGCTGACCGCCGCCTGGCAGCAGCAAAATAACGCCGCTTCCGGGTTAACCAGCGTGGCGCCTCGGGAAAACGACACCATCAATCTGATAAAAGATGAGCGGATCATCGTCACCAGCATTCATGATATCTATTATGCCGAGGCGCACGAGAAGATGACCTTCGTCTACACTCGCCGGGAGTCATTCGTCATGCCGATGAACATTACCGAATTCTGCAGCAAACTGCCCACCGCACATTTCTTTCGCTGTCACCGCTCGTACTGTGTGAATCTCAGCAAAATTCGGGAAATAGAGCCGTGGTTTAACAATACCTATGTGCTACGCCTGCGCGACCTGGAGTTTCAGGTTCCGGTCAGTCGCAGTAAAGTGAAAGAGTTTCGCCAGCTGATGAATCTGTAGACGGCGGGGAGCCCCGCCTGGCCGGGCTACGACAGTAGCCCGGGAGGAATGCGCTTACAGCACCTGACCCAGCGTCTGACGCAGATGCGCGCCGGAGCCCAGCAGGCCTGGGTTGTCATGCACGATCAGGTAAACCGGGATATCCTGGACATAGGCTTTAAAACGGCCTTTGTCCTCAAAACCGCCGCGGAAGCCGGAGGCTTTAAAGAACTCCAGGAAGCGCGGCACGATGCCGCCTGCGATATAGACGCCGCCAAACGTCCCCAGGGTCAGCGCCAGGTTTCCACCGAAGCGCCCCATAATGACGCAGAACAGCGACAGCGCCCGGCGACAGTCGGTGCAGCTATCCGCCAGCGCCCGCTCGGTGACCTCACGCGGCTGCAGGTTCTCCGGCAGTCGTCCATCCGATTTGACTATCGCGCGATAAAGGTTGACCAGACCAGGACCGGAGAGGACGCGTTCTGCGGAGACATGCCCTAGCTCAGCGCGCAGCTCTTCCAGAATAATGCCCTCTTCTTCGCTGTTCGGCGCAAAATCGACATGGCCGCCTTCGCCCGGCAGGCTGACCCAGCGCTTATCAACGTGTACCAGATGGGCTACGCCCAGCCCGGTTCCGGCGCCATAAACGGCGATCGGTTTGCCGGCTACCGGCGCGCTGCCGCCGAACTGAATCAGGTGCTCGGCTTTCAGCATCGGGATGGCCATTGAAACGGCGGTGAAATCGTTAATAATCTCCAGGTGCGCAAAGCCAAGGTTGCGCTTCATCTCGGCGATGGAGAAGGCCCAGGTATGGTTGGTCATCGCCACCCAGTCGCCGGTGATCGGGCAGGCGATAGCGATACAGCCTTCGCTGACCGTCACCTGATGCTCCTCGAGATAGACGCGCACCACCGCCTCCAGACTGGGATAATCGAGCCCGGAATAGGTCTTTGCACGAGAGATCTCTCCGCTCGCCAGATCACACAGCGCCAGGCGGGCGTTGGTCCCCCCGACATCTCCTACTAAAGCAAATTTTGTCATTCCGTTACGGCTCCGCTAAAGTCAAAATAAATCTTTTGGCACACTGTAAATTCATGGCGGCTTAACAACAACGTCCAACTCGCGGACGCCCCTTGTTTAGCGACACAGGTCACATTTAGTTTGTAATCAATGCAAAGTAGCCTATTAACGAGGCCACGGGTATCAGACGCCGCCTTAACTTTATCGTTTCAGCACCATTTGCATCGACGGTCCCCGCCGACAAAGGCAAAGTAGTGCTCCTGAACTTTAACAAGGACATTTTCATGCTCCATCCTCGCGCCAGAACAATGCTGATCCTGTCGGTGCCGGCTATCCTGATTGGCATCGCCTCCAGTCTGATCCTGATCGGCGCGATGAAGGTTGCCGCGTTGCTGCAGCGCATCCTGTGGAGCAATCTGCCTGTGCAGTTTGGAGTAAGCGCCGAGAACCCGCTGTGGATCATCGCCATTCTCACGGCGACGGGGATCGCGGTGGGCCTGGTCGTCCGTTACAGCCCGGGGCATGCCGGGCCGGACCCGGCGACCGAGTCGTTAATCGGCGCGCCCATTGCCACCGGCGCGCTGCCCGGGCTGCTGGCGGCGCTGATCCTTGGCCTCGCCGGCGGCGTCAGCCTCGGCCCGGAGCATCCGATTATGGTGGTGAATATTGCGCTGGCCGTCGCCGTCGGCTCCCGACTGTTCCCGCGGGTCAGCTCTCTTGACTGGACCATTCTCGCGGCCTCAGGCACCATCGGCGCCCTCTTCGGCACCCCGGTGGCCGCCGCGCTGATTTTTTCGCAAACCCTCAACAGCAGCAACGAGTCGCCGCTATGGGATCGTCTGTTTGCCCCGATGCTTGCCGCCGCCGCGGGCGCGCTGACCACCGGGCTGTTTTTCCACCCCCACTTCACGCTGCCGCTCCCACACTATAGCCAGATGCACTTCGTCGATATTGTCAGCGGCATGATCGTCGCCCTAATCGCTATCGCCGTCGGTATGGTCGCCGTCTGGTGTCTGCCGCGCCTGCACACGCTGATGCACCGCCTGAAAAACCCGATCCTGACGCTGGGCCTCGGCGGCTTGCTGTTAGGGATCCTCGGGACCATTGGCGGACATTTAACGTTGTTTAAGGGGCTGGATGAGATGCAGCAGCTGGCCTTCAGCCAGACGCTGACAGCCTCGGATTATCTGCTCATCGCGCTGGTTAAACTGGCTGCGCTGGTTCTCGCCTCGGCCTGCGGCTTTCGCGGCGGGCGGATTTTCCCCGCGGTCTTCGTCGGCGTGGCGCTGGGGCTGATGCTGCATGCCCACGTGGACGCCGTGCCGGCGGCGATCACCGTCTCCTGCGCGATCCTCGGCATGGTGCTGGTCGTCACCCGCGACGGCTGGCTGAGCCTGTTTATGGCCGCCGTGGTGGTGCCGGACACCACGCTGCTGCCGCTGCTGTGCATTGTGATGCTCCCGGCCTGGCTGCTGCTGGCCGGGAGGCCCTTGATGATTGCCAGACACCATACCGACTAAACGCGGCTGTTTCGTTCCTCCAGCGCCTGCGTCACCGCGCGCAGGAAATCGGGAATATCCATTTTCGGCAGCATCACTTCCACCAGGGTGAGCGTATCGGAGGTGATGCTCTCCGCCATCGCCTCTCGTAGCTCATCGGTGTGCGTAACCCGCCAGCAGCGCGAGGCAACGTCCGGGGCGAAGGCTTCCGGCAGGCGTCGCCAGTCCCACAGGGCAATGTCATTGTAGCGCTGCTCCGGGCCGTGAATCGCCCGTTCCACGGTATACCCTTCGTTATTCAGCAGCAGAATAAGCGGCTTTTGCTTATCGCGCAGCATAGAGCCCATCTCCTGAATCGTCAGCTGGGCGGCGCCATCGCCGACAATCAGCACCACCCGCCGCTCTGCCGCCGCGATTTGCGCGCCATAGGCGGCCGGGAGGGTAAAACCAATCGAGCCCCACAGCGGCTGGACGATCAGCGACGCCTCTGACGGCAGCTTCAGCGCGGCAATGCCGAAGGCGGCCGTCCCCTGGTCGGCGAGAATAATATCGCCGGGACGCAGCGCCCCCTGCACCGTCGCCCAGAAATTTTTCTGCGTGAGTTCGCCGTCGGCCCCCTCCTCCACTTCCGGCGCCACGACCTGAGGCGCAGCCCACTCCGCCGCCAGCGGTGCGGAAAGGGTCATCAGCGCAGCCAGTGCCTGATCCATCGGCACGCCGCTGAACCAGTGATCGCCCACCCTGACCGCGAAGGGCTGGATCTCTATCGTCTTATCCCGCGCCAGATGCTGGGTGAATCCCGCGGTGATGGTGTCGGTGAAGCGCGTGCCGATGCAGATGATGGTGTCGGCGTTTTCGATGGCCTCCCGGGTCTGCGGCGCGCTGGCGATACCGCTGTAGGTGCCGACAAAACCTCTCTGCTGCTCATCGAACAGCCCCTTGCCCATTAGCATGGTGGCGTGGGCGACGGGGGTTTTCGCCACCCACTCCCGGAGCGTGTTTTGCAGGCCATAGCGTTGCGCGAGGAAGTCCGCCAGCAGGGAGATGCGTCGACTGCCCCGCAGCAGGCGGCTGGCATGCTCGCAGAATCCGGCGAGCTGGTTTTCATCCGCCGGAGCGGCCTCCACCAGCAAGCGCTGCGCTGGGGCAATCGCTGCCGCTCTGGCGACATCGGCCGGCAGCATCAGATAGCCAGGCCGATGATGCGTCAGCATATCGCGCAGAACACGGTCGATCTCATGGCAGGCGTTGCCGGCGGTCAGCAGCGCCTGGCTACAGGTGATCTGCTCGCTCATCCGCGCAAAATGGCGGAAATCGCCGTCGCCCAGGGTGTGATGCAGCAGTTCGCCGCGCTGCTGAGCGCCAGTGGAGGGCGCGCCGACGATATGTAATACCGGAATATGCTCCGCATAGCTGCCCGCCACGCCGTTCAGGGCGCTCAGTTCGCCGACGCCGTAGGTTGTAAGTAACGCACCGGCTCCCTTAATGCGTGCATAACCGTCAGCAGCATAGGCCGCATTGAGCTCGTTGGCGCAGCCGACCCACCCCAAGGCATTATGCGCAATGACCCGGTCGAGAAACTGTAAGTTGTAATCTCCCGGCACGCCGAACAAGCGGTCAATACCGCAGTCGACGAGGCGATCCAGCAGATAATCCCCAATAGTGTAAGTCGGTTGCATATCCATTTTCCTCATTTTGGCGCAGGTGTAATTTGAGTATTGAATAAGCGATCCGCCTGTCCAGAAAGGGAGCGATAAAGGCAGTGTAAAGCAATAATTACGCCGAAAAAGCGATGTACTCCACGCAGAACATTGATTAGTGTAAACGTATACACACCCTGTTTTATCTGCGGAGGAAGAATGGTTTACCAGGCAAGTACCACGCGATATCAAACGATGGCCTATCGTCGCTGCGGCCGCAGCGGCCTTCAGCTGCCGGCAATTTCTCTCGGTCTGTGGCATAACTTTGGCGATGAAACGCGGGTGGAAACCAGCCGGCAGATGCTCCAGCACGCATTTGACCTCGGCATTACCCATTTCGACCTGGCCAACAACTATGGGCCGCCGCCGGGCTCGGCGGAGAGCAATTTTGGCCGCATCCTCAAAGAGGCGCTCCTGCCCTATCGCGATGAGTTGATCATCTCCACCAAGGCGGGCTACACCATGTGGGACGGCCCTTACGGGGACTGGGGTTCACGCAAATATCTGGTGGCCAGCCTTAACCAGAGCCTGCAGCGCATGGGGCTGGAATATGTCGATATTTTTTATCATCACCGCCCGGACCCGGAGACACCGCTGACGGAAACGATGCGCGCGCTTGATCACCTTGTCCGCCAGGGTAAAGCGCTGTACGTCGGCATCTCCAACTATCCGCTGGCCCAGGCGCGGGAGGCGGTGAAGATCCTTAACGATCTCGGCACCCCCTGCGTCATTCACCAGCCCCGCTACTCCATGTTTGAACGCGGCGTGGAAGAGGGGCTGCTGGATTTTTTGCAGACGGAAGGGGTGGGAAGTATAGCGTTTTCACCGCTGGCCGGCGGACAACTCACCGACCGCTATCTCAACGGCATTCCGGCAGACTCACGTGCCGCCAGCAGCAGTCGTTTTCTGCAGCCGGAGCAGCTGACCAGCGCCAGATTAGAAAAAATTCGTCAGCTGAATACGCTGGCGGAAGCACGCGGGCAGAAGCTGTCGCAGATGGCGCTGGCCTGGGTGCTGCGTGAGGAGAAAGTCACCTCCGTGCTGATCGGCGCCAGCAAAACCGCCCAGCTGGATGACGCTGTCGGAATGCTGAAACATCGTCATTTCAGCGCCGAAGAGTGCGCCGCGATTGATGCCATCCTGGCGCTGTAAAGCAAATGTTACTTTAGCAAAAAGTGCTCTTTTCTGTGCTTTCGGAGTTCGTCCGATGCGATAGGTCTTTACCGGCCCGTAATATCACGTTAACAGGCCGCTTAGGGCCCCGATCGTGAAGGAGAAGAGTATGTTCAGGTCACTGATTCTGGCAGCAGTACTGCTGGCCGCAGCGCCATTAGTCGCTAACGCTGGTGAAATCACCCTGTTGCCATCGATAAAATTACAAATTGGCGATCGTGACAATTACGGTAACTACTGGGACGGTGGCAGCTGGCGCGACCGTGATTACTGGCGTCGTCACTATGAATGGCGTGATAACCGTTGGCATCGTCATGACAACGGCTGGCACAAAGGCTGGTACAAAGGCAGAGATAAAGCCTGGGAGCGCGGCTATCGCGCGGGCTGGAGCGACCGCGACGATCGCCGCGGCGGCTGGGGACGTGGTCCCGGCGGGCGTGGTCACGGTCATGGACATGGCCATCACTAACAGACGAAAAGGGGAGCCCATCGGCTCCCCTTCGCTTTATTCCGCATCAGGAGGCCATTAATCCACCCCGAGCAGCGATCCCACAATTAACCAGCCGTTCAGGCTCACCACAATCGCGACTATCGCCCAGCCGATGCCTCTCACCCAGCGGGTATTCACCAGGTCTCCCATTAGCTTTGCATTGCTGGTAAATATCAGCAGCGGTACCAGGGCAAGCGCAATACCAAAGCTCAGCAACACCTGACTCATCACCAGGATGCGCGTTGGATCCAGCCCCAGCAGAATGACGACAAACGACGGCAGCATAGTGACCGCCCGGCGAAACCACAGCGGAATATGAAAGCGAATGAAGCCCTGCATGACCACCTGACCTGCGAGAGTCCCCACCACCGTCGATGATAAACCTGCAGCGACCAGGCTGAGGCCAAAGATGGTCGCCGCCGCATGGCTCAGCAGCGGCTCCAGCGTTCTGTAAGCCTGATCAAGATCGGCGACGCCGGTATGGCCATTGAAATGGAATGCCGCCGCGGCGGTCGCCATCATCGCCAGGTTGACGAACCCGGCAATGGTCATGGCGATCGCCACATCCCAGCGGGTCGCGTTATAGCGTTCTTTTCGCGTCCCGCCGTGCAGGTGCTGGGTAAGCGAGGAGTGTAAGTAGATCACGTGCGGCATAATGGTGGCCCCCAGCACCCCGGCGGCTAAGAATACCGCCTCGCCGTTGGGCAGCGTAGGGATCGCCAGCCCTTTGGTCAGGGGAGCCAGCGCGGGCTGGGAAAAGATCAACTCAACGACATAGGCGACGGCAACAAACAGCAGCAAGCCGCCAATCACCTTCTCCAGCGGTTTTTGTCCGCGCCGCTGCAGCATCAGGATCAGGAAGGTCGCCACCCCGGTCAGCACCGCCCCTTGCAGAAGCGATACGCCCAGCACCAGCTTAAAGCCAATCGCAGCGCCGATAAATTCGGCCAGGTCGGTGGCCATGGCGATGATTTCCGCCTGCACCCAGTAAAACCACACTACCGGGCGCGGGTAATGGTCGCGGATCTGCTCGGCCAGGTTTTTACCGGTGGCAATGCCGAGTTTGGCAGAGAGCACCTGGATCAGCATTGCCATCAGGTTGGCCCATACCACCACCCACAGCAGCTGATAGCCAAAGCTGGCGCCAGCCTGAATATTCGTGGCGAAATTACCCGGATCGATATAGCCAATGGCAGCGACGAAAGCTGGCCCCATTAAGGCGAGCTTCACCTTGCGCGCGGCGCGACTACTGCTATTCTCAACGCGACTGCTAGTCATCTTCTGCCTCTGGAAATATAGCCTTTGCTATGTTTCATGCTATCAAAATGCGAATGATTATCAAGTTCATTTAGAATGGAGATAATGATTGCTGTGATAGGAGGGAACAATTGCTGGCCGGAAATGAAAAACGGGCGTCAATAAACCCGATCGCGCCCGCTATTAAGAGTAGTACAAGAATGCAACTTTTAAAACCTTTACGTAACATAACAAAAGTGGATGTTTGATCACTATTTTTGCCATTGGTCACAGTTCCTTGCAATAGTGTGCAATTGATCTCGTTTTCTTTAAAGCCGTTGCATAGAATGTGCACGGAAATTTAACCTGCCTCATATTTGGAGCAACTATGGACCGCGTCTTGCATTTTGTCCTCGCGATCGTTGTGGTGGCTATACTGGCCCTGTTGGTCAGTCATGACCGTAAAAAGATCCGTATTCGTTATGTTGTTCAACTGCTTGTCATTGAAGTCCTGCTGGCCTGGTTCTTCCTGAACTCCGATATTGGTCTGGGTTTTGTGAAAGGCTTCTCCGAGATGTTTGAAAAACTTCTCGGCTTTGCCAACGAAGGGACAAACTTCGTGTTCGGCAGCATGAACGACAAAGGTCTGGCCTTCTTCTTCCTTAAGGTTCTGTGCCCTATCGTCTTCATTTCCGCGTTGATCGGTATTTTGCAGCATATTCGCATCCTGCCGATTGTTATTCGCGCCATCGGTACCGTGCTGTCGAAAATCAACGGCATGGGCAAGCTGGAGTCCTTCAACGCCGTCAGCTCGCTGATCCTCGGCCAGTCGGAAAACTTTATTGCCTATAAAGATATTCTCGGCAAAATGTCGCGCAACCGTATGTACACCATGGCGGCGACCGCGATGTCCACCGTATCGATGTCCATCGTTGGCGCATACATGACCATGCTGCAGCCGAAGTACGTCGTCGCGGCGCTGGTGCTCAACATGTTCAGCACCTTTATCGTTCTGTCGTTGATTAACCCGTACCGTGTGGAAGAGAGTGAAGAAAATCTGCAGATGTCGAATCTGCACGAAGGTCAAAGCTTCTTCGAGATGCTGGGCGAGTACATTCTGGCGGGCTTTAAAGTCGCGATTATCGTGGCGGCGATGCTGATCGGCTTCATCGCGCTGATCTCCGCGCTGAACGCCCTGTTCGCCACTGTGACCGGCTGGTTCGGCTACAGCATCTCCTTCCAGGGGATCCTTGGCTATATCTTCTACCCGGTCGCCTGGGTGATGGGCGTGCCGGCAAGCGAAGCGCTGCAGGTGGGCAGTATTATGGCTACCAAGCTGGTCTCCAATGAATTCGTCGCCATGATGGATCTGCAGAAAATCGCCTCGACGCTCTCCCCGCGCGCGGAAGGCATTATCTCTATCTTCCTGGTCTCCTTCGCCAACTTCTCGTCTATCGGCATCATCGCCGGGGCGATCAAAGGTCTGAACGAAGAACAGGGCAACGTGGTTTCTCGCTTCGGTCTGAAGCTGGTTTACGGCTCCACGCTGGTCAGCGTCCTGTCTGCTTCTATTGCGGCTCTGGTTCTGTAACAGGCGCCTGTCATCTGAGCCGGGCGATGCCCGGCTTTTTTTTACCCGTCATTCGCCCAGCGGCTGAGGCTTGCCCACCAGGTAGCCCTGCAGATAATTCACCCCCAGCTCCAGCAAGCGCGCTTTTTGCGGTTCGCTTTCGACATATTCCGCCACCACGCTCATCTGTTTCGCCCGCGCCATCTCGACAATCGATTTCACCATAATGGCGTCCAGCGGGTCAGTGAGGATGTCGCGGACGAAGCAGCCGTCAATCTTGATGATATCGGCCTGCAGATGCTTCAGTCGTTCATAGTTCGCATATCCGGTGCCAAAGTCATCAATGGCGATGGCGCAGCCAAACGCGCGCAGCGCTTCAAGATTTTGCCGGCTGATGTCGGCATTGGAAAAGGCCTGCTCTTCAGTGACTTCAATAGTGATAAGGTCTGGTGAGACCGCATAGCGTTGAAACAGCGCGATAATCTGCGCGGCGCTATCCTTTTGCATCAGGGTTGCAGGCAGCAGATTGACCGAGAATCGCTGGCCAGCGTGCTGATGAAGCACGCTGAACAAGGTCTCCAGCACCAGCATGTCGAAACGTTGGCTGAGGTTAAACTGCACAATCAACGGGATAAACTGATCGGGCATAATGACGCTATCGCCACAGCGCATCCGGGTGAGGATCTCATGATATCCCTCCCCTTCCCTGTTCTGAATCGGTTGCGCATAGAGCATGAGCGCCCGCTCTTTGAGCACCTGCTTGACGCGCATGAGGAGGCGCACCTGCTCGGTGGTTTGATCCACCACCAGCTCCTGCTCCTCATCCAGCGCCAGCACCCGACGTTCGCTGCCCGCCTGTTCGGAAAGCCAGCTTAGCTGACCCAGCATCTGGTGAAGGCCCTCGCGCTGACCGTCGTCGCGGCCCCAGGCCGCGCCAAACTCCAGATCCAGCGGCTGATTGTGCCAGCTGAATTTTTTGTGGTTGAGAACCGCGACCATATGGTGCAAACGGGATGAAGGCTCCGGTCCGTCAAGCACGAGGATCAGTTCGCTGCCCGGCACCTGGAAAACTTTATCCGCCGCCCCCAGCAGCGGTTGCAGCGCCCGAATAATCTGCCGTTTACAGTCCACCCCCATCATCAGGCCATAATGCCTGCTGAGAAAGTCGAGATTATGAATACGCAGGCTGCAGATAACCTGCTGCGGACAGCTCTGTAAATGACTCTCCAGCGCGCGCAGGTTAGGCAAGCCAGTCAGCGGATCTTCTTCCGCCTGACTACGCCAGCGGCGTTTATTGCGATCGCTGCGGGCATAGGTGTCTGCCATATAAAACAAACAGATAGTAAAGGAGATCAACACTGACAGCACAAAGGATAATGAATACTCGCTTTGGACACCCTGGAGAAAGTTTTTGTTATACACCACCAGTAAAAAAGCCGAGACCGACCATGAAATACGCAGCAGCGCATGACCAATCCGGCTAATCCCGATAAAGTAGACGATAAAAATCACCGGAACTAAATAACCGGCAATAAATTCAGACTGATACGGCGCACACAATAGCGTTAATATCACCGCCAGCGCAATAAACCAATATAGCGTAAAGGAACGATATTTGGCTGCCAGCCACGGTAAACATTCCTGCCGCCAGAATCGTCGAGCGTAGCATGGATTGATAATCATCCGCATTGGATAATATAAAAAGGTGGTAAAAATTAATGCTGCGCTGATTAAACTTTGAATATCTATTACGGTGTAAATCAACGGCATACTACCAAAATAGCTGGTAATAGATAGGGGAAACGCAAAATATTGTCCGGCGAGGTACATGGTGATTTTCAGCAGCACCGGCGCGAAGAACCCGCCCCAGAAGATCCGCGCCCCCATATGTTTCGCCGTTGGACCACAGCGCCAGCGCTTACCCACCATCAGTCTTAGAATAGCGCAGGAGACGAACACCGCAAACAGCTGACAAAAGAGTAAGATAAACGCCTGCGGTAGCGTTAATTTAATTATCAGGCTATTGGTAATGGCAAAGGCGAGAATTAATGGCGCAATCGCATAGCGACCAAAGATAAAAATAACAGAAAACATTACGCTGATTGGCAGCCAGGCAATATAAATAAGATTGCCATCAATAACCGTTTGCGGTGAAATAAAACGAGCCAGCGGAATAGCGACTAAACAGACGATAAAGGCCAACAGAGTTTTTTTGATATTAATGTTAATTTTATCAACCATTATTGTTAATTAAAACTCCGGCAACCTCATTACGCTTAATGGGGGAAATGTTATGTTGCTTATTTAGGGCAAGCAAGGTGAATTATCAGGAAAAAGTCTGAAATTACTTTCGATTTTAATAGCTGGAGATTAACTGACGTAACCAGAAAGTGCTTTACATGAAAATAGATAAAAAAAACCCCCGCCGAAGCGAGGGTTCTGAATTTTGGTGGAGCTAAGCGGGATCGAACCGCTGACCTCTTGCATGCCATGCAAGCGCTCTCCCAGCTGAGCTATAGCCCCACAGGACCTCTTTACGAACCAAATCCGCTGGGTGCAGAATTTGGTGGAGCTAAGCGGGATCGAACCGCTGACCTCTTGCATGCCATGCAAGCGCTCTCCCAGCTGAGCTATAGCCC